>CAMDJM010000088.1 GCA_945900785.1 Akkermansia muciniphila
GATGACCCCGCCACCCGCGAATCCTGTCATCGGGCCATGGCCCGCTCCATCATGTCCTCGGACCCCGCCCTCGCCTTGCGCCTCAGCCTTCAAATTTCGGATGAAACCGTGCGCCGGGATATCCAGCAAAAGATCACCCAGGGGCTGAACTGGAATCCTGCGGGTTTGGAAAAAATCATTGCGGCTGACCCGGCCGTGCAGGCCGCAGTGAAATCGCTTAAGGAAAAGCCCTGAGGTTCCAGCTGGGCATCGCAGATCATCTTCACCTCCCGGAATACTTTGAGATTTCACCAGATCAATCAGCAGCTCAGTGAATCCATTCGGATGCTCCGGCAGTTCGTGTGCACAGGCCCGGTGCCATCGGAAGCAGAGATCGTTGCCCAACTGGAGGCGATTAAGGATTGGGACTTCAGCCTGGAATCCCAATACGTCGTCCTGATGGCGCACCGTGCCCTCCATCCTGAATTCCCAGGTGTTGTGTTTGAGGGGAACTACTTGACATTTCTGCATGGCCAGGTGCACCAATACTTCGAGAAACTGTATGCGCTGGAATTGTTGGACGCGGCAAAGCAAACCTTGTCTTGGTATCGGAGTGATGGACGGTTTTGGAGCGAAACGGACATCGAAATCGTCCGTCATTTCGCCCAAAAAGGAGTCCGCCCATTGCTTTGTGCGTTGGATGGAGTGGGGCCCGTTTTTGAGGCGGTGCAAGCGCTGTGCCGCATTCTCCTTGATGATCGGATCCGCGACCAAGGCCGCACCCCGCAACTGGATGCAAAAATCCGGGAGGCTTTTGGCAGGGCTTTTGGGGAACGACAGTAATTTATGAAGCGGGTGTTGGGTGGTGATTAATTATACTTTGTTAAGTTGGGGAATCAGCGGGCTGGAAGCCCGCTGGCCGCACAGGCTGGAAGCCTGCGCCACGGGGAATTTAGCAAAGTAGAATTAAAATGGCGGCGGGACGCGCGCCACTCCCAGTGGGAACAGCCGCACTTTTCTGAAATAAATTGCCGGGGTCGGCGCTCCAATCGTTACCCATCTATGAAAATCCGCCATTTCCTGCTGTCCTTAGCCGCCCTTGCGGGCACGCTTTTTACCTCCCCTGCCGCCGAGCCTGTGCCGGTGGCTAAACCCACGGCTCCTGTCCCCACTAAAAAAATGGAAACCATCACTCTCGCCACCGGTTGCTTTTGGTGCACCGAAGTCATCCTGCAGCGCACCAAAGGGGTGGAATCCGCCACCAGCGGCTACACCAATGGGAAAACCCCAAATCCCACCTACGAGGACATCTGCACAGGGCTGACCGGGCATGCGGAGGCGGTGGAGGTGGTCTTCGATCCCACGGTGCTGCCACTCGATACCCTGCTGCATCTCTTTTTTGAAATGCACGATCCCACGACCCTGAATAGCCAGGGTGCCGACCATGGAACGCAATACCGCTCCGGGATTTTCTACCACACCGACGAGCAAAAAACCTTGGCGGAAAAGATCAAAGCCGAGGTCGGACAAAGCGGCAAATTCCCCAAACCCATCGTCACCGAAATCACCAAAGCCGCCACGTTTTATAAAGCAGAGGGCTACCATCAGGATTATTTCGATAAAAACGTCCCCAATAAAACGGGCAACTACCGTTATTGCCAGTCGAGCACCATCCCTAAGCTCAAAAAGCTGGGGCTGCTGAAAGCCGGGGACGAATGATGCCACGAACTCCGTGGCACGTTCACTTCCCGGAGGCCCGGGGATCGGAAAAGACACCTGCGGGATGGCAATTTTGACTTGGCTATGCTGAAAACTGCCGTATAAATTAACTTCCAAGTTATCTTAACCATATGACCCGCCAGGTTCTCTTCATCAGCCTTCTTGCCCTTGCGGCACCGTCCATTGCTTGCGCCCAAGCGACGGGCAAGGCCGCCATGCGGCTGGTCGCCCGGGATCGCGGGGCGGATTACCTGTCCCGGATGTTGCATCTTTACGGGGAGAACGGGGTCCCCCAGCCCGCCGTCTGGCGGGTGGTGGCCCGCGACCGGCAAAACGCGGTGCGTGTGTTCTTCGTCACCAAGGGGGCGATTGTGGCGGAGGGGGTGATCCCTCCCGCTAAGGCCAACGGCATTTCCGGCACCGCCCTGCCCATGGCGCGGCTCGCCATTGACTCGGATGCCGCCTTTACGAAAGCGGAGCAGGCGGCCCGAACGGCCAAGGTTGGATTCGACGGGCTGCAATATCAGCTCCGTTGCCTGGAACTCTCCAACAATGCGGCCTGGTTCATCACACTGCTGAATGCCCAGGGGATGAAGGTCGGGGAAGTCTCGGTAGGAGCCAGCACAGGCACGGTGCTCACGCAAACCTGGTTCCGCCGTCCTCTGGCGGTGGCCGGTGGGCCGCCGCCTCCTGCGCCGCGGCCGCCCAGTTTTCTGGAGCGGGCGAAAGCCAGCTTGACCAAAGGCACCAGCGGGGTGCGACACGGGGTGGGCAATGCCGCAGGCTGGGTGCAAAAAAAAGTCACCCCTCCTCCGGCACCGGTCCCGCCGGTGCCAGCGCGCTGAATCCGCCTAACGGGGCAACAAGAGGTCGTCCGAGGACAATCCTGTCAGGGCTTTCAAGCCCTTGAACAGGCGGAAGAGCGCATAGGCCATCACCGCCATGCTGGGCACGCCCACCACGAGGTAACCCCAGCCGGTTTGTGCTCCGATGGCAGCGGTGTATTCCGGCGAGCCGGGCGTCTTGCCTTCGAGGAAATAGATCGCAAGGAAGTAATTCAGCACGGCGCTCAATAACATGGAGGCGGTGAGGAGCAGGGTGCTGGTCCAGAGCAGCCGTTCGTAGGCCACCTGGCTGGAGGATTTTTCGATTTCATGATGGATCCTCGTCATGTCGAAGAGGTCGGGATTCATCAGCAGGGTCTTGACCAATGGTTTTTTGCCTTTGTGGGAAAAGAAAATCAAGGACCCCAGGATGAGCGGCACCGCCGCTTCCTTCCAGGCGAAGACCTGGGCGCTCATGGTCATGAGTCCCAGTCCGCCGGTGAGCAGCACGCTGATGAACCCGATAAAGGAAAACAGATTCCATTTCCGGCGCAGGCGGTAATCGTAGATTTGATAGCCGATGGGAAAGAGCAGGGCGACAAGGAGAGCCCCCTTCGGCCCGAGGGCGGTGTCCTTGTTTAAATTCGTCAGGATCACCACCGGCACCAGCACGTTCCACAGCAGGTTGTGGATCGGGTTTTCCGGTTTGGCCCGGGGTGGGGCCGCTTTGGCCGCCGCTTCCGGAGGAGTGGTGGCGGGGTCCATTTTGGGGCGGGCAGGCGGGAGATCGGATTCAGGCATGGCGGGAGCGGAGGAAACGGCTTACCGATGGCATGAATTTCAGGCTTCACCACCATCATTGTTTCAGGAATCCGTGGCCGGCTTTTTTGCATCCGGAAAGCCTTCAGCCGGGCGGGGGATCAGTAGTTTTCCTTTTTGTTCCTGCTACGGGAAGATTTGTTTTTGGTGGTTTGGGGTTTGTTTTCGGCCTCCTCCTGTTTAAGGTGGCCGATGGTTTCATGGGCGGCGTTGAGTTCCTCCCGGAGAAAGCTGATGACGCGTTCCAACTCGAGGGCAGAGGCGGCCTGCGCGGGGTCCGGCGCGGCGGGAACCGGCGGTGGGACGGGGCTGCGGCGAATGACTTCGAGGGTCTCTTCCAGCCGGGCGGCACGCTGGCGGGCGTCGGCGATGAGGCTTTCCTGTGAGGCGGCGGCCCTCAGCGCGAGGCGAAGTTCGGTGATCTCGCTCCGCAGGGCGGTATTCCGGTCGCGCTCGCTCCGCCAGAGCCAGCCCAGCCACCAGAGCAGGCCCAATCCGGCGATGACCGGCAAAAGGACCGCCGCCGGCCCAGGGTAGGCAGGCCGGGGTTTGGCAGGGGAGGGTAAAGGCATGAGGGGAAACGGCCTGACATTTTGCACGGGTCCGGGCTTTGGGCCAGCCTTTTATTTGGCACCCGGGAAAACGGCGGTGCCCGCGCGGGTAGGCTGGATCAGACGATCAGCATGCAATCGCCGTAGCTGTAAAAGCGGTAGCGTGCGCTGATGGCTTCCTCATAGGCCTGGCGCATCAGGTCCGTGCCCGCGAAGGCGCAGACCAGCATGAAGAGGGTGGATTTGGGCAGGTGGAAATTCGTCAGCAGGGCGTCCACTCTTTGAAATTGGTAGGGCGGGTGGATGAAGATGGAGGTCTCCCCGGCATGCGCGGTGACCTGGCCGTGAACGGCGGCGGCGTGCTCGAGGACGCGGGTGACGGTGGTGCCGATGGCGATGCGGCGGGGCGCGGCTTCGATCAGGGCGGCGGAGGCGGGGGTGACCTGATAGCGCTCGGTATGCATCACGTGATCCTTCAGGTTTTCGGCTTTGACGGGCTGGAAGGTCCCAGCCCCGACCTCGAGGGTGATGAAGGTGTGGCGCAGGTCGGCCAGGATTTCCGGGGTGAAATGCAATCCGGCGGTGGGGGCGGCGATGGCGGTGGTGTGGTCCCGGGCGGCGAAAACGGTTTGATAGCGCTCGCTGTCGGCAGCGTCATCCTCCCGGTTCATGTAGTGGGGCAGGGGGAGGTGGCCATGGCACTCCTCATCCGGTTCGCGGTCCCACTGGATGATGCGGGTGCCATCCGCCTGCACCTCTGTGACGGTTCCGGTGCAGCCTCCGACGATGAGTTGCCTGCCGGGAGCGAGCCGTTTGCCTGGCTTGGCCATGCAGTGCCAGGACTGGTTGCCGAGCATTTGCAGGCGGAGGAGTTCGAAGCGGCCATCGTCCGAGTAAAAACGGGCCCGGGCGACGCGGACATTGTTTAGGATGACCAGATCATCCGGCCGGAGCAGGGAGGGAAAGTCTGTGAAGTGGCGGTGCTGGATGGTGCCGGCCTTGCGGTCCACGAGCAGCATGCGGGCACCGTCCCGCTTTTCAGGGGGGCGTCCGGCGATCAGTGCTGCGGGCAGGTGATAGTCAAAGTCCTCGGTGCGCATGATGAAAGGGCGGACGGTGGGCGTCAGGCCGGCCCGGGTAAAGGCGGAACTGTGCTGAAAAAAGCCGTGCTGGCAGAAATGATCTTTACCGATGCGGGCGGGTGCGGTAATCCGGGGCCATGAATAGAAGCTTTTTACTTAAATCAGGGTTGGTGGGTTTGGCGGTCATGCTGGCAGGGCCGGTGGCTTGCCGGAAGCAGGATGCCGGAGCGCCGGGCGGTGAGGGGATCAAGGCGGGGAAATTCACCATCCTGGGCACCCGGACGGACAATGCGGATTTTACCGTAGCGAAGCAAAACGCGGAAAATACCCTGCAACTCCATCCGGATCTGGCCGGGATGATCGGCATTTATGCCTACAATGGCCCGAAATCGGTGGAAGCCCTGCGTGAGGCCCAGAAAAACGGGCGGGAGGTGTTGGGGAAGGTGAAGGTGTTTGGGTTTGATGGCCTGGAGGAATCCCTGGAGGCCATTGAGGCCGGTCACCTGGAAGGCACCGTGGTGCAGCAGCCCTTTGAATTTGGCTATCAGTCCATGAAGGTGCTGAAATCCCTCAGCGAAGGTGGGGCAGTGCCCGGGAAGGATGGGCTGATCGATATTCCAGTGGAAGTGGTGACCAGGGAAAACGTGGCGGCCTACCGGACGGGCGTGAATGCACGTCTGTCAGCGGCGAAAACGGCTGCTCCGGCGGCCCCGGCGACCTTGAAGTTCGCTTTTGTCTCCAATAATCAGGGGTCCTTTTGGGAGGAAGCCCGGGCGGGTTGCCTGAAGGCGGAGGCGGAGTTGGGGATTGGGGTGGATTTCCAAATGCCATCCCTCCAGGAAGCTGCCGAGCAGAACCGCCTGATCGAGAGCCTTTTGCAAAAGGGCGAGGTGCAGGGCATGGCGATTTCCGTGATTTCACCGGATAGTCAGGGGGAGCTGCTGGCCAGGGTGGCGGCGAAAATGCCCTTGGTGACGCATGATAGTGATGCGCCGGCGAGTGCGCGGAAGGTTTACCTGGGGACCAATAATTATGCAGCGGGCCGGGCGCTCGGGAAGCTAGTGAAGGCGAAACTGCCGGAGGGCGGGAAGCTGATGATCTTCGTGGGCAGTGTGGATGCCCGCAATGCGGCGGACCGCCAGCGAGGGCTGGTGGATGAATTGGGCGCGCCCTGATCCAAGCGGTTTTCTGCCGGGTGGTTTTGGCAAATCCGTGGTTTTTTTTCCTGGATGCTGGATGAATCGTGCACGGATGAGTGATGAAATCCGCCGCGTGGCTTTGTATGGGGGCAGTTTTGACCCGGTGCATCCGGCCCATGTGGCAATCGCCCGGGCGGCGGTGGAGCAGGTGGGGCTGGAGCAGGTGATTTTTCTGCCTGCCGCCCAGTCTCCGCTGAAGGCGCACGGGCCGGTGGCGGCGGGTGACCTGCGCGTGGAGATGCTGGAGGCGGCCCTGGCCGGGGAAGCTACCAAGTGGGGCACGGTGAGCCGGGAGGAACTGGGGCGGCCCGGGCCTAGCTTTTCGTGGCAAACGGCGGAGCAGTTTTCCCGGGAGGGCAGGGCAGGGACGGAGTGGTTTTGGCTGATGGGGGTGGACCAGTGGCAGCAGTTGGAACGCTGGCAGCGCTGGGAATACCTCGCTTCGCTGGTGACGTTTCTGGTGTTCACGAGGGAGGGGATCCACCCCGCGCCGCGTCCGGGGGCGAAGGCGGTTTTCCTGCGGGGGGAGTTTCCCGGTTCCTCCACAGAAGTGCGGCAGGCTCGCCGCACTGGCGGGGACTGGGAGCCCTTGGTGGCTCCTGGCGTGGCGGCGGTGATCCGCCTTGAAGGGCTTTACCTGTCGTAAGGCCGGGTGGCATCCTCATCGCAGATGGCCTGCACCAGCCGGGCCTGGGCGCGGGTGCGGACGGTGAGGCAGCACTCGGAGGGCGTCTCAAACGTGAGGGCGCGTGGCGTGCTATTTTGATAAAGGACGAGGGCTTCCGGAAGGTTCTCAAACAGGGGGATGCGGCGCACGCGGATGATGCCCTGCCGGGCGCGGCGGCCTTCGATGTTGCGGCGGGTCTCGCGGGGGAGGATCGGGTCCGAAAGCTCCAGGCAGTGGTGGGCCAGCTGATGCCGGGGGTGGCGGTTCAGCTCATAGGCATAAAGGCCCTGGGCGTCGTAGTCCTCATGCAGGCATACGGCGGTGCGGGGCTGGTAGGGAGCCATGGCGCGGAGCCAGCCTTGAATGTGAGGGTGGTCCGGGTGGTCAAAGCAGCGGTTCAAATCCGCGCCATTGGCATCACCGCGCGTATTGAGCGCCAGCCCGGCGGGGTTGAAGAGTGGCACCAGGATCACATCCGCCTGACGCAACCACGCGGTGGAGCGCTCCGCCCATTCCAGGAGGCCCATCACCGCCCCGGTTTCATCACCATGGACTCCGGCGCTGAAATACAGTGGCCGGGCGCTGACGCGGCGGGAAGTTAGAAAATAAACCGGATAGCCCGCCGTTTCATGGAGCAGCGTGAGCTGGAGGCGTGCGCTGCGGGCAATAGCACGCCAGCGTTGCAGAAGATGCGTCACCCCATGACTGCGGTGCTGCCGGAGCCAGGCGGCATCGATTTCCGGCAGCCAGGGGCCGGGCTGCAGGGGCAGAGGAATAGGCAAGCAAGGCATAGGAAGAGCCCTGGTGGCTGCCCCCGTGAAGTCAAGGGGGCGGTGTCTGGAACTGGGGATGGATGGCGTGATAGGATTGCCGGGGAAAAGCGTCCTCCGGAACCGCTGGCGAGACGGTGACAGCACAAGGAATTTCCAGGTGGGGAGCGGCTGACTGATCCGGGTGCAGATCATGATACTGCTTTTTAAGGAAGGGCTGGAACCACCGCCCGAAGCGCTCATGCAGCGCCGGGATTTTCCAATCGTCGCAGGTGATGTTTTTGCGGCAGGCCGGCACCCCACAGCAGCAGTTCACGGAAAACCGGTGCTGGTTGTCAGGATTGCTGTAGAGCACAAAGGCCGTAGTCGTAAGTGATCTCCTCTCCGGCGGCAATGTCGCGCAGGGCGACCATCTGGAGTTGATCGAAGAATCCGCAGTTCGGCTCACAACTGTGGTTGATGAAGAACTGCGGCATGCGCTCCAGTTCCTCCTCATTGCTGGGACAAAAGGAAAAGTGCTCCGAGATATCCATGCCGAATTCCTCACCGAACGTCCCAATTTCATTGTGGGTGGGAATATCCACGATGGGACCGCCCATCACCATCACGATTTCCCCGGCCTTGATGGGGGCGATGGCGAGGACGCCGCGTTGTGGTGGAATGATCAGGCTCTGGCCGACGGAGATCGCCGGGGTCATCCAGGAAAAGGGCTTTAACTGCATCGGAGTGTTTTATGGCCGGGCGGCCATCCTGATAAGAAATTTCAGGGCAAGCGGCCGTTTCCGCTTATCGGGTGGGCAGTGACTTCAAGGCTTCGAGCAGCTTTTCGTGGATGCCGCCAAAGCCGCCATTGCTGAAAACGGCGATGCTGTCGCCCGGTTTTACAAGCGTGACGGCGCGGGCCACGATGTGGTCGACATCAGCTTCCATGAAAACCTCGCGGCCCATGGTGCGGATGGAATCGAGGAGATGATCCACATCCAGACGGTCAGCTTCCGGGATTTTATGCATGTCCGCGACAGGAGCCAGGATCACCATTTCACTGGCCCCCAGGGCCAGGGCGAGTTCATTTTGAAAAACCTTGCGGCGGGTGCTGTTGGAGCGGGGCTCGAAAATGGCGAGAAGCCGCCCGCCCGGGGCCAGATAGCGGCGCTTCAGGGCGGTGGTGGTTTCCTTGATGGCCGTGGGGTGATGTCCGAAGTCGTCGATGACCTTCACGCAATTCACCTCGCCCCGGAGATCCTGACGGCGGGCCACGCCCTTGAAGGCAGCCAGAGCGTCCGCGATTTTGGCAGGACTCATGCCGGCGAATTCCGCGCTGCACACCGCCATGGCCGCGTTGCGGACATTGTAGTCCCCATTCATCGGCAGCTTGTAGCGCTGGGCGTTGATGGTGAAATCGGTGCTGTCATCCCCATAGATCACATCGGAAATGCGGCGGTCATTATTGGCCCCGAAGCCGACTTTGACGACCGGCGCATGGGAGTCCTTCGTGACATCAAGGCAGTTCGGGTCGTCGCCATTGGCGAAGATGATGCCATTGCGCGGCACCACGCGGACGAGCAGGCGGAAGCTTTTTTTGATGGCTTCCAAATTTTCAAAAATATCGGCGTGGTCAAATTCGATGTTATTGATGATCACGGCCTCCGGCAGATAGTGGAGGAATTTGGAGCGCTTGTCGAAGAAGGCGGTGTCGTATTCGTCCCCTTCGATGGTGAAGAATTCGCTCTCCGTGAACTTCGCCCCGCCTTCAAAATTCCGGGGGATGCCGCCGATGAGATAGCTCGGATCCTTGCCGCCCTTGCTGAGCATCCAGGTGAGCAGGGAGGTGGTGGTCGTCTTGCCATGCGTGCCGCTGACGACGAAATTCCGCTTTCCGTGGAGGAAGTATTCCTTCAGCACCTCCGGCATGGAGACGTAACGCAGCTTGCGGTTCAGCACTTCCTCCAGTTCCTCATTCCCCCGGGAGATGGCGTTTCCAACGACGATGACATAGGCCTTTTCCGGAATATTGCTGGCGCGGTAGCCGCGTTCCAGCTTGATGCCACGGCTTTCGAGGAAGGTGGAAATGGGCGGATATACGGCGCTGTCACTGCCGGTGATTTTATAGCCGCGCTCTTTCATGGCCGCAGCCACCGCGCCCATGGCGGTTCCGCAAATGCCGATAAAGTGAAAATGTTTTGGTTTAGTGGACATGGAAATTCTCCGTAGGCAGCGGGCATAACGCGGCCCCGGGGCAGGCGCAACCCGAAGGATGGGCTGGCAAGTTCCTCGTGGCAGGAGTGGAGCCGCGAGGTCAGCCTGCCGGGCATTGCCCACCCACCAGCAGCCGGCTGCCGCAGGACAACTCCACGCGCAACGGCGGCCCCGGCGCAGCCCCCACCGGTCCTGACAGAGGGCCGGGGCCCGGCAGCGCCTCTCCCCTCCGGCAACTGATTGACCACTGCTGGGACGATTTCCCCGACGGCTACGAAAAGGATCACCGTCCCGCCATAGGGCCCCCTGCGCCCCGACACCATCACTCACGTCGGGGTCTTCCTCCGCTGCGGCGACCTCGCTGCGCGGCAACCACCGGCACAACTTGCAAAGCCCAGGAAACCGATCCCGGAGACACAGCCTGACCGCGCGGGCGGCCTGCACCCGGCGAAGCGTGACCGCAGAGCCCGGATGAAATGATGGATAAACGCACGTTCGTCCTCGAATACCCTTGACGCTCAACGGCTACCGGTTTGAAGCAAGACGACCAGCCATGCGAAATCCGCTGCTAAAAAATTATTGGCACGGCGGGAAGGAATGCTATACGCCGACATCCTGAAAAGTCACCGTCAACCACCTCTGGTTCCGCGCGTTTCATCCTTCTTTACTGCAATTCCGCTCTTCCACCCCTCTCTCTCCGTTCCGGGCCCCGCCAATGACGCCACCCGCGAAAAGCAAATTCCTTTCAGATACCGTTTGGAAGATGCTCTCCGGCATGTTTGTGGTCCTGGCTCTGTCGTCCCCGCTGCACGCGGGTCCCGGGAATTCCGGACCTAATTCCTTCACGGCTTCGGCGCCTGCTATTACATTCACTGAGCTTCCCATTGGCACCGGGAATCCGTCCGTCACCCGGACGACCGCCATTGGGGACGTGACGGTTTCGTTCAGTGGCACGATCAGGAATGACAACATCTCGGATTCGAAGCCCGGCCTCAGCGGCCCTGCAGGTTTTATGGCTCCGATTTCCGTGACCTTTTCCCAGCCGGTCGTCGCGGCCGGCATTAAGGTGGGATATTTCGATTCCCTGTAGCTGGACGCCCCGCCCAGACCGGTCAATGGGCGCTCATCAACCAACAGGGTCCGGCCGTCATGACCTATGGCGGAACGCTGCGTATCAACTTCGGCAGCCTTGCACCGGTCAGCGGCGACCGCTGGATGGTGATCCCAAATGACTCCGGCACTCCCAATTCCGGCGATTTCGCCAGTGTGGAATTCACCAATGTCCCGGCCGGCTTTACGCCCGTTTCGCAAAAGCTGGCTACCGGCTATCAGGTGGGACTCGACGCCGCGGCAACCCCGGTGACCTGTGTGGCATGGACCGTGGCGCAAAACTTCCCCACGCCCGCCGCCGCCGCCTTTGACGCCGACCCCGACGGCGATGGCTTTGCGAACGGAGCGGAATGCGCGCTCGGCACCGACCCGCAGTCTGCCGCCTCCCGGCCTGACATGCTGGCCACGCGGGAGCATCGCGGCGGCGATGAATTACCCGCCGCCCAATTCATCAGACCGGGCGGTGCGGCCCGCGCCACGGACATCCTGTGAATCGGCGAACGCTCTGACGAACTTGCGGGCTGGACGACCGACGGCGTCGTCCTGGAAATCGGCCCGCTGGATGTGCAGGGCCGCGAAACCGTCCTTGTCCGCCCCGCCGCGCCGATGAGTTCCAAAGCCCGCAGCTTCCTCCGTCTCCGCGTGCAGAAGTCGCCGTGAGGACCCGCCCGCAGCGCTTCACTCATAATGCAGCGAAATGCCGGTTTGTCCACTATCGGGGTCCTGGTGTCGCGGACTGGGTCGGGGGCATCACCTGGGCACTGCCTGGCCCTGTAAAGTGCGCGCTTTACGAAAGGATAGGATTCATGTCCCGTTCGTTCCTGTTGTTGTGTCTCCCACCATGGAAAATGCTCCAAGTCCGCCTGCCTCCGGTCTGGAAGCCGGGAAGGGTGCGCCGGGAGTTTGGCGCGGCTGCTTCCGCTGGTTGAAGCGCGCGGTCATTTTTTCAGCAGGGCTGTTGGCGCTGATGGCGCTGGTTTACTGGCGGATGCCCAGGCCGGACCTGTTGCCGCCGGAATTGGAATACTCGCGCACGGTGCTGGACCGGGATGGGAAGGTGATTTTCCTGACCACGACGCGCGAGGGCCGGCTGCGGCTGCCGGTCAGGATGGATGAGATTGCTCCGACGCTGCTGGAGGCGACGCTGGAGATGGAGGACCGGCGGTTTTTTCAGCATCACGGGGTGGATGGGAAGTCGCTCCTGCGGGCGGTCTGGGGGGTATTGTCAGGACAAAAACTGGGGGGCGGCTCCACCCTGACGATGCAGTTGAGCCGGCTGCGGTGGCAACTGCGCACGAGGTCCGTGGGAGGAAAGCTGCAACAATTATTCCGGGCGCTCCAGTTGGAGCGGCATTATTCCAAACAGGAAATCGCGGCGGCCTATTTTACCCTGGCACCCTATGGTGGTAATGTGGAAGGAGCCCGCGCGGCGGCGTTCCGCTGGTGTGGTAAGGCGGCATGGGAATTGACCCTGCGGGAAGCGGCCAGCCTGAGCGCCATCCCGCAAAGCCCGCGCACCCGGCGGCCGAAAGCAGGGGGGAATCCCTTGTTGGCTGCGGCCCAGGCCCGGCTCATGAGCCGGCTGCGCGCGGCGCAGGGTGAGCCGCCGAATGAGCTGGATGCGGAGTTCCATCTGGAGCCCACCCCCATCCCCCGGGAAGCTCCCCACCTGTCGCGGCGGCGGCTGCGGGAGGATCCGCAATCCCTCACCGTTTCCTCCACCTTGGACCGCCCGCAACAACGCATCATGGAGCAATCGATCGCTGATTTCCTTGAGCGATGGCGTCCGCAGGGCCTGCGGAATGCGGCGGCGATCCTGCTCCATGCTCCCAGCCGGGAGATCCGCGCCTCTGTGGGCTCGGCTGGTTTTCACGACCTTGGCATCTCCGGTCAGGTGGATGGCACCCGCGCCTCGCGTTCCCCAGGATCCACCCTGAAACCTTTCCTCTACGCCCTGTCCCTGGACGCCGGCCTGATCCAGCCGCAAACGTTATTGGACGATGCTCCCCGGCGCTTTTCCGGCTACAATCCGGAGAACAGCGACCGCCACTTCCTCGGTCCCATCGCCGCCAGTGAAGCTCTGCGCCTCAGCCGTAACGTCCCGGCGGTGGAACTGGCCTGGCGTTTGCCCAACGGGGGTTTGGAGGCCTTCCTGCGGTCTTCCGGCATCCGGCTGCCGCCGGACCCGGGCCTCGCCCTCGCGATCGGGGCTACGGAGATGCGCCTGGAGGATTTGGCAGGTTTGTATGCGGAATTGGCGGATCCGCAGCAGGGCAGGCTATCTCCGGCGGCCTGTTGGCTGACGCTGGACGCCCTGCTCAGCCGCGAGCCAGGGGCCCCGGCCGGATTGTCCTGCAAGACCGGCACCTCCAATGGGTTCCGCGATGCCTGGGCCTGCGGGGTGATGGGCGATTGGGTGCTTTGTGTTTGGATCGGGCATTTCGATGGACACGGCATGCCCGGTCTTTTCGCCCGGGGGACGGCCGCCCCGCTGCTCTGGCAAACGGTGACCAAGCTAAAACTTCCTGCCAAAAGCCGGGAGGAATCCCGTCCTGCAGAGGTCACGCCAGTCCCTGTCTGTGCGGTCTCCGGTGACCTGGCCGGAAAACATTGCTCCCATTGCCAGGATGGCTGGTTTATCGGTGGCGTGTCGCCGATCACCAGTTGTCAGGTGCATCAAAAAATCGGGGATACCGTAGTGGAAGTCTGGTCCGCCGACCGCCTGGCACAATTCCGGAAAGCCGGTTTCCCGCGAGCCGCCACCGCCCTGAGCGGTCCCACCAACCCAACCGCCCAGCCCACCACCGCCTCCGGCCCCCCGCCGCGCATTCTCAGCCCGCAACCGGCGCTGACCTATTACATCCAGGCCAATGCCCCCCAACAAAACCGCCTGCTCCTTCAGGCCAACGCCGCTCCCGGCATTCAACAAATTCACTGGTTCGCCGGCAACCGCTACCTGGGAGCCAGTCCGCCAGCGGAACCTCTCCCCTGGCAACCCCTGGCCGGCGACTACGAAGTCCAGGCCATGGACGATGCCGGCCGCGTTGCCACGGCAAAAATCAGAGTGCGGCTGGCTATCGGGAAATGACTCTACTTTGTCAAGGTGTGGCGCAGGCTTCCAGCCTGTGCGGCCGGCGGGCTTCCAGCCCGCTGAATCAATCAATGGTAAACTCCCGCTTGGAAGGCAGGGCCGAATGCCGCACGGGCTGGCAGCCCGCGCCACCTCTATTTGGCAGAACGACGAAGTATAGTTAAAATGCCCACTTCACGGCCAAGGCTCCGAAGGGGGACGGGTCCAGGTCCGAGGATGACAACACGCGCTCCGAGGCATCGCGGAATTCGACTTCCCCGCCAAACGCCACCCCTCCTCTGGCACTGACCCGCCAATGCGGGCCGAACCGGCGCTCCAGGCTCAGCGCGGCCCGCCACAGCGTGAGATCGATTTGGCGCACGGCTTCATTTTTTCCGCCAATTTCCCAGCTTCCCCCGGCAGGATAGCCAACCAGGCCCAGCGTCCAGTCGGTGTTAGGCTGCCAGCCGATCGCAAGGATGGGCGGGGTCGCCTGCACGATGCACCGTTCCGTTGGCCGCCAGATGAAGCCAACAGCGGGCAGCACGGTAGCTTCGCCCAGACGATAGCCGGCAAAGACACCTGCGGCCAGATCCAGACGGGCGTTCCAGTGATAACCGATCAATCCCAGCCCTGTCGCGGCAAAGGCATCGCTTCCCAGGTCCTTGAAATCACTGGCGATCCCGGGTGATAGAAACCCCAACGCCCACCATGGCGAGGATTTCTCCTCATAGGCCGTAAAAAGCCGCACCTCCAACTGGTGCAGGGTAGTGGACCCCAGGCCGGAGGCCCCGCCAAAATCGGCCCCGGTTCCGGAATAATTCAGCCCAGTGCCAAAGAGCCATGAACCGCTCTCCCACTTTGCCAGGGGAGCGAGAGCCCGGAATTCGTAAAGGTCAATGCCGCCGCTTTCGTTTTGATAGTCAAGCGTGCCCTGGGCCGTGAAATCTGCCGTAAAGGCCGGTGCGCCAAATCCCAGTGCTGCGGGATCAATCAGTTCAGCCCCGGAAACGGGAAAGGGGGAGAGCAACGCAAGGGCAAGGCCAAGGGCGCAGGAAAGGTTAAAAGGAGAACAGTTCATCTCCCACAACATACGCCGGGAAATTTACTTTGCTGCGGTATTTCTCCGGGAGTGGCTCAACCTACCTGGGAAAATGACGGGTCCGCGCTCCTTTTTTCCCGTCCGGCGCGGGCAAAAAAAGGAGGCACGCGTGGCCGCGTGCCTCCTCCCGTTGGTATCGTTTAGTTTGGTCTATTCCGCCGGCGGTCAGGGTCTGCGGGAGCGGAAGTATTGGTGTCCGCTCAGTCCGGAGAGGGGGAGGATCAGCGGGCTGGTCTGGGCGGGCTGTGGCGTCCAATCCGTGAGGTTTGGAGAGGTTTCGAGCACGCTGTCGAAGTTGACCACCAGATCGGTGTCGCTGACACTGGCATCCACCCATGGTTTGTCGGTGAAGGTAGTCAGTTGGATGCTGTCGATGACCTGCTCCGCATTCAGACCTCCGGTGCGGCCTCCCCAGCCGAAAGTGCCTTTTTTGAGGGGAGTGAAGCCTGCGAGAGGCTTCTGCCAGTAGATGATCTGGTTTTCGAAGAGCACGTCGACAGTGCCAGCAGGATTGACCCGGACGATGACCTCGCGGAAATCGTTGTTCGAGACGAGGAGTGCGCTGGGCACGGCGATTTTACCAAAGGAGTCACCCCGCCAGAAGACGTTGATGCCCTGATCGCCGTAGATGTTAAAGGCGACGGTAAGACCAGAGCCGGTGCCGCCTTCCCCGAAGGCTCCGTTGATGGCTTCAGGGGACCAGACGAAGCTGCATCCGTCCGCAGGAGGACTGGTGCCGTTGCCGATGCGCATGAAGAACCGGGCAATAAATCCGGTGACAGGATTGCCAAAATCCTGGTCAGTCAGTCTCAGGGCACCTTGTTGTCCATTGGCGGCTTCCGTCAGGCGCAGGGCACCACTGTCATTGACTCCTCCGTTTTGCACGATGGTGGCACTGCCGAAGGTGGCGGTTTGTCCAGGGACCTCACCATCATCAAAGGTGATGGTCCGTTCCCAACTGGAGGGCAGGGCGGGATCCAGCACTTCCACGCGCACCGGGTTGCTGGTGACGGTGTTCGGCTGCGGGGAGGTCAGGACGCATTGGTAACCCACCCCGTTATCGGCAGGGGCGAATGAAGCAACGGTATAAGTGGCATCAGTGGCTCCGGGAATGTCAGTAAAGGTCGAACTGCCGGGGGCCGCCTGCTGCCATTGATAGGTGGTGCGTGGGGGATCGCTGGAAGCCACGCTCAGGGTGGTGCCGGTGCCCCGGACCAAGCGGACGGAGGTGGAGGATTGGCTGGTGATCGTGATCGGACCGACATAGGGGATCGTGCCGATTTGCAGGTCATCGTAGGCGTGCAATTCGTTGGCCCCGCCGGTGCGGGCGGCGATGGCGAAGCGGGCCCCGGAAACGCCCACCAGGCCGGGCAGCGGCACCGCGCGCACCACCAGGACTCCATCGTGGGCCACATCCACCGTGGCCGGGGAGGCTCCCACGGCCGGATTCACCCGGACGAGGAATTCCTCAAAGCTGCCGGAGGCGCTTTGCATCAGTTCCAGAGGCTGGGGGGAATTGGCGATTTCTGCCCCACGCCAGAAGACCCGGATGCCGCGCACGCCACCACCGTAGGTGAAGTTCCCCACCCGCAGGTCGTCACCGACGCCGGATTCCAAGCCGCCATAGCTCATGCTCTGGGAGATATTCCGGCCCCATGAGAAACTCCAGCCATCGGCGGGGTTATTGCCGACGAGCTGGGTTTTGACGGAGGCGGTGAAACCACCGATAGGAGTGGTGCCGTTGAAGTCATCCACCACCATGGTGCCGAATTGGCTATTGGCCGCCTGGGTCAGCACCAGATAGCCATCCGGTCCGGCATTTTCGAAGGAGTAGTTGCCGGAGAAGGTGTGGCCCGCCGTGGGGACGCTGCCCGTGTTGTCAGCGTCGGTTCCGTTGTTGAAGGTGTCCGCAATCTGTGGGCTGCTGGGAGCCACCAAGTCATAAACTTCCAGAGTGGCGGGGTTGGAATCGGCGGTGGAAGGGCTGCCGCTGTTCCGGCTGATGCGGCAGCGGTAGCGGTTTCCATTGTCCGCGAACGCCAGCAGCGGCGTGGTGTAGGTCGCTTCGGTGGCTCCGGAAATATCCGTGAAGGCTCCATTGGCCACGGAAATCTGCCACTGATAGTCACAGCGGGTCGGGTCATTGCTGGTCACCTGGAAGGAAACCCCATGACCAGGCACGGTGATTTTGTTTACAGGCTGGGACACGAATCCGATCGGCCCGGTGTAGAGGGCCGACTTGATTTGCACATCGTCGATGGACTGGCGCTGATTGAGACCACCGGTGCGGGCGGAGAATCCATAGTTGGCGGAGGAGAAGGCGCTCCAGTTGGGGAGGCTGATTTGGCTGCCGATCAGTTCTCCATTGAAGGCCACGTCCAGTTTGCCATCGGCTGCCAGCTTGATGCGCACATCGGCGAATTGTCCGTCTGTGTTCAGGACGTCGGAGGGCAGTTTGATGCCACCCACGCGGTTGCGCAGCCAGAAGACATCGAGAGCGGGGGCTTCTCCGCCACCATTGTCATAAACATCAAATCCGATGGAGAGACCGTTGCCAACAGGTTCTTCCGCATTGGGGAAGCCGCTGGCGGGGAGATCCGGGGCCCAATGGAAGCCAAAACCATCCGCGGCGCCCTGACCGGCGTTCGGGGTCATGAGGAGCTTGAAGGAGACGTCGATGCTCTCGACCGGCAGACCGCCGTTCAGGTCATCCACCGTCCAGGTGCCAGCCTGGCCATTCGCGGCTTCAGTCAGTTGCATGTAGCCGCTGTCACCAAAACCGCCGGTGGCTTGCGGGGCTGCGCTGCCATAGGCATTCGAGCCGGAAGGGGTCAAGCCATCGTCGAAATTGTAGGATGCGGTCGCGACAGGGAAAGCGGGGAGCGCTACCACCGACAGGGTGGCGGGGGCAGAGGTCAAGGCAGTTGCTGCGGGATTTGAGACGACCACGCGATACTGGACACCGGTATCCGCGACGCTGAGGGTGGCGGTTGTCAGGGTCGCCTCGGTCGCTCCAGCGATTGGGCTGAAGGCCCCATCGGCCGGGGTTTTCTTTTCCCATTGGTAAGTGGCATTCGCGGCATCATTCACCCCAACCGTGAGGTAGCCAGGATACCCCTCCACGATGGTCTGGGATCGGGGGGCGGTCAGCACCGCAGGGTCAAGGAATTCACCCAGGGTGGTGTTGATGACCAGATCGTCCACGAACTGGTTGGTGTTCAGGCCGCCGGTGCGTCCGCCCAAGCCGAAGCGCCCGCCAGCGATGGGGGTAAAACCGATGGCGAGGTTGGTGAAAACAGGGTTTCCTCCAAAGGTGACATCCAAGGTGCCCGTGGGATTGATCCGGATCAGGACTGGAGCAAAAGCAGAACCAGTGGTTACGCTGCTCAGAGGCAGACGACCGGTGGTGGCCACCCGGGCCCCATTCCAGTAAATTTTCAAAGCGGGAGCGTCATCGGGATTGTCATAAATATCCAAACCGACGCGCAGTCCACTCCCCGCGCCGCCTTCACCGAAGGTGCCGTCGGGCAGGTTGTTGGCGAAGCAGAAGCTCATGCCGTCGGCCGGGGGATTGGTCCCGCCGCCCACCCGGAGCATGAACGTCGCCTCGAAAGCCTTCACGGCGGCTCCAGAGTCCAGATCGCCGATGATCATGGAGCCGGTCACTCCATTGACGGCTTTGGTGAGCTTCAGACAGCCGCTGTCACCCACGCCGCCATTGGTCTCGATCACCCCGGCCGTTCCATCCGGGTTGCCATTGAAGAGGGCGGCCCCGGGAGGAGTCGCGCCTGAGTTGAAATCGGCCGAAAAGGAGCCAGCCAAGGCTACTGGGGCACTGACTGCCGTCAGTCCCGCGCCAAATAACGTAATTAAATGAGAGGTTTTCATGATTTAGGGTTGTTGCATTAAGGGGGGCGTAAAATATCCCGCATCCGGATTATAGGAAAAGCTCGGGTATGAATACAATACCTTTTTTAAGGAATCCGTTGTTTTTTGCCGGTGACACCGGGTTTCATGTTGGAAAACCTCGCTGGCCGGGTGATGAAAGGAGGAGGCCCTGGGTGCTTTTCCCCCACCGCTTCGCCATTTGTGTTTCCCGGGGGCTGTGCTTTGCTCCACGCTCCTATGAAAAAAATCGTCGTCGCTTATTCCGGTGGATTGGATACCTCAGTGCTGCTCCAGTGGCTGAAACAAAAATATCAGTGCGAAATCATCGCCTACTGTGCCGATGTCGGGCAGGAGGAGGAACTGGATGGCTTGGAAATGAAGGCCACCAGCACCGGAGCCTCCAAGTGTTACATCGGCGACCTGCGTGAGGAATTCGCCCGCGACTACATCTTCCCCATGTTCCAAGCCGGAGCGATTTATGAGGGGCAATATTTCCTGGGCACCAGCATCGCCCGGCCCTGCATCGCCAAGGGCATGCTGGACATCGTCGCCAGGGAAAACGCCGACGCCGTGGCCCATGGCGCGACGGGCAAAGGCAACGACCAGGTGCGGTTTGAACTCAGCGCGGCCATGCTCGCCCCTCAGGTGAAAGTGCTCGCTCCCTGGCGCATGGACGACTTCCGCGCGGAATTCCCCGGCCGGGCCGAGATGATCGCCTTTGCTGAAAAGCACAAAATCCCTGTCACCGCCTCCGCGAAAAAACCTTACAGCATGGACCGCAACCTCCTGCACATTTCCTTCGAAGCCGGCATGCTGGAGGACACCTGGTTCGATGGCACCACCCCGGAGGTGCGTGGCATGTATGTCCTCAGCGTCGCCCCCGAGGATGCCCCTGACCAAGCGGAATACGTCCAGCTCCTCTTCGAAAAAGGCAATTGCATCGGCTTGAAGGCCGATGGCCTGGACCACCTCCTCGCCAAAATGAAAGTGGAGCCCACCGGCCACGAGGAGGGGTATCTGCTCCTCACTCCCTACGGCGTCATGAAAGCCCTCAACGCCCTGGGTGGCCGGCATGGCTGCGGCCGCGTGGACATGGTGGAAAACCGCTTCGTCGGCATGAAGAGCCGCGGCATTTATGAAACTCCCGGCGGCTCCATCCTCCACATGGCCCACCGCCAGATGGAATCCATCACCATGGACCGCGAAGTGATGCACCTCCGCGACAGCCTGATCCCCAAATACGCCCAACTGGTGTATAACGGATTCTGGTTCTCCCCGGAGCGCGATGCCCTCCAGGCCATGGT
>CAMDJM010000089.1 GCA_945900785.1 Akkermansia muciniphila
GGAGGTGCCGCAGAGTTTTTCCAGGACGGCGGTGACGCGGCGGGTGGACACGCCCTGCAAATACATTTCGGCGACGGCCAGAGTCAGGGCTTTTTCACTGCGTTGGCCTTTGTCGAAGGCCTTGGAGTAGAAGGAGGAGGCGCAGTCGCGGATCTGGGGGATGGCGAGTTCGACGGGGCCGCTGCGGGTGAGGAGGGTTTTGGGTTTGAAGCCGTTGGCGAAGCCGAGGCGCTGGTCGGTGCGCTCGTTGGCGGTGGCCTGAAGGTGCTGGGATCGCTCGATTTTCATGGCGGCGTTGATGAGCAGGCCAATCGCGCTGGGCAGGCCTTCGAGTCCGTCGGCAAGGAAATGATTGAGCATGGCGTCGGACTGGGTATGGGAGAGGTGTGGTTCGGTCATGGGGATGTTGGATTGAGGAGACGTCGAATATCTCTCCATCCTGCTCTCCTTGGCCGGACCCGCCACCCCGCATCCTCCGGCATCGGAGGGAGGGGGGGCGGCGGCCCGGATTTTTTGCAATAATCCTAATTTCGCTTCGCTCCGTCAGGATTATTGCAAAAAATCCGCCGTGCTATTCTGAACCCGATTACAGAAGAACTGTTACACCCCCCCAGATTGAGATCAATGAAGCCATCCTTGGTGGCGATGATGGCCAGCCGCCCGGTGACGGCATAACGCAACTGAAGGGCATAGAGGTTCACCTCTCCGGCCCCGGTGGCAAAATCGCGGTCGATCCGGTGGTGCATGAAGAGCGGCCGGATTTCGGTGCGGATGGCAGGATCCTCAAAAAAGATAGGATCCGTCACCGGGGAAATGGTCTGATCCAGCCAATCCCCGGTTGGAATATCAAGCGACGGCACCGGTGCTTTGGAGGTGCCGGCTGCTGCGATGGACAGGGAGGATGCGAGGATGAGGCTGGCGATGGTTGTGGTTTTCATAAGGTGCTGCAACCTATAAACTGGCAGGCCCCCTGTCCCCGCATTCCGGGTGGGAAACTGGGCATTTTATGCTGTTTGCAGAAGCCCGGCTTCAGCAGTTTTCCCGGAGGCAGGCGGTGCTGCAATTTCAGGGAAATGCTCTGGCAGGCCAGGCCGGATCGCTGCATGCTGAGGCCTATGACACGCCGCTCTGCTTTTTTAATCACCCTTGCCTCTTCCCTGCTCAGCTTTGCTTCGCCGCTCCGCGCGGCCGATACACTTTGTTATGAGATGCGCACCTACACGGCCGCCCCCGGGAAGTTGGACGCACTGCTCCAGCGCTTCCGGAACCACACCGTGACGCTTTTTGCCAAACACGGGATGACCAACGCCGGCTACTGGGTGCCGGCGGAAAATCCGGACCGCAAGCTGATCTATCTGCTATCCTTCCCGGACCGTGCCGCCCGTGATGCCTCCTTCAAGGCCTTCGGGGCTGATCCGGAGTGGCAGAGCGCCCAAAAGGCCTCTGAAGCCGGCGGCAAGCTGGTGGATAAAATCGAAAGTCAATTTCTGACCGCCACGGATTTTTCCAAAACCGATGCCGTAACCCCGGGAAATCCCAGCCGGATCTATGAACTGCGCACCTATACCTGTGGGCCCAACAACCTGACCCGTCTCCAGGCCCGCTTCCGGGATCACACGGTGGCCCTGTTCTCCAAATATGGAATGAAACACTTCGGTTATTGGACTCCGGCGGCGGGTGAATCCGGGGCGGATACGACCCTGGTTTACCTGCTCATCCATGAGTCCAGGGATGCCATGGCCGCTTCATTCGCGGCTTTCCGCGCGGATCCGGACTGGGTGGCTGCCAAAACTGCTTCGGAAAAGGCTGCCGGGGGCTCTCTCACCATCCCGGACGGCGTAAAATCCGTGCCGCTGATCCCCACCGACTTCTCGGGCGCCAAATAGCGCTCTCCCTTTCATCAGGCCAACGTTGGAAGTTTTTCACCTATTTTTCATTTTTAAGTTGTCCCCCCGCGCAAAAAGGGAAATACTCAAGAGGTTCGCCCTTGCGAACCCTGGGGCTCGAATACCAGCGGCCCGGTTGGATCTATCATCTGTAGGAATCTCGGGGGGGAATTCTACAGGGGTATCCGCCGGGCCGCTCTTTTTTTACCGCTCATTTTTGAAAAAGGGCAGGGGAATTCAGGAGACGAGGGCGTGTGCGAGGGTGGGAATGATCCAGGAGACTTTGGTCAGGCCACTGGCCCGCTCTTCCACCCGCTGCACGTCGTTGTTCAGGATTTTTTGAATCATGGTGGTTTCCATCTGGCGGATGTTGGGAAAAGTGGCGGCGATTTCCTTCATGGGGTGATGGTATTCCACGATGCGGAACCCTGTCCGGGCATCGTATTCCAAGTCCGCGCAATAGCCTTCGGCATTCCGCAACTTGGCAAAGGCCGTGGCCCGCTCAGGCACGGAGCGGCCTTTTACTTTTTTGAGATAGGCTTCCGTTTTGCGGGAAAAGTGATTGAAGAGGAGCTTGTCGGGAGCGCTTGGACCGTAAATTTGCTGGATGGATTGGAGGATCTCCAAGGTCATTTCATTGCCTGCCTCGGGATAAAACGAAGCGGCTTTGGCGGTGAGACGGTAGAGTTTTTCCGGACGGCCCGTCGCTTCACGGCGCCGCCAAGTGTCGAGCAGGCCCTTCTTTTCCAATTCCACACAATGCTGCTTCACACCCATGTAGCTCATTTTCAAGGCATTGGCCAACTCTTTCACGGGCATGCCGGTCGAACGCTTCAGGAGGTCAAGGATGGCGAAGGATTGAGGCTTCGCAATATCTCGGGCAATTCTTAAAAACATAGTTTTTGTAGTTGAGGATCAAATGCTTGGGATGTATTGAACATTAAGTAGCATTTGAAATTTATGCCAATGCTTTTTCTCTATTGAACCACAAAAACCATTGGTGCCGCTCCTTGCGGGGAATATTTTTGTTGTCACTGCCTCCCATCCCCATGAAAAGCCTTTTTCTCCTACCCTTCCTGCTTGGCCTCATCCCACAGGCGGCCCCAGCCCAATTCGGCACGGGGGAAGGGTTTGCCGCCAAAGCCCCAGGGGGAAAACCGGGCGAGGTGAAGGCCAGTCTCGTCGCTGCTGGCTCCGCGCTGGTGCCTGGGCAGCCCTTGGCGGTGGCCCTGAAAATCACGCATCCCGAACACTGGCACACCTATTGGCTGAATCCGGGGATCGGACTGCCCACCACCTTGGCGTGGTCGCTCCCGGATGGCTGGCAGACGACTCCATTCATCTGGCCTGTGCCTCAAATCAAAGCGACGGAACTGGGAAATCAGCATATTTATGGGGGAACGGTTTACCTGTTTACTACGGTAACCCCGCCCGCCGGGCTGGCCATTGGCACCACGGTGGAGCTGAAAGCCGCAGCGAAATGGCTGGTCTGCGACGAAGGATCCACCTGCAATCCCGGTGGGGCTCCCGCCCTCACCCTGAGTCTACCCGTCGCTGCGGCCTCCAGCCCGGTGGCGGAAGTCCAGGCTGAATTGGAAAAGGTGAAGGCCGTGCAGCCGCAAGCCACGCCAGCATGGCAGGTCAAACTCAATCCCAAGTGGAGCCTCACGCTGACCGCTGGTGAGGGAGCCAATCCAGACCCGGGTGATATTTACTTTTTTGATACCACCAAGGCCGTCACCACCGATCCGCCGGTCCTCTCAAAATCCGGCAACACCATCACCCTGACCCTGAAGCCTGCGGATGAAGAGTCGAACGACGCTCCTGCCGGTTTTGTTTATGCGCCAAAGGGTTGGCTGAAGGACGGCACCATCGCCGCGCTCGCGGTGGGTGGGGCGGCCGAAGCGGCCCCCGCCACTCCTGCCCCGGCAACCGGCGCGTCCCCGCCTGCTCCTGAGGCCTCCGCTCCTGCGGTCCCGGTCGCGCCTGCTGCTGGACCCATTTCCCCAGTCAA
Organism: Akkermansia muciniphila; assembly: GCA_945900785.1. Lineage (GTDB taxonomy): Bacteria > Verrucomicrobiota > Verrucomicrobiia > Verrucomicrobiales > V1-33 > CAIZWU01. The sequence goes on from CAMDJM010000089.1 coordinate 3,901, forward strand.
ATCCCGCACCAGCTTCGCCACCGCGCTCGCTGGTTTGTTTCTTGCCGGGATGATCCTGAATCTCATGCCCTGCGTCTTTCCCGTTTTAGCGCTGAAGATCCTCAGCTTTGCCAAGCAGGCCGGCAAAGACCCAGCCCAAACCCGCCGTCACAGCTTGGCCTACACCATGGGGCTGCTGGTTTTCGTTTGGCTGGTTGCAGGCGGGATGTTCATCGCCAAAAGCTCGTTCCATCTGGAACTCGCCTGGGGCGACCTCACCCGCTACTCCGGCCCCATGGCCGCCGTGGTCATCGTCCTGTTTCTGCTCGGCTTGAATTTGGCGGGACTCTTTGAAATCGGCACCAGCCTTGGCAATGTCGGTGGCAGCCTTCAGGACAAGTCCGGCTATGCCGGCAGCTTCTGGTCGGGAGCCCTCACCATGCTCATCTCCACCCCCTGCAGCGGTCCCTTCATGGCCGTCGCCATGGGTTATGCCCTGCAGCAGCCTGCGCTTCAGCAATTCATCCTTTTTACCGGATTCGGGCTGGGGATTGCCTTGCCCTACGTCGCACTCGCCAGCTCCCCGCGCCTGCTGAAAATGCTCCCACGCCCCGGGGCGTGGATGGAGACCTTTAAAAAGGCCCTCGCCTTTCCTATGTTCGCTGCCGCGATCTACTTTTATAATACCTTCGGTGAAAAAACCGGGGCCAGCGGCTCCTCCCTGCTCATCTGGTCCCTGCTCTGCATCGCCGTGGCCGCTTGGATCTATGGCCACTGGTGCTCCCCCTCCCGCTCCATCCGCAGCCGGCTGATCGGGGGCTTCACAGCTCTCCTCATCACCGCAGGAGGCACTGCACTCGCGTTGGATGCTTCCCATCAAAAGCAAACTGGATCCGGTTCCGAAGCTATTCACAAAACCGGCGATCTCGCCTGGACCCGCTGGTCCCCCGAAACTCTCGCTGCCGAACGAGCCAAAGGCCGCGCCGTCTTCGTCGACTACACCACCTTGGGCTGTTACACCTGCGATGTCAATGAAGCCAGCGTTTTCAAGTCCCCCAAGGGCTCCGACAAAGTGATCGCGAAATTCAAGGAACTCAACGTCGCCGCCCTGCGCGCCAAATATCTCGCCGACGGCACTCCGGAAGACAACGCCATCCGGGACAGCCTGAAACCATGGGAAATCTCCACCTTTCCCGCCTACATCATGTATCCTGCGGACGCTTCCAAGCCGCCCTTTCTCATTTCAGATAGCCTCCTGTCGCAGTCCCAGGTCATTGAGGCACTTGAAAAAGCGGTCCGATGAAGCATGACGGCCCGAAGGTCCTGGGCCTTTTACCCACTCCCCAGTCACTTGCCTTGCCAGAGCGGCTAGAAGGCACGCCACAGCTGATCAAACCGCAAACGGGGCACATCGTAGTCAAAAACCGTAGTTTCTCATGGAAAATTAACCGAAATGCGCCATCCTGCCATTCCAGTCATACCCATCAAAGAAAGGGTGATTTCTCAAAATTGCATCAAAACGAAAAAAATTAGACTCAATTCTGAAAAATGCTTGCTTTTCTATAGCGAGTATGTAAACTCCATCATCTAAAGAAGCCATTGACCTTGTTCTCCCCCGCAACACGGAAAATTTCCCTCTAGTCTCCCAGAACCCTGAAAGCTTTACCCTCCCTCCCGTCCTCTCCCAACTTTTGAAAATTATGGCTGATGAATCTCCAGAACTCATGACCGTGAAGGAAACTGCCGAGTATCTCCGCATTCCACTTCCCACTGTTTATTATCTTGTCCAGCGCGGACAACTCCCTGCCGTCCAAATCGGGGGCCGGTGGCGCATCAAGCGCAGCCTGCTGGACCGGGATGTGCTCAAAACCGAAGGCTCCGGTCAGCCTACTGTTCTGGTGGTCGATGACGACGCTGCCCTGCAGACCATTTTCAAGCAATTCCTCAAAAAGGCCGGATTCGGGCGGATCGTGGTGGGCACCGGTTCCGAAGCCATTTCCTTTGCCGAAAAGCAGAAGTTCGATCTCGTCTTCCTCGATCTCCAACTCCCCGACATGTCCGGTGACGAAGTCTACCTCCGCCTGAAGGAACTTCATCCTGACCTTCCCATCGTCATCATCACCGGCTACCCGGACAGTGAAATCCTAAGCAAGATCCTCCAGATCGGCCCGGTCACGGTCATCAAAAAGCCGATCGAGTTCGAGCAACTCAACCGCACCGTCAAGCAACTCGGCCACAAAGGCATGGAAATGATCGGTTAATTAAGCCCCTTTCCTCAAACCCGAACTCAACTCAACTCAACTCAACTCCGGGGCGGACTGGCCACAGTCCGCCCTTTCCTGTTGTTGGAGTCAGGGAAGTTCAGGTTTGGACGGCTCTTTCATTCATTCACTCAACGGTCGAAATCCCAGATCAGGGCACAGTCCATGGAGGTGGCGGCGGCAAGGCGTTTTCCGTCAGGGCTGGATCGGCATGATATTGGGATGTTCCAGCATGGCGAGGATGCGCACCTCCCGCAGGAAACGGTGACGGATCCGGTCATCCTCATCCTCATCCTCATCCGCATCCAGCGACATCAGCTTGGCGGCGACGGTGCGCTGGAATTTGAGGTCCACGGCCTCAATGATCGTGGCCATCCCGCCGTGGGCGATCTCCTCCCGCAGATCATAATTATCCGCGCCTGATTTGGGTTCAGCAGCCTGGGGGGGGCGGAATGGATCAACCTCGGTAACCTTCATGGCCTTTGTGTCCTTCTGTTCAAATTCGTCCCGGTTTTCAGGGTCCGGCAGCAGATCCCTCCCTGAAGCTTATTCAAACGCGCCTTTCCATGATGAACTCAGGCGCGCTGAAATTTGGATCTTCCCTTGCACCGGGCCGGATGTTCCTGACCTTCCGCCCCATGTCCGCGAAAACCAAATCGAAGTCCCACGGGTCGTTTACCATCGCCCTTGTCCAGATGACTTGCGGGGAGGAGGTGAAGGCCAACGTCAGGAAAGCTGAGCAGCGCATCAGGGAAGCGGCGAAGGCCGGGGCGAAGCTGGTCTGCCTGCAGGAGCTGTTTGCTTCGGTGTATTTTTGCCAAAATCTGAACCACGGTTACTTCGGCCTCGCAGAGAGCATTCCCGGTCCTTTAACGGACCGGTTTTGCAAGCTCGCCAGGAAGCTGGGGGTGGTGATTCTGCTGCCGGTTTATGAAAAACGGGCCCCGGGGCTTTTTTTCAATTCCTGCGCGGTGATCGATGCGGATGGCTCGCTGCTGGGCACCTACCGGAAAATGCACATCCCGCACGATCCGCAGTTCGAGGAGAAATTTTACTTTGCCCCCGGGGATCTGGGCTTCAGGGCCTGGGACACGGCGGTGGGGCGCATCGGCGTGCTGATTTGCTGGGATCAGTGGTATCCGGAAGCCGCCCGCCTGACCGCGCTGCATGGGGCGGAGATTTTGTTTTACCCGACAGCCATCGGCTGGCTGGCTCCGGAAAAAGCGGAGCATGGGGAGCGCCAATATCAGTCCTGGGAAGTGATCCAGCGCAGCCACGCGGTGGCGAATGGCTGCTACGTGGCCGCGCCTAACCGCTGCGGCCATGAAGCCCCTAACGGCAGCCCGGGGATCGAATTCTGGGGGCGCAGCTTTGTGGCGGATCCCAGCGGTGCCCTGATCGCCCAGGCCGCGACGGAACACGAGGAAATCCTTTACGCGGAAATCCACCCCGATCAGGTGCGGGCCCAGCGCGAGGTCTGGCCTTTCCTGCGCGACCGCCGGGTGGATGCCTACAGCGGTCTGACCCAGCGTTTTCTTGGCTAGGAATCCCCGGCAGCTCCCTGCTTTCCCTCACTTTTTACCCCGCCCCACCTTTCATGTCTTCCCCTTCCCTATCAGAACTTGGCTGGCGCATGCCCGCCGAATGGGAGCCTCATGCCGCCACCTGGATGAGCTGGCCTTCCCGTCAGGATACCTCCTTCCCGGAGGGGGATCACCATGACCGGGTGCTGCCGGTCTTTCTGGAAATGATCCGCGCCATCACCTCCTCGGAGCGCCTCTATCTGAATTGCACGGACCCGGCGGACCGGGCCTATGTGGAGGAAAATCTGGATGAAGCCACGCGGGAAAACCTTGTCATCACTGACATTCCGGCCGTTTATCCCTGGTGCCGGGATCATGGGGCCATCTTCATAGTGAATGATGAATTGGGCGAAGTCGCGGCCACGTCATGGCAATACAATGCCTGGGGTGGAAAGTATCCCGAAGCCTTTCCTGACAATGACATTTCCAGCGCCATGGCCAGGCTGCTGGGGTTGCAGGAAATAGATGCTGGACTGGTGCTGGAAGGCGGCTCGATTGACTGCAATGGCTGCGGCACGGTGCTGACCACGGAAAGCTGCCTGTTGAATCCCAACCGGAATCCCCACCTGAACCGGCAGCAGATCGAGCAGCAACTCCAGGCCACCCTGGGTTTTGAAAAAGTGCTCTGGCTGCACGATGGGATCGTCGGCGACGATACCGACGGGCACATCGACGACATCACCCGTTTCATCAATCCGGAGACGGTGCTAACAGTGATTGAGGAGGATGAATCCGATGTGAACCACCGCCCGCTGGAGGAAAACTATCAACGCCTTTGCCGCATGACGACTGAGGATGGCAGTCCGCTCAATGTGATCACCCTGCCCATGCCCTCGCCGGTGATCATGGATGGCGAACGGCTGCCGGCCAGTTATGCGAATTTCTACATCGCCAACACCGTGGTCCTCCTCCCGGTCTTTGGCGATCCCCGCGATGCGGAAGCGATCGCCACACTGCAGGAGGCCTTTCCGGACCGCCGCATCGCACCGATCAATTCCCGGGAACTGGTCTGGGGCCTGGGCTCCTTCCACTGTCTCACCCAGCAGGTCCCCGCGCCACGACGGGTGGCCTCCCGCTGAATCACCCATGCCCAGCCGGGAATCACCCCATTGCAAACTGGCGGTTCATTCCCTAAAGCTCCCCCATGGCTCCTCACGTTCCTTCCCTGCTTCGCGCCTTCGCCTTCGTTACCGTGGCCGGACTTTCCGCCTGCCGTCTCCCGAAAACCGCGACCGTCCCCAAGGCCCTGCCTCCGGCTCCGGGACAAATTGCCAGTGCCCCTCTTTTTGAGTGGAAGGGCGCAGAGCTGAGTGGCCCCCTGGCGGTGAGAATTGATCTGGGAGAGCAAAAGGCCCAACTGACGCGTGGCGGCCAGCCGGCGGGATGGACCTACGTCGCCACGGGCACCAGCAGCCATCCGACACCGACAGGTTCCTTCCGTGTGTCAGAAAAGGTGCAGGACAAGCACTCCAACTCCTGGGGGCAAATTGTGGACGCCTCCGGAGACACCGTGAACAGCAACGCAAGAAACGGCCGCGACCGCATTCCCCGGGGCGGCCGTTTTGTGGGTGCTCCCATGCCCTATTGGATGCGGGTGCATGGGGCGATCGGGATGCACGCCGGCCCGATCCCGTATCCTGGCAGCCCGGCCTCCCACGGCTGCATCCGCCTGCCCCGGGAAATGGCAGAAATCCTTTTTGGAGTGGCGCAAATTGGAACTCCCGTCCGGATCATCTACTGATTTACGGGTGCCGGGATTCTGCATGGAGATGCGGCATCCGGCCGCCCATCACAATAACCGGAACCCGGCAGCGCCGGATGATTTCGCTGGTGGTGCTGCCGATGAAAAACTGCAGAAACCGGGAGTGGCTGTAGGCCCCCATGACCAGCAGGTCAATTTCATTGGCGGCGATCTCCCAGGCGCTAACGGTTTCCGGGTCGCCCTGCATGAGGAATTCCTGGGCCTCAAAGCCGCCCGTTTTCAGCAGGGCCGCCGCCGAGTCCAGGGCCTGGCGGTTTTCTTCCGTGGGGTCGCCCGCCATCACCAGATCACAGGCCAGCCCGCGCAGCAGAGGGCTTTCCACCACAAACCGCAGCGCCGCCTGGGAGGAGGGACTATCATCAAATGAGATCAGGATGCGCCGGATCGGCCTGAACTGATGGGAGACCACCAGCACCGGGGTGGGGCATTGCCGGATCACGGCTTCCAATTGATGCCCGAGGGCATCGCGGGCGGGGGCGGTGGACTCGCCACGCTTGCCCATGAGCAGGAGGTCAAACGGCTTGTCCCAGTCCGCCAGCACCTCGGTCAAAAAGCCGGAAACGGCCGTGAGTTCCACTTCCCTGACCCCCTCACCGCGCACCGTAGTGGAAGCCTGATCGAGCAGGGCCATGGCGGCCGCGTGGGCTTCCTTTTCCTGGGCTTCATTCAAAGCCGTTAGCTCCGGCAACGCAAAAGCCGTGGAGCCCATGCCGGGATCGCCCATGAAATTCACCGGCGGGAACAGAAAGGGAGGGGCCGGCGGATAGACGTGCAGCACTTCCACCCGGGCTGCGAGGCGCAGGGCCGCCCAGGCGGCGTGCTGGTAAAGGCTGGGGGCGTAGGCCGATCCATCGGTGCAGGTGAGCAGGGTTGTCATAAGATTGCGATTTCAGGAATCGATTTATCCTATGCGGTATCTGGAAAAATGACACGCCATATTGGCGGCCCGGTGGAATTCATCCAGTGAATAAAATCGCCGGCAGGCCGCTGCGCCGCAGCCAGGATTCGTTTGCGGGAACTACGGCAGGGGGAAGCGGCGGTTGAGTTCGGCGGCCCAGGCCTGGGTTTCGGCAAGGATGGGGTGGTTGCCGATATTGCTGAGGACCTTGTGGATGGCATCGGCGATTTGTTCCATCTCGGCTTCCTTCATGCCGCGGGTGGTGACGGCGGGGGTGCCGATGCGGATGCCGCTGGGGCGGAAGGGGCTGGCGGTGTCGAAGGGGATGCTGTTTTTGTTAACGGTGATGCCGGCTTCGTCGAGAGTTTCCTGAACGGTTTTGCCTTCGAGACCCTGGGGGCGGAGGTCGATGAGCATCACGTGGTTATCCGTGCCGCCGGAGGCGACGGTGTAGCCGTTTTTCACCATGCGGGCGGCGAGGGCCTGGGCGTTTTTGACGATTTGCTGCTGGTATTCCCTGAAACCAGGCTGGAGGGCCTCATGGAAGCAGACGGCTTTGGCCGCGATTACGTGCATGAGCGGACCGCCCTGGACGCCCGGGAAGACCTGGGCGTCGATCTTTTTGGCGTGCTCGGCTTTGCAAAGGATGATGCCGCCGCGGGGGCCGCGCAGGCTCTTGTGGGTGGTGCTGGTGATGAAGTCGGCGTAAGGGATGGGACTGGGATGGACGCCGGCGGCGACGAGACCGGCGATGTGCGCCATGTCGACGAAAAGGTAGGCTCCGACGCTTTTGGCGATCTCCGACATGCGGGCGAAGTCGATGATGCGGGGGTAGGCGCTGGCTCCGGCGGTGATCATTTTGGGCTTCACCTCCAAGGCGGTTTTGGCGAGTTCATCGTAGTCAATGCGACCGTCCTTTTCGGTGACGCCGTAGTGGGTGACGTTGTAGAATTTGCCGGAGAAATTCGCCGGGTGACCGTGGGTGAGGTGACCGCCGTGGGCGAGGTTCATGGTCAGGATTTTATCGCCGGGCTCGAGGAAGGCGAAGTAAACGGCGGCATTCGCCTGGCTGCCGGAGTGGGGCTGGACGTTGGCGTGCTCGGCTCCGAAGACCTGCTTCAAGCGCTCGATGGCGAGTTGTTCCACGACGTCGACGTTTTCGCAGCCGCCATACCAGCGTTTGCCAGGATAGCCTTCGGCGTATTTATTGGTCAGGCAACTGCCTTGGGCTTCCATCACGGCGCGGCTGGCAAAGTTTTCGCTGGCGATGAGTTCGATGAAGTTTTGCTGGCGGACGGCTTCCTTGTTAATGGCGCTGGCGATTTCCGGATCGGCGGTGGCCACGCCAGGGTTCATTTTGCCGACGCGGGTTTCGTGGCGGCCGGCTTCGAATTCCGTTGTGAGGAAGGCTTCGGCCATGTCGAGGGCGGATTCCGCCGGGGTGTTGCCGGCGAAGACCATGACGTTGGCCTTGTTGTGTTTCCGGGTCATCACTGCGGAGTTCTTGTCCTGAAGCAGGGCGGCCTGGATGCCCTTGTTGCGGTTGGCGGCGATGCTCATGCCGATGCCGGTGGTGCAGACGAGGAGGCCGATGTCGTAAACGCCGGCGAGGACGCGCTGGGAGACGATTTTGGCGTAATCCGGATAGTCCACGCTCTGGCTGTCGTGGGTGCCGATGTCATCCACCGTGTAGCCTTTGGCCCGGAGGGCGGCGACGAGGGCGTCTTTCAATTTGAGTCCGCCATGGTCGGCTCCGGCGATGATTTTCTTAAGACCGGTGGCGGCAGGGGTGGAGGCTGCGGCAACGGGGGCATCGGCTAGGGCGGGTGGCGTCATGGTGTTGGTGGGATGAGGAGAAAGGGGAGGTGCAGGGTTGGAGGGGCTGGGAGCGGCGTCAGGGTCCTTCCAGGTTTTTTCGATGAAGGCGTGGACGGAAGGGAGGGAGCGTTTGAGGGTGTCGAGGGTTTCTTCGTAGGCCCCGCGGCCATAGCCGATGGGATCGGGGACGTCTTCGCCCATCAGAGCGTCGTCCGGGCAGAATTCACAGACAAGATACGTCCTTGGGGCGGCACTGGGGAAGAGGGATTCGATGTAGGCGCGGTGGCCATGGGTCATCGTGAAAATATGGGTCGCCTGCTTTACCAGCTCGCGGGTGAGCGGTTGGCTGCGGAAGCGGCTCAGGTCCACGTTTTCTCTCTTGAGCACGTCGATGGTGTGCTGGCTGGCTTTTTGGCCGCTGGCGGCGCTGATGCCGGCGCTTTCGATGTGATAGTCGTCCGGGTTGCCGGTCATGGCACGGAAGAGGCCTTCTGCCATGGGACTGCGGCAGACATTTCCAGTGCAGACAAAGAGGACGTGTTTCAAAGGGAGTGGCTTCTGCGGCCGGGTTGGTCCGGACGGGGGGCTCCTGGCGTCCGCAGCATTGGAGCGATAAGGGACGCGGAAAGCTGCCAGTGTCAAGCCGGGCTGGACTGCTTCTGCATGGGGTGATTTCAGGGCAACCGCAGGCGGATTTTCTCCATTCCTGGGGAGTTGCTTTTCAGACGGGGCGATGGATGCTGGGGCGTCCTGCGGGGCTTATGATTTCATGAATTCCCTCACTCAAATCCTTTCCATTGCGGCGTTTAACCTGCGGAGCATCCCCGCCCGGTGGGGCGCGGCAGTGGCGGCGGCGGTAGGCATTGCCGGGGTGGTGGCGGTGCTGACCGGCGTCCTGGCGATTGCGTCCGGCTTCCGGAAGGCGATGACGGTTTCCGGCACGCCGGACACGGCCATCGTGCTGCGCACTGGGGCGGACAGCGAAATGACGAGCGGACTTTCCCGGGAGGAGGTGCGGCTGATCAGCGATGCCCCCGGGGTTTTAAGGACGCCGGAGGGCGGAGTGGTGTCGGCCGAGTTGTTTGTGATCATTGATCTGCTGAAGCGCTCCACGAACTCCAGCTCCAATGTCCCGCTGCGCGGCGTAGGGCCGGCGGCGTTCAGCGTGCGGGGCAATATTGAGGTGGTCCAGGGACGGCGGTTTGAGTCCGGCAAAAATGAATTGATGGTGGGTGCGGGCGCGGCGCGGGCTTTCACCGGGCTGGAGGTCGGCAACCGGCTCAAAATCGGCCAAAACCAGTGGGATGTGGTAGGCATTTTTACCGCAGGGGGCGGCATCGCGGAATCCGAAATCTGGACGGATGCCGCTGTGCTCCAGCCCGCCTACAACCGGCCGGAAGGATTCCAATCCGTTTATGCAAGGCTGGATTCGGCGGAGGCTTTTACGGAGTTCAAGGACGCCCTGACGAGCAATCCCCAGCTCAAAGTCAAAGTGGCCCGCCTTTCCGACCACTATGCCGCGCAGAGTGAAGGCACCTTCCTTTTCATCGCCCGTGCCGGCGTGTTCATTGCTGTCATGATGTCGCTTGGGGCCTTGTTCGGAGCCCTCAATACGATGTATAGCGCGGTCTCGGCAAGGACGCGGGAAATCGCCACCCTGCGCGCCCTGGGCTTCGGCGCGGCTCCGGTGATCGTTTCCGTCCTGGTGGAATCCCTCGCGCTGGCTCTGGTGGGTGGTGGCGTGGGGGCCGCGCTGGCGTGGCTGGCTTTTGATGGCTATCAGGCTGCTACCATGAATTTCCAGACCTTCAGTCAGGTCACTTTTGCTTTCGCCGTGACCCCCATCCTGCTCGCCACGGCCATTGCTACCGCCGCCGTGCTCGGCCTGATCGGGGGCTTCTTTCCTGCCATCCGTGCGGCGCGGATGCCGATTGCTTCGGCTTTGCGGGAAGTTTGATCGCTATACCAGATCAACTTCCCCGAGGATTTGTTCCACCCCCCAGGCCGCCCGGAGCAGCGTGGGCTCGGCGAGCGGTGGGGCGAGCAGTTGGAGGCCGATGGGCAGGGCAGGGGTATCGGGGGTGGCGGCAGTGCGGCCGCAGGGCAGGCTAATGCCGCAGAGGCCGGCGAGGTTGGCGGCAATGGTGTAAATGTCCGCCAGATACATCTGGAGGGGATCGCTGGTGTGGGCGCCGAACTTGAAGGCCGGGGTGGGGCAGGTGGGGCCCAGGATGAGATCCACTTTTTCAAAGGCCCGGGTGAAATCCTGACGGATGAGATAACGCACTTTCCAGGCTTTCCGGTAGTAGGCGTCGTAGTAGCCACTGGAAAGGACATAGGTGCCCAGGATGATGCGGCGTTTTACCTCCGGCCCGAAGCCTTCTGCCCGGGAGCGGTTATAAAGATCCAGCAGGTTTTCCGGGTTTTCGCAGCGGTGACCATAGCGGATTCCATCGAAGCGGGCCAGGTTGGCAGAGGCTTCCGCCGTGGCGATAATGTAATAGGTGGCGACGGCGCTGGAAGTGTGAGGCAGGGTGACGGGATGGATTTCCGCGCCTTCCTGTTCGAGCTTGCGCACCGCTTTTTCCACAGCGGCGCGGACTTCGGGATCGATGCCGGCCCCGAAGTATTCTTCCGGAAGGCCAAGCCGCAGGCCTTTGATACCGCCGCTCAGCGCCTTGGAGAAATCAGGCAGGGGCTCGCGACGGCAGGTGGAGTCGGCGGGATCAGGACCCGCGATGGCCTGGAGGATGAGAGCGGCGTCCGTGACGTTGCGGGTCATGGGGCCGATTTGCTCCAGGGAGGAAGCATAGGCGGTGCAGCCAAAGCGGGAGACGCGGCCATAGGAGGGTTTCAAGCCCACGATCCCGCAAAAGCTGGCGGGCTGGCGGATGGAGCCCCCGGTATCCGTGCCCAGCGTCGCTACGGCGGTGCCAGCAGCCACGGCGGCAGCAGAACCCCCACTGGACCCCCCCGGCACGCGGGAGGGATCCACTGGATTCCGGGTGATCTGCAGCGCGCTGTTTTCGGTGGAGGAGCCCATGGCGAATTCATCCATGTTCAGCTTCCCAAAGGGAATCGCCCCCGCTGCACGCAGGCGGGTGATCACGGTGGCATCGTAGGGACTGGTGAATTTTCCTGCCAGGATTTTCGAACCGCAGGTCAGAGGCTGGTCCTTGACGTTGATGATGTCCTTGATGCCGATGGGAATGCCGCCGAGGGGCTGGGTGAGGTCCGCTTTTTCAGCTTCGGCCAGGGCGGCCGGGAAATCGCGGTGCAGATAGGCCCCGATGGCGGGATCGGTTGCGGCGATGCTGGATTCCACGCTGCGCAGGAGATCGGCAGGGGAGATTTCACGGGAGACCAGAAGCCGCCGGAGGGTGGAGATGGGCTGGGTGTGCAGCATGGGAAAAAGAGATAGGGAGATTCGGAAAAAATGGGCTGGACGGGTGGAGCGGACGCTTCTGCCCCGCTGGGCATGGCAGTTTACCGCAGGCCAGGGTCCGGGTTATTCGACGACTTTGGGCACTTGGAATTGATCGCCGCTGCGGCGCGGGGCATTCTGCAGGGCAGACTCCATCGGCTGGGAAGCGCGCGCCACATCGGGCCGGGTAAAGTCGCAGTTGCCTTCCTCCAGGGTGTGCTCCGGCACGCTGGAAACATCGACCTCATCCAACTGGGCCACGTAGTGCAGGATGCGGTCGAGCTGTGAGGTATAGGCGGCCTCCTCTTCCGCAGTAAGGGTGAGGCGGGCGAGTCCGGCGACGTAGCGGACATTGATGGGTTCTTCCTGAGGCATGGGGCAGGGATGTTCCACGGGTTGGGCAGGATGGCAAGAGAAGGGCGCGGGTTTCCGTTGCGCACTGGAGGGGCGCTTGGCGGCAGGAGGGGCTATTGGCAGGTGCCCGCGAGCAGGGACTGGCAACTGCTGGCTCCGGACCACGCTCCAGAGGTGCAGAAGATTAGCCGCTGCTTGCAAAATCCTTGCCGCCCGGCATCCTGGCAAAACGATCACCTTGAACGGCAATGGCCTGACCGGGATGCTGGCAGGGGAGGAAATGCTGATTTTGAAGCCCTCAGCCTCAACCCAGCTCCGGCTTGTCATTTGGAAAATTCCCGCCAGGGATGAGGGCATGCGCACCCCTGTTCTCACTGCCCTTACCAGCCAGACCCCCATGGATGAAATCACCGTCTGCGGCTGGGTCCGCACGCGGCGCGATGCCAAGTCGTTTTCCTTTCTCGAAATCAATGATGGATCCTGCCTGCGGGGCATTCAGGCGGTGATCGATGCCGGTATTCCGGGATCCGGCGGTCTGGCGCAGATGACTACGGGAGCGAGCGTGGAGGTGACCGGCCGGCTGGTGGCCTCCCAGGGGGCCGGGCAATCCTGGGAAGTGCAGGCCACCCGGGTGACTTTGCTGGGACCGGCGGACGAAACCTATCCCCTGCAGAAAAAAGGCCACACCCTGGAATTCCTGCGGGAGATCGCCCACCTGCGCCCACGCTCCAATCTTTTTGGGGCCGCCTTCCGGGTGCGCAGCCGCATGGCATATGCCGTGCATAACTTTTTTCAGGAGCGCGGTTTTGTCAATGTGCATACCCCCATGATCACCGCCAGTGATTGTGAGGGGGCCGGGGAAATGTTCCGGGTGACCACCCTGCCGCCCGGCTCTGCGGACAGGCCGGAAGAGGATTTTTTCGGGAAACCGGCCTATCTCACGGTGAGTGGCCAGTTGCAGGCGGAGACCCTCGCCTGTGCCCTGGGCAAGGTCTACACCTTTGGCCCCACCTTCCGGGCGGAGAACTCCAACACCTCGCGCCATGCCGCCGAGTTTTGGATGATCGAGCCGGAGCAGGCGTTCTGTGATTTGTCAGGGAATATGGATTTGGCTGAAGCCCAGTTGAAGCACCAGGTGCGCGATGCCCTGGAGCACTGCGCGGAGGACCTTGCCTTCTTCTCGAAGTATGTCGACAAGGGACTCGTGGAGCGCCTGAAATTTGTGGCAGAGCGCCCCTTCCAGCGTGTGAGTTATACCGAAGCCGTCCAGTTGCTGGAGCAATCCGGCGTGACCTTTGAATACCCGGTCCAATACGGCCTGAACCTGCAATCCGGGCATGAGCGCTGGCTCACGGAACAGCATTTCCAGTGTCCCGTGATCGTCTTCAACTATCCCAAAGAGATCAAGCCTTTCTACATGCGGCAAAACGAGGACGGATTGACCGTCGCCGCGATGGACGTGCTGGTGCCGGGCATCGGCGAAATCATCGGCGGCAGCCAGCGCGAGGAACGCCCGGAGCGTCTTGCCGCTGCTATGGCCCATCATGGCCTCAGCGAGGCAGACTACTGGTGGTATGCCGACCTCCGGAAATACGGCACCGTGCCCCACGCCGGCTACGGCATGGGCTTCGAGCGGCTCCTCATGTTCGTCACCGGCCTGGGCAACATCCGCGACGTCATCCCCTTCGCCAGAACCCCGGGACACGCCGGGTTTTAGTGGTGGCAGGACTCGAAAAAGCACCGGCCGCAGAGGGGAACTGAGCCCGGCGGATTTGGCGTGGGGATGAAGGGGGACGTCCTGCCCGCAGTTTCTGCAATTTATCCCGTTTTTGCATTCGACCTGAACTTCATGGCAACGCCGCGCGGTCTAGTGAAGGCCAGACCTGATCCTTGATCCCTGATAACCCCAGGAAGCCTGAGGTGATGCAGGCGGGTCCCTTGTTATTTCAGGGTCATGAGGAAGGCTTTGATGTCTTCCAGTTCCTGGGGTTTGAGGATGAGGCCCATGGGGGGCATGGGGGAGATGGGGGTGGCGGTGTAGGTTTCGGCCATCCTGGCGTTGGGTTCGAGGAGGCTTTCGGTGATATAGGCGGCGTCCTTGCGGGTGGCGATGCCATCCAGCGGGGGGCCTACGGCGCTGCCTTTGCCGTTGAGCATGTGGCAGTTGAAACAGGCGGCGACGGGGTGCTTCCAGAAGATTTCGGAACCGCGTTGAGCATCGCCGGCGAGGAGGGTTTCAGCGCTGGTGATGGGGCTCAGCTCGCAGAGGGTGATGTCGTCGAAGTGGCTGTCGCCTTTGGCGACGTGGAGGAGGTTGATGGTAGTCTGGAGTTGGCTGTTGGTTCCGGTGTTCCAGGTGGTTTCGACTTTGGTCCAATCGGCAGTGCGGGTGACTTTTTCGGTCTCGTGGCGGTTGATGTGGTCGTTGAGGCTGGCTTTGCCGCGGAAGTTGTTGGTTTTGATCCAGGCGCTGAGACGGTATTCGGTGCCAGGCTTGAGGGTGACTTCGGTGTAGAGGCTGGTATCGGAGAACCCGGAGGTGATGCAGCGGATGGATTTATCACCGGTGCGGGTCCAGCCGGGGATTTGGATGGTGCTCCATTTTGCTCCGGTGGTGCCAGGTTCCTGGTTGTAATCGCGGCGTTTCCAGTCTTCGGGGAGTCCGTCGGGACCGGTGGTTTCAAAGCTGGAATTGGTCAGGAGGTTTGGGCCTTCCTGGTAGGCTTCCGCTTTGTGTTTTTTGAGGAGGAGCCGGGCGGCGTCGTTGAGCCAATCGTCGCCTTTAATGACCGGGTTGAGGGCGAGTTGTCTGACAAGCGTCTGGATTTCAGGGGTGGTGGGGAAGTCGGCCAGCTTGACAAGGGCGGCGAGGCGGGTGGTCAGGTCGGGGTCGTTGACGACGCCAGCGCCGAAATAGCGGGCAAGGGCGGCGGGATCGCTGCCGAGCGCACGGATGGCATTGCGGCGGAGGCGGGCGTCCCTGGCATAAAGAGCAGCGGTCCAGTCGGCTTCCTCCAAGGCGTTCCAGGC
>CAMDJM010000090.1 GCA_945900785.1 Akkermansia muciniphila
CCGGAAGCCCTATGACGAAGCGGAAGCCTTCAAAATCACCCCGCGCTCCCTCGAACGCCAGCACGCCCAACTCATCAAACAGGCCCAATCCCTCGGCTTCCAACTCGTTCCTGCTGCGTAACTTATAAATGAGTTATTCAGGAGGTTTACTTACCCGGCCGGGTTGGGCGGGACGGGGTCTCCGGTCTGGGAGCAGGCCCGGGCGGCGACGTCGATGAGCTGCTTGGCGAGGTAGGGCTTGGGCAGGTAGTTCAGCCCTTCCTGCAGACCCATTTCCTCACCGAATAGCTCCACGCTGTAGCCACTGGTGTAGAGGATGGCGGCCTCGGGATGCTCAAGGGAAAATTGGGCGGCCACTTCCCTGCCGGAGAGACCTCCAGGCATGACCATATCCGTCATGAGCAAATCGATGGGCTCGGGATGTTTCCTCCAGAGGGCGACAGCTTCGCGGCCATCCGGGGCTTCCATGACGTCGTAGCCGGCAGCTTTGAGGACACCGTGGGCGAGCTTGCGCACGCTGTGATCGTCTTCGACGAGGAGCACTTTTTTCCGGCTGCTGGACAGGGTGCGGACGCTGGCTGGCAGGCCAGGGGCCGGAGCTGGCGCGGCTGCCATGCGGGTCACGGGCAGATAGATGCTGAAGGTGGTGCCTTCGCCGACGCGGCTGGCCAGCTCGATCCATCCGCCATGTTGCTCAACAATGCCCTGGACGGTGGCGAGGCCCATGCCGGAGCCTTTGCCGACAACTTTGGTGGTGTAGAAGGGTTCGAAGATGTGTTTGGCGATTTCCGGGGATATGCCCATGCCGTCGTCACTGACGGATAGGCAGATGAATTCGCCAGGGCGGCGGCCGGAGGGGCCAGGGGAGGCAAAGATGGCGGCACCGGTGCAGATCATCAGGTTCCCCCCGCCGGGCAAGGCATCCCGCGAATTGACGACGAGATTGACGATGACCTGCTCGATGTTCCCGACATCGGCGAGGACAAGGGGGAGAGCAGGGGCGAGATCACAACAAAGGGTGATGTTTTCCGGGATGAGCCGGCGCAACATGGATTCCAGATGCCGGACGATGTTGGTGAGGCAGACCGGCATTTTCTTCATGATCTGCTTCCGGCTGAAAGCCAGCAATTGACGGGTCAGGGTGGCGGCGCGCTCGCCGGCCTGCTGCGTTTCCGTCAGGGCGGAGTTCACGTCCCCGTCCAGCCCGGAGCGGAGCAGTTGCACGCTGGTGTGGCCCAGGATGACGGTGAGGAGATTGTTCAGATCATGGGCGACTCCAGCTGCCAGTTGGCCGACGGCTTCGAGTTTCTGGGATTGGCGGAATTGCTGCTCGAGTTGCCGTTGTTCGGTCACATCCTGGACGACGGCGAGGAGGTGAGCCCCGGCTCCCAGTTGGAAGGGCTCGATCCAAATCAGGGCCTCGCGGGTGGTGCCATCTGCCTGGGGGAAGATGCATTCCTCACGCATGAGACGGTGCCCGGACTGTTGATCCGCAAGGCGATCGAGGAGTTCTCCCTCCAGAAGGAGTCCGGAATGCCAGAGAGCTTTTCCGAGGACTTGCTGGCGCGACCGGCTGGCGAGGTCGAGATACGCCTGATTGGCATCCACGCAGGTGAAGTTTTTCAGGCTGAGGATGGCGATCGGCATGGGGCAGGCGGCAAAGGCGTGGGAGAGCCTTTCCTCCGAGAGGCGCAGGGCAAAGCGGGTTTCTTCCAGCTCGGCGATTTCCTCGCGGAGGCGGTGGTTGGCGCGTAGCAGTTCACCAGTTTGTTCCTTCACCCGCTGGTTGAGATCCTCAATCGTCTGGCTGGCCTGTTGGGTGAGGAGCCACTTCCGGGTGAGGGCGTGGGCGAGTTGCAGCACCTCAATGGTGTCGAAAGGTTTTTTCAGCACGACAAGCCGGTCCGAGTTGCCAAGGCGGGAGATGATGTCCTTCCAGGAATAGTCAGAATACGCGGTGCAGATGACGACCTGGATGAGGGGATCCACGGCCCAGATGTGGCTGATGGTTTCCACGCCGTCCCAGCCTGGGGGCATGCGCATGTCCACAAAGGCCACGGAATAGGGCCGGCCCTGGGCCTGGGCCTGCTGCACTTTTTCCAATCCTTCCTGGCCCTGATAGGAGGCATCCATTTTGAAGTCCTGACCGCTGGCGTGCTCCGGATCGTCCCCAAAGACATCCGCCATCAGTTCATCGAGTCCACCGGCTGGTGTAGCAGAGCCCAGGATTTTCCGGAAATCGTTATGGATCCCGGCATTGTCATCAATGACGAGGATGCGGTGATGGTCAGGAATGGAATTCATCAAAATGGGATGGGGGGAAAGGCCGCCTAGTTAGCAGGGCAGGGCGGCAGACGGTTCAGGAAGAGGCAGATCGAGAATGAAGGTAGCCCCATGGCCGGACGGGGCCGTTGCCACGCGGAGCTGTCCGCCCATGGATTGGGCATCCAGGGCACCACCATGGAGGCCAAAGCCATGTCCATTTTTCTTGGTGGTAAACCCGTGGGAAAAGATGCGGGTGAGGTTTTCGGGAGGGATGCCGATACCGTTATCCGCGACAGAAAAAACAACCCGTTCCCCATCCTCCTGGGCAACCCGCAGGATAATGCATCTTTCCCGGTCCTCCACGTCATCCAGGGCCTGGCGGGCGTTGGCCAACAGGTTGACGAGGATCTGCAGGACTTTGTGCTTATCCACGATGAGGGGAGGAACCAGGCTGAAATCCGTAACTAAAGCAATGCCGTGCCGGGTGAAGGAATCCGTATGCAGGCTCAGGGCTTCCTCCATCAATTCTGCAGGGCTGATGCGCTGCTGCAGTCCCCCATACCGGGCGTGGCTTTGCTGGAGGGTGACGATTTCCCTGATGTGGGCGATGTGGCCGGAAATGGAGGTGACTTCCCCCACGAGTTCCTGCTGCTCGGTTTGCAGGGCTTGTTGAATCCCTTCCAGTAATTCCGGCAGGCGGCGGCCGCGTGGGTCGGAGGCGATGAATTCCGGCAGGATGTCCCGGTGTTCTGAAACGAGGGCCGTCACTCTGGCGAGGGCGGAAAGCTTGGAATTCCGGATCCTTTCGTTGAGGAGATTACCTGACACATTTACGCTGTTCAGCACATTCCCCACGTTGTGCAGGACATGGGTAGCGACCTCCGCCTTGCCGGCGAAGCGGGAAGATTCCACCAGTTTCAACTGGGATTGCCTCAGGCCTTCGGCGGCGGCTTTTTCCTCGGTCATGTCCCTCATGATAGAGGAGTAGCTCTCCACCTCATGGCCCGGCGAAAAGTGGCAGATAAACACAATGGCGACTGGAATCTCATGGCCATCGGCATGCCGGAGCACGACTTCCCCCTTCCATGAGCCCTGCAGGATGGATGCTGGCATGGCTTCCTGAGTGATGATGCGGACAGATTCCTCCGGGTGGAAATCTGCCACTACCATGGAGGATACATCCGCGTCCATTGGGATCCCTATCATTTTCCGGCCGGAGGAATTCAGATAAAGCACTCCGCCGCTGACATTGGCCCTCCCGACAAAGTCCGGGGTGCTGTTCAGGATAGCGGTGAGTTTTTCCTGTTCCTCCAGCGCGAGCTTGCGTCCGGCGACTTCTGCTTCCAGCCGGGCGAGTTGCTGGCGCAGGGCCGCCTGGGCGGATTGAAGTTCGCCATCCTGCTGTTCGATCTGGGACAACATTTGATTGAAGGCCTCCGTCAGGGTGCCCACTTCATCCTTGCCGGCTTTTCCTGCTCTGACGGAATAGTCTGCCCCATTGGCTATCAGACTGGCCGTGCGGGCAAGCCCCAGAATAGGGGCGGTGACGCCCCGGATTGCGATCCTTGATAGCAGATAGGCGGCCAAAACGGAGACCAGCAGAATGACGACGGAGGTTTTGGCGTAAATCGAGAGGAGATTAAGGTAGGTGCTGGAAAAATCCGCACTGATATAAAGCGTGCCATGGCGCTCGCCGGCATGGATGATGGGCCGGTTGATCAGGACGGCATCGTGCTCAAAATTGATCCCCGGGCTGGGTAGGGACCCGCCGCTAAGCAGAAAAACCGGTTCTGTTCCGGAAACAAGCGGCGTTGATGCCCCCACGGTGGCCAGGGACGGAGCCGGAAAGTCAAGCGGGGCGGCAGCGGCAGCAGGCAGAGGCTGAACAGGGAATCCAGCAAGATACCGGGCGAGGACGCTGCCGTCCCTGCTGACAATGGTGGCTTCGGTGATATAATCGACCGCCTGGAGAGCACGGAGCGTTTGCGAAGCCCGTTCCGGATCGTTAAACATGGTGGCCACCGCCGCGCTGTTGCTCACGATGTCGGTAGTGACACCCAGGTCGTGCGCCAGGTTGTTCCTGATGGACCAGGACTGGTGCCAAAACAACGCACCGCAGGTAAACAGGAGCACCATCAACGCGATGGCGATAACCATCGCAGTGATGCGGAAGGCAATGGAATTGACCGTCTTCAAAGCAATGGCCTCCTGACTAAAGTTGCGATCCCGAGCAGATCGGATGAGATTGAAAGCTGGGCCTGCCGGGCGGTCTCCTGATTGATCTCCAGCTTGATCCGTTGGTTCCGCATGACCAATCCGATGCAACAGCCATCCTGCACCGCCCGGTCGGAATTCCCCACCATCAGCACCGGGAGGCCTTTGACGGCTTCCACCGCGTTGGCCGCGATCTCACCCGGGCTGAGATAGATCAGGTGACACTGCCGCATCCCGGCTTTGTCGTTGGCGTTCAGCTGACGGATGACGATCTGCCGGCCATTGGCACTTCTGGACCGGATGCACTTGGCCAGGCTGCCCTCGAGGGGGGCGTTCCCCACTATGATCGCCCCGGAAAAAGTATTGCTGCCATACATCTGGGAAGAAGGCCCCCGGATGAACTCCACCCGCTCAATCAGGTCCACATCCAGCAGTCCCTCCGTGCCCACCGCCACCACATCGTAGATGGGATCATTCATGCGGTGCCCATCCACCAGCAAAAGCACGTGGGAGCCGTAGTCCCCCAGCCCATTGAGGCCCCTCACGCCGGTATAACTGTAGCTGCGGTCATAAGTGACATCAAACCCTCTCACGGAACGGGCAATGTCCGCCAGGGTGCGGTAGCCAAATTTCCGGATTTCCTCCCGGGTGACGATGGTCACGGAAGCCGGTGAATCGGCAATTTTTTCCCGGAATTTCGAGGCCGCATACACCGTGTTCACCCGCAATTCCCCCAATTGCGTCAGCGGAATATCCAAAAGCGACGTCCCGGGTTCATCCGCCCGTGCCGCTCCGCTGCCCGCCAAGGTCAGCAGTGCAAAAATCCCCCAGCCAAGCGGCCTCAAGGGCACTTGGCTTTTACCGCTCCCAGCACAGGGGTTTGCAGCATAGGTTCTTGGCGATTCCATATGTGTCGAGGACCTAAATAGTAAACCTCAAAGTGTAATTTGCAATAGATATTATAATTTTTATAATACTTCAGCTTTTGCAATTCAACGTCTTAGGCCGACCCGGCCAAGATAAAGGCCCAACCCTCCGTCAAAATGCCCTTTAGCGCTTTTTCACCTTCGGAGCGCAGGAACAGCCTGCACAGGAGCGTCTTCATCGAAACCCTTCCCTCAACCCCTGGAACGCCACTCGGGAGCACAATCATCGCCGACTCAGAACCCTCCACCCGCAGATGAAAGGATTTTGATCCAGACCTGCTGAGTCCCCCGCATGTGAAGGCGGTGAAGGGGGCAGTCCTCACAACACGCTTGAATCCAGGTTCATTCACCCGTTGCATATCTGAAAGTGACCCGCAGCGAACTCCAGACCCGTCAGGATCTTATTGATCCCGCCCTTTTTCTCCGGGGCTGGGTGGCTGCGGATATCCGTATTGTGGAAATGGCGGCGGCGATTGATTTGGATCCGGTGACGAAGGAAGCCCGCCGCCGCATTCAGGGCCGCACGGATTATGTGTTGCGGCGGCCGGTTTCGCCAGGTGGCGAGCCGCTGCCCCTCGCCATTTTGGAAGCGAAACGCGAAGGCCTGCCCGCCGAGCATGGGATGCAACAGGGGCAGGATTACCGTATTGGGCATCTGCACCACGTGCCTTTCGTGTTTTCGAGCAATGGCCACCTGTTTGTGGAATATGACGCTGCCACCGGAATGGTTTCCCATCCGCAGCCTTTGAGCGGGTTTCCTTCACCGCAGGATCTGATTCAGCGCTACTGTCAGGCGCGCGGTCTACCTTGCGGGCCGGGTAAGCTTGCTCCGCTCGCCGTGTCTTATCACATGGGGCGGGATTGGTTGCGCTACTACCAGGATGCCGCCATCCGGGCTGCCTTGGAGCGGATCATCCTCCAGCGTGGCGCGGGGGTGGCTCCCCGGGTGCTGCTCTCGCTCGCCACGGGGGCGGGAAAGACCCGGCTGGCGGCAGCGCTTTTGCGGCGGTTGTTCGATGCGGGACTGCTGGGCAAGGCGCTTTTTCTGTCCGACCGCACGGAACTCCGGGAAAACAGCCTCAGCGATTTCCAAGCCCAGTTCGGCACGGACGCCGCCATCGTCGGCAAGGGAAAGGCGGAGAAGAACGCCAAAGTCCTCATTGCCACTTATCAGACCCTGGACAAAACCCGCACCGGCCCTGTGCCGAAGCAGACCTTCTTCGCCAAAAATTACCCTCCCGGCTTTTTTGATGTAATCATTATCGATGAATGCCACCGCTCCGCCTGGGGGGATTGGCACGACATCCTGACGGCTCACCCGCAGGCCATTCACATCGGCCTTACCGCCACGCCACGCCAGATTATCATGCCTGAAGGAGCGGAGGCGGAAGACACCCGCCGCCTTGCGGATAATTTCACCTACTTTGGCCATCCCGTGTATGAATACCGCTATCTCCAGGGAGTGGAGGATGGATATCTGGCCCCGCCCGATATTGAGCAATACGATCTCTACCACGAACGCCAGACCCAGCCGGAGCGGGTGCGCGGGGTCACCCGGCAGGACCTTGCGGGGAAGCGGGTGACCGTGCTGAATACCGGCCAGCGCGTGGCGGAGGACTGGATCCCACCGCACCACCAAGCCAGCGTGTTGGAGTCCAGGCTGATTTTGCCGGACCGCATCAAAACCATGTGCGCCCACTTGTTCGGGCGGCTTTGCGCCACCGGGGCAGAGGGGTCGCCGTGCCAGAAAACCATCGTCTTCTGCGCCAGTGACCACCATGCGGACCTGGTTACCAATGAGCTGAATAACCTCTACTCCGCGTGGCTGAAACAGTCCGGGGCGAAGCGGGTGAAAAAGTTTGTCTTCAAGTGCATGGACAGCAGCGGCGGGCAAAAGCTCATCCCGGACTTCCGGGGCAGCGCTTCCTCCTGGTTTATCGCCACCACCAAGGACCTGCTGAGCACCGGGGTGGATGTGCCCCGGGTGCGGAATATTGTTTTCTTCCGTTATGTCCAGTCGCCCATCCTGCTCACCCAGATGGTGGGGCGCGGCACCCGGCTGCATGAGGAAAGCGGCAAGCTGGTGTTCCGCATCTCTGATTACACCGGCGTCACAGGGTTGCTGGGGCAGGATTTCGCCACCCGGGCCCCTTCCGCCGGCGATGGCACTGGAATGGGCTCACCGCGCCCGCCCTCCATCCGCGCCACGGGCCTCACCACGGAAGTCCGCGCCGCCGGGCAGTTCACCGTGGCCATGGTGGATGGCCGCACCCAACGCATCACGTGGCAACAGTATGAGCAGTTGCTGGTGCAGCGCCTTCTCGCCGCCCTGCCGGATCTGGCCCGATTCCGGGACTGCTGGCTGGACCCGGTGGCCCGTCAGGACTTCCTGGACCACCTGAAACAGGAAAACCTGCTCCCGGACTCCATCCAAAGCCACCGGGGCATGGCGGACTATGATCTCTACGATGTTCTGGCCTCAGCTGCCTACGGCGTCCCGCCCCGCACCCGGGCAGAACGCGCCGCCGCCTTCGCGGAATCCGCCACCGGGCCGGCCTGGCTTATCCAACTCCCCCAACCCGCCGCCTCCGTTATCCGCGCCATCGTCCGCCAGTTTGAAAAAGGCGGCACCCCGGCCCTGGATTCCCGCGAACTCTTCAGCGCCCCCGAAGTCAAAGCCGCCCACGGCCTCAAAGCCCTCCAGGAGGCAGGAAATCCCCATGAACTCCTCCGCCAGACCCGGGAAACCATTTTTGTCGCATGATCAAATCTATTCATCGCCCAATCCATGTTGCCCCGGACTTTGCGTCCTGGCCAGTTTACCGTTTGGAAGATGTTTGCGATATTGCGTCAGGCGTTACATTGGGTCGTGCAACATCTTCCAAAAAGGTCCGCTCCGTGCCTTATTTGCGAGTGGCCAATGTGAAAGATGGACGTTTGGATCTCACCGAGATTAAAATAGTTGAGGCCACTGAGATTGAAATTGAGAAGCTTGCGTTACGGTCTGGCGATGTATTGCTGACAGAAGGTGGCGATCCGGACAAATTGGGACGTGGCACATTTTGGGAAGATCAACTGCCAGAGTGCATCCACCAGAACTACATATTCAGAGCACGCTTCCCCAAGGAGCGGGTTTGTCACGAATTTGCGGCTTATCAATTTGGATCCGCTTATGGCAAGGCCTACTTTGCAAAGTATGCCAAACAGACTACTGGTATTGCCTGCATTAACAGAACGATCCTTGGTGGCTTTCCTCTGCGGATTCCCCCGATTGAAGAGCAACGCCGTCTGGCCGCCCAACTGCGCCAACAACTGTCTACCGTGGCCGAAGCCCGCGCCGCTCTCCAAGCCCAGCTCAAAGCCGCCGCCGCCCTGCCCGGCGCTTACCTTCGGGAAGTTTTTGCGAGCAAGGCGTCAGAGGCATGGCCAAGCATAAGCATAGACCAAATTGCTGGCGTTTGCGGAGGAATCCAAAAAACGCCTGACCGGACACCACGAAATTTCCATCGCCCATTTCTAACTGTTCGCAATGTTCAGCACGGTTACTTGAATTTGGACAATGTAGAACAGTTTGAGATTACCCCCAAGGAACTGGAACGCAGTCGACTTGAGAAAGGAGATCTTCTCATTGTCGAGGGCAACGGTAGTCTGGATCACATCGGGCGAAGCGCGGTGTTCGATCAGGAGGGAGAATGGGTCCATCAGAACCATATCATACGGGTAAGGTTTATACCGCACCTTGCATTTCCAAAATATGTCGCCCGGTTCCTAGCAAGTTCAGCGGGACGGGAGCAATTGATCGAGAAAGCAATGACTACGACCGGATTGCATACCTTGAGCACATCCAAAGTCGCGAAGCTTTCAATTCCCCTCCCACCCCTCCGCGAGCAACGCGCCATCGCGGCCCGTCTGGATGAGACCTTCGCCCGGGTGGCCACCCTGCGCGCCAGCCTGGAAGCCCGCCTCGCCGCCGTGGAGCGCCTGCCCGCCGCGCTGCTGCGGGAGGTGTTTGGAGGCTGAAGGACGAAAAATAGTTTGGACAATTTAGTTTTTGCTTCCCAATTGGGTTGCCTTGCGGGCTCATGCAAAAATGATGCCTGCCTTTACCATAAACCTGCTTCCATTTCAGGGATTCCGGATCGATGGATGCGGCTTGAAGTTGAAATTGATTTCAAAATGCTCAAACAGCCGGGACCTTACTCGAACGCTCCCGCAGTGCCCGACTCAAAGACATGCCACCGTTCCCACCGCTGAAAACTCCCCCGATTATAGAGGCTCAATTGAATTTTCAGTTGGATGCTTCCGCCGGATGGAGCCGCTACGGCTCGACGGCAAACGTTGCGGAACTTTTTCCTTCGCATCCCGAAGTGCAGGCGCTCCAGCAATTTGTGTCTCAGACCAATCCCCCCCAAGCAGGGCTGGCTCCCGTCCATGGCTTTTTTCTTCGCAATCCGGCGGATCCCACGGTTTACCAAATCCGGCGGGATGGCTTCGCGTTCAGCCGGCTCAGCCCTTACCTCGGCTGGGAGTCGCTGGTAGAGCCGGCTTTGAATGGCTGGACGCATTACCAGCAAATGATGCAGACCCGGGAATTGAATGGCATCAGCCTCACTTATATTAATCGTTTGGAAGTGCCCCGGGCCGAGTTTGTGGCCGACCGCGATCGATATTTGACCATCGCGCCGCGCATGCCAAAACCGGAATCATCCCTTCCATGGCGTTTGGCCGGATTCGCCCATCAGTCGGTCTATATTCCGAAGGGGAGTCGTTTTCAGATTGCGGTAGCGCTGGCCAACGACCCCGGAGATTTAAACCCAGAAGTGGCAGCCATCATGCTGGAAATCTCGGTTTCACCCCTTCCGGGAGTTGAAATCGGAACAGAAAATCTTGCCCAATTCCTGAAACAGATGAGAGATCTGAAAAATCAGGCGTTTTTTAGTATTACCACGGAAGAATCCCGGCTACGCTACACCTGATTTTCGCTATGTTGCTCTGCTCACCTGAATTTACCCCGGCATCTTTTTCCTATGTGCGGTCTGCGCAACCCGAGGGGCCGGCTTCCCGGTCTTTCGCGGTTCCAGCATCGGACATGCGGCAGCAGCTACTCTCAGAAATGAATGAGGAAGCGATGGACTGCTGCGCGGATGATTGGGATGGCTATGGGGCGAAGGCGATCAGCCAGGATGCCTACCAGATGGCACACCGCTTTGTCTGCGCCCTACCGCCGCATTTCCCGCGCCCCCGGGTGGTGACCGATCCTGATGGTTGGTTTGCTTTCGAATGGACCAGAGGAAGCCGGAAAAGCGTCGTGGTTTCGGTGGATCCTGACTACCGGCTGCATTTTTCCGCTTTGTTGGGACAGTCGGAACATGAGGGTTCCGAGAGGTTTTTCGACCGGCTGCCGGAATCCGTGGAAGGCCTATTGCAACGTCTCTACCGCATATAATTTGGCCTCGATCTCCCATATTCCAATCGCAGCAGCGGAAACACTCAGCCGATACGGTCTCAAGGCCAAGTGGTGCCGTCCAAATCACGCTGGGGATATTCGTTATGAAAATTTCCTGCCCTTTAGCCGGGTAGAACTATCCGTAACGCGGCAAAAAGGTTTAAACGAACATCGTCTTTGGGGTGCTGGCCGATGCGCCGCGATGAAGCGGATCAGGAGTGCTGGAGGTCAACACACGGAGCGGATTGGGCTGCACGGGAGATTTGATTTTCCTCCCGGAGTGGTGGTTGCACCGCTCGAACTTGAGCCTTCTGAAGGACCTGGACGGGGGCCACTGAACCACGTCAACATCAAAGGCTTCCCCATGAGTAAAGCCTCCCAGCAAAAGTTCGCCCAGCTTTTGGCAGAAGCAGCCGTGTTTGTTGCGGTGCCGCGTGAATACGCAATTGAGCCCCCCATTTAAACATGCCCCGTCCTCCCAGAAAGTCTGCTGACCCCGTCCCGCCTTCCAAACCACCTGCTGCCATCCCGAAGAAACACGGCTCGCAGCAAAGTGTGAACTCGGCGGTGAAGAGTGTGTGCGATATCATGCGCCGCTCCAACTGCGGAGGCTCCATGCAATATGTGCCGGAGCTGACATGGATTTTGTTTTTGCGGATCCTGGATGAACGCGAGTCACGCGAGCGGGAGGAAGCAGAGGCGATGGGACTGGGTTTTACTCCGGCATTGAAGGCTCCATTTCGCTGGAGGGACTGGGCAGACCCGGACTGCCCAAAGCGCCAGGATACGAAGTGGAGCGTGTGGAAGTTTGTCCACGAAGAACTGCTGCCCCACCTGAAAGCGCTGAAGGATCAACCCCATGCCACTCCGCGCCAGAAGGTGGTGAGTCAGATCATGAGCAGCGTGGAACGCAGCCGCATCGATACGGAAAAGAATTTTTTGGACGTGTTGGACAAGGTCCATGAACTGAGTAGCGACGCCGTGGATGACACCCATGTCTTCACCTTGAGCCAGGTGTATGAAGGCCTGCTGCTGAAGATGGGCGAAAAAGGGAATGACGGCGGCCAGTTTTTCACGCCCCGCGAGGTGATCCGCATCATGGTGAAGGTGGTAGCCCCAAAGATCGGCGAAACCGTCTATGATCCCGGTTGCGGCACGGGTGGCTTTCTGGCTCAGGCCTGTGAATACATGCGGGAGGAAGCCGGTGGCGCGATCACCGGACCCCAGTTGGAGACGCTGAAAACCCGGACCTTTTACGGGCGGGAAAAAGACAATGCCGTTTACCCCATCGCCTTGGCCAATCTGGTGCTGCACGGGATTGATGAGCCCAAAATCTGGCACGGCAACACGCTGACGGGTGTCCCCAGTTATAACGATCTTTTCGCTGGAGCGCCGGAATTCTTTGATGTCGTCATCATGAATCCACCGTTCGGAGGAAAAGAGGGATCAGCAGCCCAAACGCGCTTTGATTATAAGACCAGTGCCACGCAGGTGCTCTTTGTGCAGGATGTCCTGCGGGAGATGAAACAGGGCAGCCGCTGCGGTATCGTGCTGGATGAAGGCTTGCTCTTCAGGGTAGACCAAGAGGGGTTCCTGAAAACGAAAACCAAGCTGCTGAACGAGTGCGATCTCTGGTGCATTGTCAGTCTGCCCGGGGGCGTCTTCACCTCAGCCGGAGCCGGCGTGAAGACCAATCTGCTGTTCTTCACCAAGGGAAAGGCTACGGAAAAAATCTGGTATTACGACCTGTCCGATCTGAAGCTGGGCAAGAAGACCCCTCTGACAGCGGGACATTTTGATGAGTTCCTGCAACTGCTGCCAACCCGCAGGGACAGTGCGCGAAGCTGGACCGTGGACTTTGCAGCCAGTCAGGACAGGGCCACGGAGGACGCCCGCCCTTACCGGGAAGCCGAATCCTTGGCTCAGTCCGAAGCCCGGGAACTTGAGGAGAAATTCCAAGCCCTGAAAAAAGCCCGGTGGAAAGCGAGCCCCGGCTCCATCGAACGGGAAAAGGCCATTATCGCCGCCGAAGAAGCCTGGAAAGCCAAAGCCAGGGAGGCGCGTGAAGCCGCCAGCAAGGCCGAGAGCATCGAAAACGCCATTTACGACCTGAAAGCAGTCAATCCAAACCGCGAAACCACCCACGACCACCGAAGCCCCCAGGATCTGCTGCTGGAAATTTCCTCACAAGGAGCCGCCGTCGAAGCTGCGATGGCAAAGCTTTTGGTCTGAAATGAGCGGCTGGTTTCCTGATGATATGACAGCAAGATCCAAGATCCGACCCGGCAGCGGGTCAATCCGCCTCCAATGGGCACTTTAGCGTTTTTTCGCCTTCGGAGCGCAGGAACAGCCTGAACAGGAGCCCCCGTTAGCGCCCCGGGTGCGTTGTCTCCACCAGCGCCAGGTGAAGAGGGCGAGGGTCAGACAAGCCACGGCGGGGGCGGCGATGGATTGCCAATCGGGGTTCATAAGCCAAGGAAGTGGGCGGCCTGCCAGGCGGCTACGGCCAGGAGGTAACCAGTGCCGGTCATGAAGGCGAGTTGGAAGAGAGCCCACTTCCAGGAGTTGGTCTCCCGCCGGACGACGGCGATGGTGCTCAGGCATTGCATCGCGAAGACGAAGAAAATCATCAGGGAAACGCACAGGGCGGGCGTGTAAACGGGACTGCCGTCGGGGCGTTTTTCTTCCCGCAGGCGATCACGCAGGCGGCCGCGCAGGGTATCGTCATCATCGCCGTCCTGCTCCTCCACGCTGTAAATCACCGACATGCTGCTGACAAACACCTCCCGGGCGGCGAAGGAGGACACCAAGCCCACGCCGATCTTCCAGTCCGCACCCATGGGTCGCAGCACAGGCTCGATGAAATGGCCGAGGCGGCCCGCCATGCTGTGGGCCAAGGCGGCGGACTTGTCCGGTTCCTGACCGGCTGAGGTGGGCAATTTCGGATAGGTGGAAGCGGCCCAGAGCAGGATGCTGAGGCCCATGATCACGGTGCCGGCGCGGCGGATGAACATCCAGGCGCGGGACCACATCTGCCGCAGGATGGAGGAAAAGGCCGGCATTTTATAGCCGGGCAGCTCCAGAATGAGCGGGGAGGGTTTCCCGGGCAGGAGCCTGCTGCTGAAGAGCCAGGCAAAACCAAAAGCCGCGAGGATGCCCGCCGCGTAAAGCCCCAGCATCATCCCCGCCTTGAACAGCGGCGGCACGGCACCGGTAGGCACCATGGCCGCGATGAGCAGCAGATAAACCGGCAGTCGCGCGGAGCAGGCCGCCAGCGGGGCCACCAAAATGGTGATCAGCCGATCCCGGGGACTTTCAATGGAGCGTGCCGACATCACCCCCGGCACCGCACAGGCGTGGGAGCTGAGGATGGGCAGGAAGCTCTTTCCATTCAAGCCCACGCGGCTCATGACACGGTCCATCAAAAACGCCACCCGCGCCATATACCCCGTGTCCTCCATCAGCCCGATGAAGAAAAACAGCAGCAAAATCTGGGGCAGAAAGATCAGCACGCCGCTCACGCCGCTGATGACCCCATCCGTCAGGAGATCCCGGAAATCGCCCGGTGCCATCCACGAAATGATCTTTCCGCTCAGCCACCGGAAGGTGTCCTCGATGGCATTCATGGGGATTTCCACCGCGCTGAAAATCAGATAGAACAGGAAAGCCAGCATGCCTCCCAAGGCCAGCCAGCCCCAGACCCGGTGCAGCAGAAGGCCATCGATCCGGTCCGTCAGGGTCGCCGAGGCGGTCGCCGGGCGGTGCAGCACTTCATCCATGGCCGCCATGATCGCATCATAGCGGGCGGAGACCATGCGGTCCTCCCAGCCGGGGATCTCACGTTCCAGTTGGGCCCGCGCGTTTTGGATGATGGCCAGCGCGGCGGCATCGATCCCGTAGTGGGTGGGATCGTTTCCGGAAATCAGATACAGCGGCTCCAGGGGAGAAGCCGTCGCGCTGACCACGCCGGCGGCGGCGAGGGCTTCCCGGCTGCGCACGAGGGCTCCGCGCACTGGCACCGGCAACGCATCCAGCAGCGCCCGGGGCGGCGGGAGATCCGCCCGGCTCATGGCCAGTTTCAATTCCACGAGGCCCTGCTTCCGGCTGGCCACCATGGGGACCACCGGCACGCCGAAGCGCTCGGATAGCTTCGGCACGTCGATCCGCAGCCCGCCGCTTTCCGCCACGTCTATCATGTTCAGCACAAGGATCACCGGCAGTCCCAGCTCCACCACCTGGGTGAAAAGATAGAGATTCCGCTCCAGATTCGAGGCATCCATCACACAAATGATCCGCTGCGGCCGCGGGGTGTCGCTGCGGCGGCCCAGCAGCACATCCCGCAGGATCGCTTCATCCGGCGAACGGGCATTCAGGCTATAGGAGCCTGGCAAGTCGATCAGCTTCAGGCGCACCCCGTGCTGGGAAAAACAATCGCCTTCCTTCCGTTCGATGGTCACGCCCGGGTAATTGCCCACCTTCTGCCGCAGTCCCGTCAGGGCGTTGAACAGCGTTGTTTTGCCGCAGTTGGGATTCCCCACCAGCGCGTAGACCATGCCCGGAGAAACGCCTGTGCTCATGGCTGCACCTCCACCGTGATCAGGCTGGCCTCCGTGCCCCGCAGGGAGAGCAGCGCCCCCCGCACCATGAATTCCAGCGGATCCCCCAGCGGGGCCCGCCGCACAAAGGTCAGGCGCGTGCCGGGCAGCAGCCCCATCTCCCGCAGACGGGCCAAGGAGGGAAGCCCCTCCGGCAGCGAGCGGATGACCGCACTGGTTCCCGCTTCCATTTCGCTCAGTTGGCAAGTTTTACCCATACACAAAATCGTTCCCACACTCAAAAATCCCTCACAGATCAGGCAGGCACCACCAGCACCGCCTCCGCCATTTCCCGGCTCAGACACACCCGGCTGCCCATCACCGAGGCGATGAGCGCCCCACCCGGGCAGATCACAGTCACCGTGCGGTCCTCCCGGAAGCCCATCTCGCGCAGGCGGCGGGTGGTCTCTGCTGCCCCCTTCAGGTGCCGCACCACCACAGCCTTCCCCCGGCTGATCGCCCCCAACTCCTGGCAGCGGCAGTCCGGTTCCTCGCAGGCGGGGTCGTGCTCGTTCATGATACTGAGAATACGTATCAACAAGATCCACCTTTCGCAAGGGAATGTTTCAGCCGGAAAAAAGGCGCGCCACTTGAACTGCCACGGAGAACGCGGAAAATAGGAGCGGTTTCCCATCATGCCCGAGATCCTTCCCGACTCCTCTGACTCTCCTTCCTGTCAAACCTGCGGGGCTTGCTGCGCGGCCTACCGGGTGTCCTTTTACTGGGCGGAGGCGGCCCAACGCAGCCTACCTGAAGCCATGACGGAAAGAGTCACGCCATGGCACAGCGCGCTCGCCGGCACGAATCAGGCAGAACCCCGTTGCCATGCCCTGTCAGGGCAGATCGGGCAGCAGGTCACCTGTGGCGTCTATGCCCAGCGGCCCTCCCCCTGCCGTGAAGTGCAGCCCGGCGATGAAAAATGCCAGCGCGCCCGGGCCCTCCATGGCCTGCCGCCGTGGGAGGATGCCAGCGCCGCTCAGGGGAATGGGCTGGGCTCCGGGATACCGCGAGCAGGTAAACCTAAACGGGAAGTTGAGAGTTGAGAGTTGAGAATTGAGAGATTCATTCCCGTAAGGTGACTGGCAAGATGGCCTGCTGTTCCGCTGGGACCTGGCTTGCCGCTGGCGTGAGCGGCCCGGAAACAAAAACAGCCGCCTCCCTTCCGGGAAGCGGCTGGTTTGAAGGAAGGAAGGCTGCTAGTATTTGTAGTCCACGCTGAACTGGAACTGGCCGCCTTTGTCGTTGAATTCGTCCGAGGTGATCGGGATCCCGTAATCGATTTTGACCGGGCCGACGACGGGGAGATTCACGCGGACCCCGAGGCCGATGTCGGCGTTGTAGTCGCCGGTGGAGTAATCCCAGCTATCAGAATTGACGAAGCCAAGGTCGGTGAAGATGGCCCCGCGGATTTTGGAGACGATGGGGAAGGTGACTTCCGCAGAGATGTAGCCCATGGTGTTGCCTCCGAGGGGTTCGCCTTTGGAATCCTTCGGCCCGATGTCGCGGTATTCAAATCCACGCAGGTTGTTGGCACCGCCGAGGAACTGGCGCTCGAAGATCGGCACGCGGTCGCCGCCTCCGTTGGTATCGACTGAGGCGATTTCACCCTGGAGGCTGAAGATGGTATCCCATGGCATTTTCCAATATTTCTGGCCGGAAAGGCTGAGGCTGATGGTATCGACATCCCCCCCGAGGAAGCTGCCACTGAGATTGCCTTCCACGCTGATCTTGTGGCCTTTGGTAGGCTGCTGGAAGCTGTCGCGGTTATCAAAGACGTAGGCGGCTCCGAGACGGCTTTGGATGAAATCTCCTTCTTCGCTGGCGATTTCCGGGGAAGCGTCCTGATCGATATTGTAGATTTCGACCTGTTGCAGGGTGTAGGTCAGGCGGAGATCCGAGTTGTCGCCCAAGGGCTTGCGTAGGTTGATGCTGCCACCGATGTCACGTTGGTCGAAGTAGTCGCTGAGGTAGGTTTTTTCGGTGTAGAAGAGGTCGCCACCGAGGGAGAGCCGCTCGCCCATGAAGTAGGGCTCGGTGAGGCTCATGATGAAGTCCTTGCGGCGTGTGCCGGCTTTCAAACCAAGCCGGAAGCGCTGGCCGGCTCCGGTGAAGGAGGGCCAGTTGGTCACGTCGAAGTTTTTCTGGGTGACTTCGACAAAACCAACGAGGTTATCAATGGAGCTGAAGCCGGCCCCGAACTGAACCTGGCCGGTGGGCTTTTCCTTCAGGTCCACATTGATGTCCTTGTAGTCCGGCCCGAGGTCGGAGGAGACGGGCATAAAGTCCACCGCTTCAAAGTAGTCCAGATTTTTCAAGCGGGCCTGGGACTTCCGGATTTTGATGGTGTTGTATTCGTCAGTAGGGGCAATGGTGAGTTCGCGACGGACTACTTCCTCCTTGGTCTTCTGGTTGCCGGAGATGCTGATCTTGCCGACTTTGAATTGGTTGCCTTCTTCGATGGCGTAGACGATGCCGAGCTGGCCGCCGGCCTTTTTGTCGATGCGGGGGGTGACCTTGGCATCCGCATAACCACGGGAGCCATAGTAGTCGGCGATGGTGGAAAGGTCGATCTTCATGTCCGCGAGGGAGAAGGTCTGGCCGCCTTCCAATTGGAACACGGGGATGAGATCGGCGGTTTGATAGAGCTTATTGCCGGCCACGCCCACATCCGCGACTGTGTAGACGGGACCTTCCGTGATGCGGTAGACCAGATTCACGTTTTTGTCGTCCACGCGCTGGGGCTGCACGTCGTTGACCTTCGCATCGAGATAACCGGCGTTTTGGTAGAATTCCTCCAGCGCCTTGATGTCTTCTTCGATTTTGGTGCGTTCGACGCGGCGCTTGAGGTCCCAGAATTTGATCCAGTTGCGGTTATCGCTCTTCACCACGCCGGCGAGCTTGCCGTGGCTGAAGGAGGTGGCGCCTTCGAAGATGACGTCCTTGATGATGCCGCGACCGCCTTCGTTGATCGTAAAGACAGCGCGGGAGAAGCCGGGGGTGCTGCCCTTGGTGATCGAGTAGTCGACCGTGGCGTCGGGGTAGCCCTTGGATTTATAGACTTCGAGAATGGCGTCCTTGGCTTTCGCCAGCTTGGTATCGTCCACCGAACCGCCGACTTTCAATTCGATCTCCTGGCGGAGGCGGGTGGCGGTGAAGACGCTATTGCCGGTAAATTCGATGTCCCCCAGCCCAGCGCGGGCTTCGGCGTTGACAATGAGTTTTACGCCACCGGGCACATCGACGGTGGTGAACTGCACATCGAGCAGATCGCCCGTATTATAAAGGGCGCGCAGGTCTTCCTCTTCCTTTTCCTTGGTGTAGGTCTCGCCAGCTTTCAGGCGCATGTTGGAGAGAATGCGTTCACGGTCCACCGTGGCATCGCCTTTGAAGCGGATCTCGACCGAGCGCACCACCGGTCCGGTAGCGGAAGCCGCTGCTGCCGCTCCCATGGCAGGAGGCAGGAGGCTTTGCGCGGGGGCAGCACCGGGCAGCGCGAGCGCGAAGGCCAAGGGAGCCAGGTAGAGCAGGGGACGGACCGAGGCAGGGCGACGGGCTGGG
>CAMDJM010000091.1 GCA_945900785.1 Akkermansia muciniphila
ACTGCCGACCACGATGATGGTGTATTTCCGGCGGTTGGTGGGGTTGATCAATTTGGAAGTGGCCTTGTGGCGGGTCCATTTGTCCGCCAACGGGACAGGCGGGGAACCGTCCGGCGGGGTATCGCTGACACGGTTGGGATTGGAAGCCGGGGCGTCGTGGAGTTCGCTGATCATGACTCGGGAAGTGGGGAAAGGATTTTAGGAGACGAGGCCGAAGAGAACAGCCAGAGGAATGGAGATATTGCCGAAGAACCAGCCCCAGGCGAAGACCATGCCAAGCACCTCAATGGGCCGGCGGGTCCGGGTGGTGGCCAGGCCGAGCGTTTGGAAGACACTGGCAAATCCGTGGCTGAGGTGGCTGCTCAGCAGCAGCAGGGCGAGGATGTAAAAGGCGGAAACCCACCAGACATTGAAACCATCGACGACCATATTATATACATTGTGCACCCCGGGGGATGCCCAGTAACGGGCGATGGAGGGATCGCGGTATGAATTCCCCAGCGCCCAGGTGAAATGGGCCAGGTGATACACCACAAAAGCCATGATGGTGAGCCCGCTCCAGATCATGATGCGCGAGGCTTTGCTGGCCTGCCGGACGGTGTCCACCGCGTATTTTTGGGGACGCGCGGCACGGTTCAGCCGGACCAGTTGAACCGTCCCCACGATGTGGAGCACCACGATGGCGAGGAGCCCGCCGCGGATCAAATAAAGCGCCGGTCCGAGATCGTGCAGCTTTTTCGCGTAGCCATTGATGGCCTCAGGACCGGCAAAAAGCAGCAGATTGCCCAGCAAATGACCAATCAGAAAGCCGATCATGGCGAGGCCGGTTACAGCAACGAGGATTTTCTTACCGATGGAGGAATGATAAAAACGGATCAGGGACTGAACGAGGGGAGGCATGGCGGAGGTTTCCTAGGATTTACGCCTGGGGAATGCAAGAGGATGAAATGTCCATGGCGGGCATTTCAGGGTTATTTTTGGTAAACGGCAGCGGCATCGTATGCTTTGCCGGCATAAACAGGCTCCAGGGCCACGGCTTCGCCGGAAGCCGGGGCAGCCACGCGGCGGAAAAAACAGCTCCGGTAGCCCGTGTGGCAGGCCCCCGCTCCGGTTTGACGCACCCGCAGCACGAGGGCATCCTGATCGCAATCCGTCAGGATTTCCACAATTGCCTGGGTGTGGCCGCTCGTCTTGCCCTTATGCCAGATTTCAGAGCGGCTGCGGCTGTAATAAACTGCTTCCCCCACCGCGAGAGTCATCCGCAGGGATTCCTCGTTCATGTAGGCGACCATCAGCACCGTGCCATCGTCCGCGTCCACCGCTACGGCAGTGATCAGGCCAGCGGCATCAAATTTCGGGGCAAACCCCAAGCCAGCCTCCACAGCATTCCGGTCGGTGCGGGGGCTGAATAGAATGTTTTCGGCAGTCGGTAAGCTCATCCATCCAACCTGCGTGCCCACCGCCGCAGAGCAAGCCGGGAAAACGGCCTGAATGGAGTCTTTTCAAGCGCCCTGAGGTTCAGACCACCTTTCATAAAACCCTCAAGGCCTCCCTGAGCTATTGGGACAGTTGCCGTGGTCAATCTGGTGCGGGGGCCGGTCACTTGGACACTTTAAGTGGTCAAAATATAGTGGTTGATTTATTTTACGGTTAATCAAAAAAATTCCTAAAATTGCAGAAATCACGGTTAGTTTTTGTGGTCCGCTACGCCGGTCATCTTCCGGCATGTGGGCTCATTCGTAAAAATGACTAACTAAACTAAAATAAAAATACGCCATTTAAACCACCTCCAATAAACCGGCACGTAAGGCCAGCCGCCTCCCCTTCGTCACCGCCCCCTTCTGACTGCGTGGCAGCACCGCGCCCCGCCGCTCCACCAACCCTGCCACCATCAAGCAGCTCAGCGCTGACCCGTCTCCAGTGCCCACCCAGGGAGCCATCCGCCTGGACATTTCCAATCTACGTCCGCGTCCGCTCCGTCGGAGCCAAAGGCTCCAGCCCCTGGAGTGATGCCACCTCCGGCATGATCCTGTAACTGCCCCTGCGGGGCGAACATTCTGTCCGCGCGGGCGTGCCTTGGCAGAATAACGCCCTTCCTCCGTCTTGACCCCCACCCTCTCCCCTACCCAAACCCCGCTGTCCTGTCCCCGGACAGCGGGGTTTTTCGCATCGTGCTCTAATGCAATCCGACTGGACCAGGACCGGACAAGGCCATTTTAATTTTAATCCACCTACTCAGCCAGCCAGCCAGACGGCCACCCGGAACCAAGCCATTCATCCGCCAGTCTGTCATCCTTGAAAACGACCTCTGCCACTTTGGCCCCAAGGAAGTCTATATGACGTTTCCGGCAAATGCAGTGCAAGCCATACCGGATGGTAGGAAGCACGATTAACGCCCAAGGAAATTGGATAAAAAAACAAAATTCTCTTGCAGGTTCCAGTCATCACGATTATTCTTCCATGCATAAATCCGATGGTCCAATTTTCCTTGACCGGCAGCAATCAGACCAAAAAATCCACCAAGGCTTTACGCTTAGGTATTTGCGTAATGCTGACCTTGGTCCTGCTGGTGATTGGATATTTGTTTTGGCCAAAGCTGGGCCAGAGGGACTCAAAAGCAGATTCCATTGTCCGCACGTTCCCAGTTCCGACTCCTTCCCCAGGAGCACCCGTTTCTCCAGCGCAATCCACATCAGTTCCAGGAAATTCCGGGGCACCCTCCCGCTCTGAGGTCGTGGATCCCGAGGGGACGGCCCAAGCAATCCTGGCCCGCGGCCAAGCCCTGCAGGAGGAAAACCGGAAAATCCGGGACAACCTCGCTGCCGGGGACCTTTCCGCCCTGCCGGACTCTCTCAAAGTGGCAGACCTCCCGCTCAACACCCCTCCTCCCAAGCCCGTTCCGTCACCTTCCGCCCGCTAAAAATAAACAGGCGCTTAGCTTTTGCTATTTGTTATACTTCATTCGCCGCTCTTCTGCCTCATGAAAAAGCAGTTTTCCTTTCGCCTTTGCCTCATTCCTCGTTCCCTCGCTCTCTTACTGGGCTTGTTGAGCAACGTTCATGCGCTAACTATTACAGAGGATTTTGAGGATGATCCAGCTCACTCCTTCTCATGGCCCAACTCTAAAAATGCCGGGGATAATGTGCCAGGTTGGAGCGTGTGGGGCGGTAATCCTTCGGCACCGGCAGCACTGACCCCTGCCCGGGCGAATGCGGTGCCCGGCGAGAGTTTTAGCGGCAGCTAGGCTCTGGTGATTGCTGCCGCCACGACTGCTGAAAACGTAAGCGTAAAGCGGATCTCCCCACTGGCCGCTGGAGGCATCGGCTTTGCGGGGGTGGCGGTGCGGATCCCCCCGTCTGCCACCGTCCCGTTGCCGGAAAATGCCCCGTTGTTGTTGGAGGGTATGCGTTTCGCCTTTGTTTCTATCACCAGCGGCTTGGCGCGTTGGTCTTATTGGGATGGAGCCGCGAACGCATGGCAGCCTGTAGCGGCGGAGATCGCAGTGACGAGCGATGGCTTTCCCGTGCAGTGGACGCGTCTCCACGTGCGGAGGGATTTTTCTGCCCTGTCGGAAGGCGACCTCTGGATCAATGGCAAGCCAGTGGCGGTGAAGGTTCCTGTCTCCCCCAGCCTGAGTGGTTTCCAGATCAGAGCTGCCAGCACCATCGGTTCCTACGTCGATGCCCTGACTTTCAGCGACCACCAAACACTCTTCCCGGACTCGGATGATGATGGGATGCCGGATACCTGGGAGCTGGTCAATGCGACGACCGCTACCTCCAATGACCGGCTGGCCGATCCGGATGCCGATACGGTGGTCAATATCCGGGAATATCTGGCGGGCTCCGACCCTAATAAAGAAGATTCGGATTTGGACGGAATGCCGGATGCTTGGGAAATCCTTTATCAATTGAACCCGGCCGATGGGCGGGATTCTGCGGGGGATTTTGATGCGGATGGCGTTTCCAATCTGGCGGAGTATGAGTCCACCCCTAAAACCAATCCTCGTGTTCCCGGCGGAAATGGCCCCAATGTCATTTACTTGAAAGCAAACAACGGGTCCGATCCTGCCAAGGATGGGTCGTGGGGCCATCCGTATGCCGATTTTGCCACCGCTCTCGATTCCGTGCCGGATGGGGGCAGGCTGGTCATCGTCGGTTCCGGTGGCTCCATCAGTTTTCAGAGTTCTGGATACATGGGTTATAGTGCCGTCTATTCCAATTCCAGCACACGCACCCTCACCATTACTGGGGTGGAGGGAGCCAACTTTACCGGTAGAGCCCCCTATTCCTTTCTTCAGTTCTTCAATTCAGGAACGGCCAACCGCAGTGTCACGCTGGATAACCTCACTTTCTACTCCTGTCAGTCGGATGTGGGTTCCCTGCTTACCTTCAATAATTGTCCAGCCATCATCACCCGCTGTCGTTTTCTCTCCTGCATCAGCAATGGTGCGGTTGTTTCCTTCAATGCCGGATCCGCCAGCATTTCCGATTCCTCCTTTACCAGTAATAGTTGCAACTATGGGACTGGTGGCGGAACAGGTGGCGGGGCCGTCTATGCCAATGGCACCAGCCTTTCCTTTGAACGAAACCGCTTTATTGGAAACCAATGCGCCATCAACGGTGGAGCCCTGCTCCTTGCTGGCAGCACCGGTTCCATTGCAAATTGCCTTTTCACTGCGAACCGGAGCAATGGAGGAAGTGGCAGTGCGGTATACTTGACAGGAGCTGCCGTTCCCAAAATAGCTTATTGCACCATCGCGGATAATCTCTGCAGCAGTGGTGCCGCCATCGGATCCGCCGCCACCGTGCCCGTAGAGATCACCGCTTCCATCCTGTGGGGGAACAAATTCACTTCCGGCACCACCATCAACAATCTTAGTGGCCCTGCCACGGTGAAATACTGCACCACGCAGACCACTTCCTATAACACCGCCACCAATACCACCAACAATACCATCAACCCCTTGTTCCTCCGGGATTATCACCTTCAGCTGAAAACGGTTCCCGGCGATGGCTACAGTTTATCCGCCGGCTCCCCGATGATCGACCGTGGAGCCCCCGCCAGCGGCTCCCTTGCTGTGCCCTCCTGGGACTTGGATGGCTTGCCCCGCCGCCAGTTTCTCAGCAGCGTGGGCAGCTATTCCCTCGCGGACCGGGGTGCTTTTGAATACAATGACACGGATGGCGACAACATGCCGGATGGCTGGGAAACCCGCTACGGTTTTGACCCCAACAACCCGAATGAGCGGGATCTGGACCAGGACGAGGACGGCTACACCAATTACGAGGAATATTCCCTGAAAACGGATCCGCTTAGCTGGCAGTCCCGTCCCGCTACCGTGGTTTATGTTTCACCGTCCGGGCTGGATACCGCTGCGGGTTCGTTCACGGCTCCGGTCAAAACCATCAGCAAAGCCATCGCCTTGGTTCCCGCCGGGGGCCGCATCGCCATGCGGGATGGCCACTACGCCGGGGTCGGAAATACCGATCTTCCGGCCACCTTTAAAGGCTTTTCACTGAATGGTATCAAAGGGGCTGGCCGGGTCACCATTGACGGCGGTAATTCCAAGCGTTTTATGAACAGCGTGGCAGGTGTGGTCCGCATTTCAGGGGTCACCATTCGGAACTGTGCCGCCCCTGCTGGTGGAGATGGTGGGGCCCTCTTTCAGGTTACCTATGGGTCGGAGATCCAACTCTACCGCTGCCGCTTTGTGAATTGCCGGGCACCTGGCCGTGGTGGTGCGGTCTTTTTTAACAATGGCGGGATCAGTAGTTGCGAGTTTCTCGGTAATACCGCCAACGAGGGTGGGGCAGCAGCAGGTAGCACTAATAACGAGGAATGCGTGGCAGAAATTCAAAGTAATACTTTTGCATGGAATGATGCCACTCAGAAAGGGGGGGCCATGGCTTTTTCTGGTAGCGGTATGAACTTCAGCGGTGCTTTCCAGGCCATGATCTCCGGTAACTCATTCTACCGGAATACGGCCCTCACTGGAGGCGGCGTAGCCTTTACCAATTCCATTTCCCAGGATGATGGATCCGGATCTACCAGCAATCCAACGGTCAATACCCCCCCGAGGAACTGTTTGGATTACTCCGCCGCCAGCTACTATTACCTGTCCAATTCGATGCTGATGGGGAATGTTTTCACGGAAAACAGCGCTTGGCCCACCGCCGGGTCCACCAGTGCCGCTGCCACCGCACGTGGGGCTGCGGTGGCTTTGCTGGATTCCACCCTCTGGGTGGAAGGAGATACTTATGAAAACAACTACTCCGCTGGAAATGGGGGGGCGCTCCATCAGACCACCGGCGTCTCTCAAATCCACCGCTCCAAGTTCTTCAACAACCAAGCTTCTGCAGATGGCGGGGCTGTTTCCCTCACTACGGGCAGTCCTCTCTTTAATAACTGTGCTTTCGTGCGGAATGAGGCTGGCGGACAAGGCGGTGTCCTCCGCAGCGCCGCCGGCTCCACCCTCACCCTCGTCCAATCCACCCTCACCTGGAACAAAGCCGCCACCGGTGCCAGCGCCTGCCAGGTGGATGGCTCCCTGATTGTCCATAATTCCCTGATCTGGTATAATCTCCCCACGACCAACTCGCTGGCGGGCGCTGCCAGCCTGCAAATCTTTGGCACCAACAGCCAGCCCGGCAGCTTTATTTTGCCCTCCACCACGCCGCCTTCCGGGAATACCTCCGTGGAGCCAGCACTGGCCTATGATCAATATCACCTGACTGGCCAGCCGGTAGCCACGCTGGGCTTGGGTCGTGTGGAAGTCGCCCAATTGCCCCAAAACCAAATTACCAACCCCTGGCTGCTGGATCTGGAGCAGGAGGTGCGCCCCTGCACCACCGCCAACCGGCCCGAAGCCGGTTGCGATGAATTTCTTGACAGCGATGGGGATACCCTGCCAGATTGGTATGAGAAAGGGATTCAATCCATGCTGCCAAACCTGCTTGCCGTCACGCCCCAGACTTTATTGTCAGGCTCTACGATCACAGCGGGGGACTATTGGTTCAAAGGAGCCAATCCCTTCGACCTGAGTGCCGACAGTGATGGGGACGGAGTCAGTGACCGCCGCGAACTCACCTTGAGTGGCCTCGGCCAAAACTTCAATCCGCGCTCCACAGATTCGGATGGCAATGGCACGCCGGATATCGACCCGGAAGATTTGAATGACCCTGACAAGGACAGTGACGGGGATGGTCTCGTCAATGGTCAGGATGCGGTTCCAAATAATAAGTTGTTGATGTTCCCCCGCCTTCCGGAACGCAAATACGCGGTG
This sequence comes from Akkermansia muciniphila, assembly GCA_945900785.1. Lineage (GTDB taxonomy): Bacteria > Verrucomicrobiota > Verrucomicrobiia > Verrucomicrobiales > V1-33 > CAIZWU01. Next base: position 7,286 of record CAMDJM010000091.1, read on the forward strand.
ATTGATCTTGGCGAAGGCACGGCCTATGCCATCAACGCCTCCGGCCAAACTTTGTGTATCTCCAAGGTTGTTGAGGACAACTATTCCGCCGAGATCAGGGGAAGTGGCCCGGTTCAGACTGTGGCCAGCACTACAGGGACCTACAAGCTGAATGAAGTGAATGGCATCTCCGACCAGGGGGCAGTATATTTCAGCGTCAAAAAGGAACTTCCCCGGCCCATTATCATCCGGGATACGGGCACGCAGTTTTCTGAGACATCTAAATTATCTGTTGTTCGACTCTGCCGGTGGCAGAATCAAACCGTTCAGTCCCTGCCGACAGCCAGCGATCCCCCTCCCACTCCCTGGGGGGAATGGACGACAACAAATTTGTCTGCAGGTGATCTCGTGACGGCAGCAGGATCGTTGTTCGGGGGAACGCAGGAAGGATATTCTGAATATAGGACACACTTTCCAAGAATCGTCACCGGTGACATCAATCGCACTGGATCGTATACGATGGCATCTGTGGACTGGAAGGCAGATTTAACTTTGCGAGCAGGTCCACGGGCAATTCACAGGCAGACGGACACTTTTTATGCCAATCCTGCAGTGGAAGGATATGATTCAGAACTTGAGCTATCAGCATGGGCAGCAGTGAGCCGGGAGGGCGATGGGTTGCACTTCAAGCTGACAAAATTGAGTTCAGGCGATTACGAATCGACCGAAACTTTTTGGAAGGACTTGGATGGCACCCCAACCAGCGAAGTATGCTCCTTCGACGGGGGCGTTATTGCCATCGCCAGTATCCCTGTAGTGACCGGACGATCCGCTGGGCCACTCGTCATTACTTATAGTTTCATTGATGCCACACGGATCTGCAAAGCCTGGGTGCGCACGGAACAAGGCTGGAGAGGCACCGCATTGGAAAGCAGCCCAGGAACCAGTCTGGTCCTCCCGCCAGAGGTGACAGCCCCGCCACACGGTCGCCGGGCTCTCACGGCCAACGCCAAAGGTGAAATTTTACTCAACAATACCTTATGGCGCAATGGGCATGCCCAAAGCATCAGCGAACTGGTGCCGGATTTGAGTCCATCATTTGTCGCCGCCGACATGAATGCCCAAGGAGCCATCTGTGGGACCTTTCAAAGCGATTCAGGCCCACATGCCGCGATCCTCCTCCCGGTGGAGGTAAACAATTTAGACCGATTTGTTAAAGGATCAATTTCAGAAAGCACGCTGGAAACGTTCGGCGGATTGGCGAATGCGGGGATTCAAATTGTTGGGAAGAATTCCGGAAAGACCTACGGCAAGCCGCAGCTATCAGAGGCTTTCGTCCATGGCTCCTCAACCGCCGAGTTGAACAGTGAGGGCGAGGTCAGCAAGTTTGATCAAAACCAGCTCGATCAAAAAGCTTGGAAGTCCGACATGATCTATTCCCGCAAGGATGGGCAGATCGCTTTCATGACCACCCTCGACACGGCGGAGCCATGCACCGTAAAGTTCCTGAAGAATGGCCAGGTGATGGCCTCCATGGACTATGACGTGAAGGCCAACGCGGAGGCGGCCAAGCTGGTCGATGCCCTCTACGCCACTTTTAAAGAGGCTCCATTTTTCAACAATGGAACCATCCCGGCGCAGTATCGGACGAACAGTTTTGGTCCGGTCTATGATGATATTCCGTTGGATGAACTGGGAGGGCCGCCTGCCCTCTTGGCGGCACGCGCCTCCCGTTCGTTTGATCCGTTCAACCCTGAGGAATACCGTAATCTCGTCACCCGTTGCATGGAGGCCGCGTTTGATGAGCTTAAAAAGACCGTCACGCTCGTTGCGGGCAGCGCCGGTGGACCTGCAGGAGAGGCCATCGTCAAATACACCTGCGGCTACGCCACTGGTTTTGTCCAAGGCATCTGGAATGGGCTGAAATCCGACTGGGAAGGAGTGGTCGAACTCAAAAACCTGCTACTGCACCCTATCGATACCTGCAATGGAATCCGCGAGGGCTTCAAAGCCATGCTGGGGCTGAATAAGGACCAGTGGAAGCAACTAGGACAGCAACTGTTTAAGAGCATGATGTCCAGTGCGGAGCAAAATCTGCCGTGGGACTACAAGGGTGAAAGCGCCGCCGACCAAATCGGACTCGTTGCCTACTTCAGTGGTTACGGCACCGGATTTGTGGCCGAGCAAGCGACTATGATTTACCTTGGAGCGGGACTCGTCACCAAGATCGGGCCGGTGATCAAAGGCATCATGGAGGCCAATAAGCTGGGCCAGATGGCTGGCAAAGTGACCCAAGCGATTGGGCTTGTGGCTGGGACACCAGCCAAAGTGCTCAAGGCGCTAGCGAGAAAGTCCAAGTCTGCAGTGTTCAACTGGTGGTGCCGTTTCGCGAGAAATGAAGACGACTTCGCCCGCATCGCCCGTGCCTTGGAGGGCTTGGACAATCCCTTGATACCCGATGCAAATGCGTTCCACCACGCCTTACGCCACATCGGTGATGCCTTGGAAGGGCTGGACGCTACCAAGATCAACCCACGCAAGCTGCTTGATGAGCTGGGGGATGAAATCTCCTTCAAGCGGCTGGACGAATTGGATCTGTATGGCCGCAGCCATGTGGGCCAGTATTTGCACCGCGTGGGCCAAATGGCCCAACTACTGAAAGCCTACGGACAACTTTCCGAGGAAGCGTTGTTGGGCTTTGCCAGAGCCTATCGGTTCCTGTCCGTTCGTATGCCCTCCCCGCAGGGCCTCGTCGTGCGGGACCGGGCCTACGATCTTTTCAAACTCTTTGATATCGAGAACAGCAACGCAGCAGGAAAAAAACTCGCGGACACGCTCAAGGACTATGCGGTCGCGACCCAAAACGGCGTGGGTGACTGGCAGCGTTTTGTGGTGCCGAAAGTCCATGAGTTGTTTCCCAATCTTTACCGGATTGCTGATTCAACTAAAGATTGTTTCGATAATGGGGTGCCGTCTGGTAATCTCCTGGCGTTTGTGAAACAAAACCGCCGGTTGCCTAAATCGAAAATAAACCCCACTGCTGCTGATCAGTTAAAGCCGTGGGAAGGTCACTACGTTTCACCGGATGTTTTTCCCAATCCTGAGGCGACTAGAAAAGCGTTTCAGATTGATCGCGATTGGAGTAATTGCGATATGCGCTTCACAGTCCGTTCCCAGTCGATGGACGGGGTTCATAAATGCATTATTCCAAATAGTGCCTCACGCAAAACAGATCCGCTCAAGTATGCTCATGAGCCCCGCTGCATTGATAATCCAATTGATAGCATATCTGGCGAATCATGGAGCGGCAAGGGGCGGCAACTGCTGACTGAGGGAGGGGACGTAACAAAAATCGAAGTTTGGAACGGATCATCGTGGGTTGTTGTCCCATTTAATTAATTTCATGAGCACACAAAAAAGAACGCCATTATGTGAGTTGATCGCTGGACCATTGAGCTATGCTTTTACGGGACTGGCGCATGGAAGTATCGAATTCCCAATGCGTGCAGCACTGATTTACCGTCATGTTGATCAGGTGAACTACTCCCCTGCTGCTGTAGTCGAAAACACCCCCGAGGAAGTTGACGCCATCATCGAAGGGATAAACCGCGTTAATGCCAAGTGGCCGGGAGCTCTGCGCCCGGTCCACCCTCCCAAACCCAAGCCAGAGGACCTGAGTCAAGTCTTGTGGATCATGGACAGCATGGTCTTCTGGCCCCATAATCGAAACGAACCGCCCGCGGATTGGGACATCATCGCCGTAGCCACCGGAGTCGTGCCAGACTGGCTACAAAAAGCGAGAGCCTCAGGTGCAGTGGCCACCATTGATTGACTGACCACAGCTAACTCTCCGATTCGCTGCCTCATGCCCCCCGCGTGTCTGAGCTGAGCAGGTATGGCTTTGGTCCGTAAGCCTTTGACGAGCGGCCATGGTGCTGGCGTGGGCTCGGATCGAGGGGCTACCAGGTTCCCCGCTCAGGCGGCCTGGGCCGCAACCGGCGCGGGCTTGGTGATCGCGGCGTAGGCGGCGGGGGTCAGGGTGTGGGGAGCGTGGGTGCCTTCGGTGGCGATGCTGGTGAAGAGCCAGTGGAGATAGGCCCGGGGGTTGAGGCCGCGCCGCAGGCAGCTGCCAAGGAGGCTGTAGAAGATGGCACTGCGCGGGCCAGCTTTGACGTCGCCGATGAAGAGCCAGTTTTTCTTGCCGAGGGCACAGGGCCGGATGGCGTTTTCCACGCTGTTGTTGTCGATCTCGACGACTCCGTGATCCAGATAAGTGACAAGGCCTGACCATTGCCCGAGGGTGTAGGTGCAGGCTTGGCCGACGGCGCTTTTGGGCCGCTCCACGGCCAGGATGCGTTCGATCCGGCGGCGCAGTCCGGCTACGACACGGCGGGCGCGCCGCTGGCGCAGTTGAGCACGTGCTTGCGGCGTCAAGCCGAGGTCGCGGGCCCGGCCTTCGATCCGATAAAGCACGTTGATGATTTTGAGCAGCCGGGCGCAGAGGGGACAGCCGGCTTTGGCCCCTTCGAAAAACTTTCTCCTGACATGCGCCCAGCAGGCGGCACGCCGGATGCCCGGTGGCGGTTTGAGCCGCTCTTTGCCTCCTTTTAAAAAACAGAGCACTTCCGGACCGCCGTCACTTTGAAGGATGCCTTTGAACCATGGCGGGATGATGCCGTCCGCCACGCTGGCGGCTTTGCTGGGATCCCAGGTGTATATCACATCCCCGCCCAGCACGGCGGCCACCCACATCTGCCCCAAAAAGGACCCACCCGCATGCTCCCGGCTCAGGCAGCGCACGGGTGTCAGATCGAACTGCACGCAGGGCGCACGCCACAACTCATCCGCCATGGCCTGGATCACGGGCTCCAATTCCTGGGCGATCCTGGCCAAGGTCTGGCAAAGGGTGGCCGGGGATATTTTGACCCCGCTTTCCCATTCCAGGGCTTTGGCCTGACGGTAGAGCGGCAGGTGATAGAGGTATTTTCCCAAAGTCAGATCCACCATCAGCTGCGGCCCAAAAAAGCTGCCCGGGAGGAACTGCGGCGGCGCGGGCGCGGTCACCGGGGCGGCGAAGGGCTGGTCTTTTCTGACAAAAACCGGACGCACCACGCGCAGGATGACCAGCTTGCCCGGGATGCGTTCCAGCCGCTCGGATACTTTCCGGTCAATCTCCCTCCAATTGTCAGGATCAGCCGCCGCCTGTGGGTTGATGATGATCGTTTCCTCCACCGGAAGATGCTCAGGAAGCAGCGCGGCCCGGACTTTACGCCCCTTGCGGCTGCCTCCCTTGGGTTTGTCAGGCGGAGCGGGCAAAGCGGCAGGCGGCACTGCCGTCTCCATTTCCAGAATCAGCTCCGGCTGGCCGGGCACGGACGGCGGCGTCTGCTCGCTGCGCCTGCCAAACACATACCGCGTCAGCGCCGAAAGCTGCCGCGTCATCACCGCCAACTCCTCTTCGAGTTCGGCAATGCGCTTCTGCTGGGCGGCTTCCAATTCCGTCATGGCGTGATTTTATAGCAGGAAAATCCACCGGGCCAGGAAAAAGTGGGAGCAGGATGATTTTTTTATTTTTCCGCCTGCCTCCTGCCTCCTGCCTCCTGCCTCCTGCCAGCAGCCCGCCGTCCGCAAAACCAGTCAGGGAGATCCATCCGCCGGTGCCGCCGGGAGCTTCGCTGTGCCTGGCAAGGCCGCTGCGGACGATGGATCCTCATACCACGGCCGCAGCCGTGCCCCCTTCAGATCAATCCCGCTCAACAACATTTCCAGCGCTTCCGCCCGCAGCGCGATCTTCGCCGCGCCCTCTGACACCTTCGGCCATGCAAACGTGCCCTGCTCCAGCCGTTTCGTCATCAGCCAGAGACCCGTGCCATCCCAATACAACATCCGAATGCGGTCCCGGCGCTTGTTGGTGAAAACAAAAATCTGGGTGGAACGCTCATCCTCCTTCAGCGCCCCGCGCACCAGCAGCGCCAACCCTTCGAAGCTGCGCCGCAAATCCGCCGGTTGCGCCGCCAGACACACTTTCAAGCCACGCGTAAAGATCATGCCCGCCCTCCGGTTGAAGTGATCTGATAAAGGCGCAGCACCGCCCCGCCCGGCAGCATCAGTTCCGCCATGGGATGGCGCGGGCTGTCATTGCAGCAGGCCGCAGCCGCAACTGCAGCTGCGGGTGTGGCTGTGGTAGCAGAAGAACCCCCATCGTCCGTCAGGACCGGCTCCACTTCCACAAACACGCCCTGCTGCGGGCACGGGCGGCAAGCCCGCCGCCAAGCCGCCATCGTGCTGTAGCCCACCTCCCGCCGCCGGCAGAACTCCGCCATCGACAGCCCACTGCCTTCAAACTCGCGCAACAACGCCACACGCCGGTTCTCTGCTGAAATACTTCGCATCCCTCACCTTGCCACAACCATTTTCCGCCGCAGCAATATTCAGACGGTCAAGGATCAACCGCTTACTTTGGTCCAGCGTAGTTTGGGAGTGTAGGGTGACAGGGGAGTGGGTTGGCAGCTCTGGAGAGTCAACGGTGTCCGGGTTTGGTTGTAAATAATTGGCGTTAAACGCATTTAAGACAACACTGCCTCGCCGAGGCGCGGCTCAAGTTTTCCATCGCTACCCCTGCACAGGCCAAATTTCACTCTGCCACAAAGGCTCGGTGCGACCGTCCCCATCGCCCTCCATCAATGCGGATAAATCGTCATTTTAAGTGAATTCCCCCTTGCGCCATGAAATGTTAGGGTAGTTTTTTATGGTTATTATGACTTCTCCAACTCACTCCTTCTCCCTCGCCGCCGCCTTCTTCCAGCCGCTTCTCGATCTCTGCGTCCCCGCCCACCTCAGCCGCACCTGCCACGGCATTGAGGACTCCGAGTGGCTCCTCATCGGGGTTTGCTGGAAATATCAAGGATTCGAGTCCAGCGATCTGCGCTGCGCTGCGATTCCCGCGTCCTTGGAGCCGATGCCACCGGACGCGCCTTTCTTGATGCCCACTCCTGCCCCATCGCCCGTACCCCAGCCCGCTCCAGCTTCTTCGACGCCCTCGCCAGCCCACGCCGCCTCCAGCACCTTCAGGCCATCAACGACGCCCTCGCCCACCACATGACCCGCACCATGGACGATCCCTTCGCCAGCTTCGGCGAGTTGGACTCCTACGAACTCTTCGGCGGCGACGGCCACTGGCACGCCGCCGCCGCCCACGATCCCCGCGATGCCAAAGGCACCAAACACGCCACCGGCCACGTCTATCACATCAACCTGCGCACCCAGGCCATCCGCCACCTTGACCTTTGCGATCCGATCTTTAAACGAAAGGAACACGACATTTCCGTCATCAAGCGCGCCACCTGGGACGCCCTGCGCGGCGGCACCCCCAAAGGCCGGCCCGTCTTCCTCGTCTGGGACCGCGCCATCATCGACTACCGCTATCTCCAGAAAGCCAAGGACCAGGCCGGGATCTACTTCATCACCCGTCCCAAATCCAACAGCAACCTCACCCGGACCGCCTATCAGGACATCGCTCCCACCCCTGTCAATCAAGGCGTCATCAGCGACGAACTCGTCGCTCCCGCGAGTACCGGCCGCGTCATCCGGCGCATCACCTGGACCGATCCCGACAGCGGTCAATCCTGGCAATACCTCACCAATGAAATGAAGCTCTCCCCCGGCCTCATCGTCCTGCTCTACCGCCGCCGCTGGGACCTTGAAAAAGTTTACGATCAATTCAAAAACAAATTCCACGAGCCGGAGCGAAGCGGAGACCGCCAGCCTCAATGATGAATACATTCTGCTGGCAAAGAAAATCCTGGGCCAGCAGCGTCACCGCCAAATCTGCGCAAGCCGTTTTTCTGTGTCTGGTGCACAACCTCATGGTGTGCTATGAAGCGACCCTCGCCAAAGCCGGCATCCAGAATATTGCGGAAGAAAAGCGGCGTGAAAAAATCCTGACAGAGCGCACCGCCAAGGTTGAAAAAACCGGGCGTCAAATGCCCCTCATCATTTCCGGCTTCCAGCGGCTCACCCAGCGCACCGTCAAATTCATCAGATGGCTGCGATGTTTTCTCTGGCAGACCCACCCCCTCGACGTCCTGCTGCTCATCCTGAAGAAACGTTATGCCACGCTATGACCTTTACCCGGACACCGTTGATGGTCAACCATCCTGTGAATCCCAGCCCACCCCCTCCCTCCACCCCCACTCCGAATCCGCCCCCTGGGATCGATGGTGATTCCTTGAACCAATGGCTCCCCAATGGGTTGACCCGGGATAATGGACCTTTGAACAATGCGGACGGGGATGGAGTCAAAGACGAGGAGGATGCGGTCCCCTATGATAAAAACCTGACCTTTGCCCCGGTGCCTGAAAGCCGTTACATCGTCATTCCGATTGAAAAAGCCCCGAACCAACCGGAGGACGGGGTGCCCATGGCCATCAACGACCTGAACCAGGTCCTCCTGCAACCCATCGCCCTGGACGGGACGGACATCGGTAGCATGAAGACCCAATCAGCACGGTTTTGGCGCGGCCCCGGCCAACGGGAAGAAATCACTTTCCCTCAAGCAGGGGCGGCAGGCGGGGTGGATACCTTTGGCTATGTTCCGGAATGGGATCACTCTCCCTATTTTGGTGCTGCCGGAAAGTCGAAAATGGACTTGGCGAAAGACGCGGCGGAGGTGCTGGCCCATGCCCTGTGGAAAGCCCCCTCTGGCAAAAACATAGGCATCACCAAGCCATCGGAGATGATTTCCAATGTTCCTGCGCTGGAAGGCTACCATGCCTTTCTCTGGCAACCGCAGCCAACCCCACCTGCGGTGGGAACTCCCGCCCGCTGGCTGCCCTACACCTTTACCCCACCGGCTTATTCCTCCGTGCCGCATTTCGATCTCCCCTATGGGAATTGCCCGGCAAGCATCGCTCTCAATTTGCTCGGCGGTGGCCGGATTGCGGGCTCTGCCCTCAGCTTTATCCAAACGAAGCATGAGAGTGAAACGGACCGCCATGCCACGCAGGAAGGTTTTACCTTCTTTTCCTGGATCCGCCAGCAGAACACGCTGGTATTGGATCTGACCACCCGGTCGCTGGATGGCACAGGCTGGGTTTCCCGCAGCACGAAACCAGGCAGCGACTGGGTGGTTACAGGATCGGAATATGACCGCAGCTTGGAACCCTCCTTGGTTCCAGAGCAAAATTCCCAGGTTCCAGGCCAAGCCAAGGTTCCCAGATCTGCCACCCTGAGCTACAAAATGCTGACCTGGAAACAGCGGGGACTTTTGCAAGCGGTGCCCCATCAAGCCACCCCGAAAAACAATCAGACACCGGCAGTTGAAGATGTGTCCAAACTTCCCCCCACCCGGCCGCCTTGGATGGAGGAAAATGGGGGATACGGTTCCACTGGGCTCCCCGGCAGTAATGGCGGTTCATCAGACCTCCGCACCCGCTATTATTATAAGGAAAAAGTCTGGGCGGAGACTGCCACCCCACCAGTTTACCTGATCCACAGCACGAAAGTCCCTCCCGTATCCCTGAATGACATGCCCGACCAGCGGGAACAGAAGGCTTGCTTGGAATTCACGGAAAACGATCACACCTATGTGCACCCCTACAGCACCGGACCTTTGATCGTGGGAGATGGTTACTACGATGGCAAACCTGGCTCCACCTATTGGGTGCAAAAGCCTATTTCTCCGGCTGGAAATACCGCATTCACCGGAGGCACCCTGACCGCCCGTCCTGCGGTGGCGTTCGTGGATGAAGAACACCCGGCAAAACCGGCAATCCCCTTCATTCCCCACGGAGGCAAGGAGCATATGAATGGGCAGAGCCAGTTTGAACAGGGCGATGGCCGACGGTATATCAACAACCGGGGGGAAGTGCTGGGCCACATCTACGGAGACCCCTACCTGCAATACCACGGCTACAGCAACGGGGCCCCCGCCATCTGGAGAAACGGCCGCGGACACAACCTCGACGACCTAACTAACTCCGGCTCAGCATCCCCCGCCTACGAAAACATCCGAGCCCAAGCCATCAACGACAAGGGAGTCATCGCCGCCATGGCCTATGACCGGAAACAAAAGGTCCGGGTTCCTGTGGTCCTTTTTCCCATTGAGATAAAAGCATTCAAGAGAGGCACGCTGAACGCTCCAGGAGCGCAAGTTCGCGGTGGCACAGGTGAGTTTGGTTATGAAACCGTCATGATGGAGAATGGCGACAGCGAAAGTGCCGCCAACAGCACGGGGCGCGATTGCGAGCAGACAGGCAATCTCAATGACTATCGTAAAACGAATGATGACGATCTCGTGAAGGTCGTGCTGAAGTTCCCAAGTAACACAAAGATTTCAGGCGCATCATTGAAATTGATTCACGAGGGAATGCAGGTTGATGCGACGAAGACCACGCCAGAAGAGGCAGTCAGCACCAGCGGAGCCAGCCGATTAAAGTTTTACAAGGCCGATGGAAAACTTATCGTCGATCCAGACACGGATTTGCAGATTCCTGATCTCGCTAATCCGCCCGCTGACCGCTATCTCTCCAAGATCGCAAATGATGGCGAAGTCACTATCTTCATCGAAGGCGCAGATAAGTTTGGTGATCTTCCCATCAGCAAGATGGCCCGGCTCGGCGGAGCGCTCTTGAAATGGGAATTTCAGAAGGGTGAAACCAAAGCCACAGAGAAGCTGCTTGTGTATCGCGGAGGCTTTCTTCGCTACGTGCAGCCTGCTGGTGCCCCCGGAACCGTCGGCACTCTCGAGTTCCGCGATGGTAAAGGGCGTGTGAAACACGAATGGGGTGGGAAGGGTAATGAATTCGAGAAAGATGAAACAGACATGGGAAACATACTTCTAGGAGCTTCATGGACGGCGAAAAGCGGCAAGACAAGAAACAATCCAGATAAGAGGTATCGAGGTCAGGATTATAATATAAACAGAGGGTATGGGCACACGCCTCCTGGCTGGTATAGGCAGGCTCTCGCAGGCTCTCTCACCGGGAAACAGCCAGACCAAACGGATGGGACAGGAGACAACAGGACTATCAAACAAGGCGGTTATAGAAGGTGGCAACAAGATGACGAGACTGATGCGGCGAAGCGTTACACAACTCCTTACCGCTACGATGCTT
>CAMDJM010000092.1 GCA_945900785.1 Akkermansia muciniphila
GCGCTGCTTTCCAGCACCACGGCAGGCCCGGCGGGCACCAGCTCCCGGGTGGCGACGGCGGCGATGGTGCGGGCGGGGAAGGCGGCGCGCAGTTCCAGAATCACGGCGTCCCCTTCAGGGCCGGAGGCGATCACATAAATCGGGGCCGCCTTGTCTGGCAAGGTGGCAACAGGCGTGCCCCGGGTCACAGGACCTGAGGTCAGGCCGTTCCCGGCGGGTTCCATCTGGACAAAAAGCATGACCGCCAGCGCCGCTATGGCCACGCCACCGCCCCAGGCGAGCGTGTGCTGATCCATGGTGAACCAACTGCGCAGCGTGGCGAGGAAACTCCGGCCCGGGGCCGCCGCCTGGGTTTTACGCGCATCCCCATAGGCTTCCTCCCAGCGGGCCCGCAGGCTGTCCGGCAAGGGAGGCACATCCTCGGCATCCGCCAATTCCGCATCTCCGGCCTCGGCCAGCACGGCGAGCGCGCGCATCGCCTCGCGGCGTTCCGGGCTGTTATTGGGCTCGGCCGACCAATCCGCCTGGACGGCGTGGACTTCGGGCGAAGGCGAAAGAGGGGCGGGGAGGGGCATGGCAGAGTCTGGGGTTTCCATGGAATCGCGGTTTGTTTCCCGTAGTGGCAAAAAAGTGGCAGAAGAAATTATAAATCGCAAACCCGGAGGCGCGCCCCCAGCTTGGAAAGCGCCTCCTCCACGAAAAGATTCAGCCGGCGGCGGCGCTTTGACTCGGAGGCCCGCCCGGTGATGCCCATGTGCTCCATCACCCAGGGATCTTCCGCCAGGCTGAGCCGGGTGTGGCTGCCTTCCACGAAGAGCGCTTCCACGAGGTGCCATTCAAAATCGCTCAGCGCGGTGCGGCAGGCACGGTGGATCCGGTCAAAGCCCACATTGGCCCAGGGCTGGTCCGTGGGGGGCGGCAGGCTGGCGGGGTCCGCGAGGGAGCGGGCCATGGCATTGTCCGGCGCATCCAGCCGCTCCGTCAGGCCGGGGTGCATCGGTGTGCGTTTTTTGGCGGACATCTTGCGCAGCCAGGAAATGCCCCGGCGCTCCACCATCACCGCGAAAAAGCGCGGCAGCTCTTCAAAGATCAGCATTTGCTCCAGCGGTCCCTCCGTGGTGCGGGCAGCCGTCAGTTCGGCCAGGGTTTCCATGAAAACATCCCGCGCATCCTCGTCGCCCACGCCCACCCGCTTCAGCAGCGGCACCGCTCGATGCCATAAAATCGGCTCCACCAGCGACCATTCCCGGGAGCCCAGCGAGCCATCGGCCGCCCGGCGGCACAGGGCGGGAAAGTTCGGATTCCGCTCCCAGAGGAAGCGCTCCGGATCACGCCCCGCCTGCCAATCGCCCGTGCTCTGGCGCAGCTCCGCGATTTCCCGCAGCGCCAGCGGAGCCACCCGCGAGGTCAGCCAGTGCTGCACCGTTTCCCAACTGCCTGGAGCGCGGGGAAAGGACTCCAAAAATTGATCAAACACCGCCTCGGCCACCGCCCCGGCCTGGTGGCGGTCCAATCTCACTCCGGCGACCGGCACCCGGGCTCTGGCGCAGACAGCAGGCCAGAGTTTGGCAATCCAATGGGAAACTTCAGACATGGCGGGACTTTGGCGCAGACGGGGAAAAAAGCGAGCAGGGAGGATCGGGGACAACTTGGCAGGACGGCGGGGCAGGGAGGATCGGGATGAAGCGCTTAATATTTCCATAAAAATCGTTCTGCCGCAAAAAATGAAGGATTATCTTGCCAGAAATGCCCAGTAGGCGCGATTTTCCCTGCATGACGCTGGATTTCCCCCGATTGGCCACTCTTGGACTCCTCCTCTTCCCCGCCCTGGCCGGGGCCGAAGTCGTGATCTCGGTCGGCGGCATCACGCAAAATGCCATTATCGAACGGGATGTCGGCACCAGCACCACCAGCGTCCGCCTCGCTGGCCCAACCCGGCTGGACTGGCAGCAATTCCAAATCAACGCCGGCGAGAAACTGCAATACCTCTCCGATGGCGGGACCAGCCATGCCTCCCTCAATGTCCTGCGGGGGCCTCTCGCCACCATCAATGGCAGCATCACCGCCGATGGGCCGTTTTACCTGATCAGTCCTGGCGGCATCCAGATCGGCAGCACCGGCAGCATTTCCGCCCCTCAGGTGCTCCTCAGCGCCTTGGCCGCAGATCAGCCGGACTCCCTCCTCTCCGGCGGCCCCTCCACCTTCCGGAAACAGGGGCTGCTGCCCAAAAGCGTCAGCGTGGACGGCCAGATTTCCACCCCCGCCGGCGGGGCCATCATCCTCATGGGACCCAGCGCCTCCCTCGGGCCCAATGCCTCCCTGCGGGCTCCCGAAGGCCGCGTCCAGGTCATCGCCTCCGATAAAACGCCCGTATCAGGGTCCACCACCACCGGCTTCAGCCTGCCCGCGCCCGCCGCCGGCTCCGGCCAGATCACCCATAGCGGAACCATCGCCGCGCGGCAGGTGCACCTGCTGAGCGATGGTTTCATCACCAACGGCGGGCGGCTCCTCTCCAGCGGATTTCAAAATCAGGTGCGGCTTGATGCCCCCTTCGTGACCCACGAGTTGCGGGCCAATGACCAATCCATCATCCGCACCGACCGCCTCCTCGTCCAGGGCACCTTCCGTCAGCAGGGCCCCGTGCTGGGACCGGACGATGGCGCGAATCCCTCCCCCATCGCCGGCCTGCGCCAAACCCCGCGCCTCTCCCAACCTGGCTTCATCACCACCGTCACCCCTGGCCAAACCCAGCTCAGCCACGCCCCCCTGCAAAGCACCGCGCCCAACGTCTCCCCCATCCCCACCCCCGCCCGGAACCCCGCCCTCGTCGCCGCCCGCCGCGGCCCGGAAGCCCCCAAAAAGGCCCCCCCCGGCACCGTCAAAAAAGCCTCCTTCTTCGGCCAAAAACCTCAGGGTTGATCAGAACTGCTTTTCCCCGCCCGCGTCCCTCATTCAGCGCATGCCGGAGACTGGCCCGTGCCCCTTCATTTTGTTTCGCGGGAAAACTTTCCATCCTTCATCCACCCCCGCCACCCCACTTATTGAGGTGGGGCGGGTGGTGGGGTGCCGCCGTGGTCCTTTTTTTCCTGCATAGGGCTGCGCACGGTGTGGGTGGCGCTGCGCCAGGCGGGGAGCGTATCGGGGTCGCGGTAGTAATCAAAGTGCTCTTCCGGGTGAAGCTCCCAGTGTGCGTATATCCGTGATGATCAGTGGTATCCGTGCGATTTGCCTACGGCTGTCTCCGCTGCGCTCCGGATGTGGCCCGGCAGCATCCATTTTAGGGTTAATCCCGCGTAGGGAGGGGGCCCCAGATTTCGGCCATGAGGGCGAAGATTTCAGGTTCTTCTTTTTTGAGTTCGCCGGCGACAAAGGGGTAGAAGTCGTTGGAGCCGAAGTAGGTCTCGGTCATTTCGGCGAAGAATTCCTTTTCGTTGGTTAGCCCATAGTGCTCGCGGAGGGGGCCGGGGCTGGTGAGGACGGAGGTGTATTTGCCGCTGTCGCGGAATTTTTTCCAGGCGGCGATGATGACGGGATGGTCGAAGCCCAGGATCTGATCATGATAGGCGTGGGAGAGTTCATGCAGGATGACCCAGGGCATGCGGTGATTTTCAAAGGGGGAGAGGAATCCTGCGACAGCAGGGATGTGGACGCATTTGGCGAGGGTTTCGCGGTAGCCATTTTCCTTCAGCCAATCGGCCCCTGGATGATATTGCATGGGCTTCAGGTCGGCGTAGTCGAGATCGAGCTGGATGGTAATGCTCCGCAGTTTGGTGAGGGCGGGCTCGGGCACGATGGTGGAGATGGCGATGAGACGGGCGTTGAGAAGCTTCAGGGCTCGCCCGCCCTGGGCGGCGGATTCATTGGCGAGGAGGCGGTTATCAACCCGGATGGTCCAACCCTCGATTTTTTGGTCGGTATGGGCAGGCGGGAGGCCGGGGCGCTCTGCGGCAAACAGGCTGAGGGTGAGGACGGCGAGAAAAGAGAGGGCGGGGATTTTCATGAAGGGGCGGGGTTATTTCGGGATGGAGTTCATGGTGTAGTAGGCGGCTTCATGCAGGAGGGGCTGGCCGCTGCGGTCCAAAACGCCAGGGAGGTGGAGTTCGTGGACGTGGCCGCGCACCAATTGGTCGACGGTGAGGCGGACGTTCCGGCCGTCAGGGCTGACGGTGGCGGCGGTGATCGTTTGATCGGCCTGTTCCAGTTCGGGACTGCCGTAGACTTCGTGATAGTGGTGGGTGAAGGTTTCGAGTGTGTAGTTGTCAGAATTGGAGGCGCTGGCGGGATCGATGGGGGAAGTGAAGCGGAGATCGAATCCGTCAGGACGGGCGTGCATGGTCTGGACTTCGCAGGGGAGCTGGCCAGTCCAGTCGAGGCGTTGCAGGGCGTGGGAGGCGAGTCCGCGGACGGGCCAGCCGCGCTTGCTGCCGCCTGTGAAGATCTGGCCCTGAGGGGTGAGGGTGCCGCCGATGATGCCGGTGCTGAGCCCTTGGCGGAAGGGGAAACAGGCCCCCTGCCAGGCACCGTTTACTTTTTCCAGGTCCGCCCGCATGACGAGGCTGAGGGTGTAGTCTGCCACGAACATCTGGCCTGCCCATGGTCCCAGCTTTCCGCCGGAAATGTCGGGCATGATGGCGGTGGCGCACTGTCCCATTTTTTTGTAGGGAAAGATCACGGCGGGCAGGACGAGTTCCGGGATGCGGTCCGCATCCAGGTAGTAGCGCGAGTCTTCGCTATTGGTAGGTTCGGCGGGGCGGGGCCCCATGTTGGGGGCGAGGGAATACCACGGGTTTCCGATGGGGTGACCCATGAAGCCGTGAGGGCGGAGATGTTTGAGGGAAGTGGTGCCATTCCATGGGCCTTGGTTTTCCGTGTAAAAGACGTCGCCGCTGGCATGGATGGCCACGCCGGCGGGGCTGCGCAGGCCGCTGCACATGGGCTCGGACCGGCCGTCAGGAAAATGGCGCATGGCCCAGCCGCGGAAGGGGGCTTCCGAGGTATAGCTACCTGTTAGGCAGTGGGTGGTCCAGATGGCTCCATCCTTGTCGAAGCCATTGGTGGCGAAGGTGTATTCGTGTTCCCCGCTCCAGCCCCAGGCGTCGCTGACGGTTTCGAAGCGGTCGGCGCGTCCATCCTTGTCGGTATCCAGGACGCAGGTGATTTCGCTCTGCTGGGTGGCGTAGAGCACCCCATCCTTCCAGGCGAGACCGAAGATTTCCGTAAAGCCGGTGGCGAAGAGTTTCCACTGGGGCTGGGGCGGGGTGGCATCGTGGCCGGTGGCGAAGTAGATTTCGCCGCGGCGGGTGCCAACGGCGAGGCGGCCGTCCGGCAGGATGAGCATGCTGCCGGCTTCCACCACCGCGCCGGGCGGAAGGGGAATATCTGTAACCGTATAGTAAGTGTTTTCCCGCTCGTTGGGTTCCATTTCGACCAAGTCGTCCGTGCTGATGTTTTGCTGGACTTCGGCAGGCCGGATGTTGCGGCGGTAGCCGGCAAAGCCGCTGGGCTTTGGGTTATAGCCGCCGGAAATCCTGACATCGGAAAGGGCGGGGATGCGGTCTTCCATGCCGAGCGTCCAGTAGCAGGCATTGACGAACATCCGGCGGAAATTCTCTTCCTTGAAGTCCTCACCATAGCCCATGGTGGTGGTGAAGACGCGGGCGGGTTTGCCGGAAGTGCCGGTGAAGGTTTTCGTCCAGGCCACCGGGATGGGTGGCTTTTCCTTGTCGGGGGGATCGCCGGGATTGAGGCCGGTGAGAGGCTGGCCGAGGACGAGAGGGCGGCTGTCGCCTGACAAGGTGCTGATCGCGTAGGCGTGCGAGGGGCCCCAAAGCTGGCCGGTGCCGCGCAGGATGGGGTGATCCTTCATGTCAGGCGGAATGATGCCCCGGGTGCTTTCACTATGATAGCCGCCGTAATGATCCACCCAGGTTTCGCCCAGAACCTGACGTCCGAAGCCACCGGGGAAGGTTTTGCTGCGGCCCCGCCAGGCCCATTCGGCATAGGGTTCGTTTTGAAATTTATCGTAATCGAAGGCGTGGGTGGCGGTGCGGATGCCGATGACAGGACGGCCGGAATTGACGTATTCCACGAAGTGCGCCATCTGCGCTGCCGGCAGGTGGCGGAAGCGGGTGAAGACGACCATGAGGTCGGCGGTTTTCAGGGCTTCGAGGCCGGGAATGTTGTTGTCGATTTTGGGATCGATGGTGCCATTGGCAGGATTGATGGAGAAAAGGACCCGGCAGGTGAAGCCGTGGCGGGCGGAGAGGATGCGGGCCATGGCGGGCATGGATTCCTCCGAGCGGTATTCCTCATCGCCGGTGACAAAGACGATCTGCTTTCCTTTGCCGGGGCCGCGTTTTCCCCGGTAGGTGAGCCCTTCGTCACCGGCATGCAGGAAAGAGAGGCCGAAGGCGTTGAGTGCGAGCAGCAGGATGAGTTTTTTACCAGACATACTCAATTTCCAGGGGGGAGGTCGAAAGGATAGGGACGAGGAGTTCCTGCTGCGCTCCCTTGCCTCGCAGCAGAGCATTTGTGGCGTCAGGAAGTTTCAGAGTTAGACTGTTATTAAGCCGCCATTGGCCGGGACCAGCAGGGGAGAGGCTGCCGGTGGCGAGGCGGAGGTGCAGGCCGGCCGGGGGCGGACCGGTGAATTTGAGGGTGCGGTGCAGGGAGGGGGGATCCGCTGGACTGGCAGGGGTCAGGGTGTCTTCGATGTTCAGACCATTGAATCCATAGAGCAGAATGGGACGCTTCGAGGCGTCCAGTTGATAGCCGCCGAATCTCATGCCGGTGGCTTTGCTGGAGGTGGTGGGCCAGGGTGCTTCCGGATGGGTCAGGATGGCGAAAGGCGCGCCGTGCGGGAGGATGACTTCATCCGTGCCGAGAGGGTGGATGCTGCCCATGCCCTGACTGCTCCAATGCGGCGAGACATTGAGAAAACGGCCGCGCCAAACAAGAGCGAGACGCATTTCCCCGGCGTCGAAGGCGGCATTGACCGCGCCGGGATATCCGGTCGCGATGGCGCGGAAGCCGGCCTCCCAGAGCTTCCCCCGATAGACGACTGGATCGCCGCCGACGATGAGTTCCATGTTTTGACGGCTCAGGCCTTCAGGGAATTTGGCGCTGGTGCCATCGGCGAGGTAGGTCCAGAGGGCGGCGTGTTGGCGGTCGGTATCGCCTTCCAGCACGGCCGGGATGAGGCTGTGTCCGCCGGGCCAGAGGGCGGGCATGCGGGTGCCAGGGTTGAATGGGTTGGGATCGCGCAGGAAGCGGCGGAACCAGTCTTCGTTCAGGCGCTGGGTAGTAGTAGTTAGGTCCAGCACCTGGAGGGAATGGGCGGGCTGGCGGTTGAAGCGGTGGCAGGCGATGCAGGACAGGCCATCGGTGCCGGTGAGGAGGCGGCCGGCCGCGCGTTGGATTTCAGGTGAATCACTGGTGGGTTTTACCGGAACGGCATTGCGGTCGATGGTGGTTAGCAGGTCCGGGAGATGGCCGATATTGGCCGGGCCAAACTGGGGCATCCTGGTATTCAGATAGGGCCGCACCGCCGCGCCTTCGGTGAGGACCTGGCGGATCCACTCCGGGCGGAGCTTGTCGCCGCTGCCATCAAGCCGGGGCGGCAGGCGACCTTCTTCGCCGAGGTCGTCGCCATTGGAGGTGAAAAAGCCGCTGCGGTCTGCCGGGACGCCACCCTGGCCATCGCGGACGTGGCACTGGAGGCAGCGGAAGGTGGAGAGGGTAGAGGCGAGGTGCTCTTCGGGCGTGGGAGGGGGCAGGTTGGGTTTGGTGAATGTGCTCAGGCTTTCCCGGATGGCCTGGCGTTGGGCTCCATCGAACTGATAGTCAGGCAGGGGGGCGGCCGGGGTTTCTGCCAGGCAACCCTGATTGGAATGGGCCGCGAGGGATTCCAGTGAGGGAGGAGCCGGGATGGCAGGGGTGGACTCGTGACAGGCCGCGCAGTTCAGGGAGGCATAGAGGGTGCGGCCTGCGGCGGCTTTGGCGGGATCCGGGGTGAAGGCCGGGGCCGGTGGAACGGGCTCGCGGGTGCTGGTTAGGAGGGCAGCAGGGATGGGCGCGCGGGGGATGCCGGGGCCTTCCCATTCGATGGCCAGGGAAGGGGTCTCCTGGCCCCGGCGGATGAAGTCCACCTTGATTTCATGAGGCCCGGCGTCAAGACGCCGCAGGTGGTTTTCGGCGATGCCGCGCGTTTCCCATGAGTCCATGCCCATGATCCATTCGCCATCAATCGCGAGGCGGCTGGCGGTGCTGGCATTCAGATAGAAAGTGTATGGTCCGGTGGTGGGGATGGTGAGCCAGGTGGTGAAGCGCAGTGCGGAGCCCCGTTCGCTCAGGGAGCCTTCAAGCGTGAGTGCGGGGGCAGGGGCGGTGCGCTCGATTTCGGTAGTGTCGAAGTCTTCCAGGGAACGGATGCGGTTCCGGTAAATGGCAACTTCCACCGCTGCAGGCACCCGTGTGCCGCGAAGCAGATAGTGGGCGATATCTGAGGATTCCTTGTCTGTTAGTCCCATGGCGGGCATGCGGCCGGAGGGCCGGGTGGCCAGGGGGTCAAGGAGGAAGCGGCGCAGGCCATCGAAGGTCCATTTTTCCTCCATCGGGGGCAGGGGCACGGAACCCGCCGGGGGCGCGGTGCCGTTTTGTGGAGCATGGCAGGCGACACAGCCGATGCGGTGGTAGAGGCTTTCTCCCCGGGCTGCGGCGGCTTTGTCAGGGAGGAGAGGAGGGTTGGCCGGTGGCTGGGTGGAAAGGAGGAAATGCGTGAGGGCTTCCGCTTTGGCGGTATCTCCCCGCAGGAGATCCGGCATGGTGGTGCCGGGCTTGGCCGCCTGGGGCGAGGTGAGGAATTGGGTCAGCCAGGCGGGCCGGGCATGGGAGGCGACTTCTGTGAGGCGGGGGCCCGGTTTCGGGAAAAGCCATGCGCCTGACGCGGCGGAGGCAGCGTGGCAGGCGGTGCAGTTGCTGGTGCTGATCAGTTCCAGACCGGGCGGCGTGATGGCGGCGGCCAGGGGACCCGCGCAGGCCATGGCAAAGACCATGGTGGGTAGCATGAATCTGTAAAGGATCATTCCGGGGAAGGAGGGAGTGGTGCGCCGCCGGCTGCCTGCACAGCGCTGGAAAGGGAATCGTCCTGGTGCAGCCAGTCAGATCACGGGGCCCAGATACGCGGACTAAACCGCTTCTGCAAACTGCCTTGAGGGCTCTGGTATAAAACTCCTGTGCCGCAGTTGGATTCATCCCAGCCGATGGCTGAAGCAAGGAACCGTGGACTCAGCCCCGTGCAGAAGGTGCCCATGCCCCGCCGGAATCCCTACTTCCTGACAATCCAGATGTTCCGGTAAAACACCGGGTTTTCGTGGCTCTGGAGCTGGATCGGGCCGGGAGCAGGGACTTCGTTTTCAAAGCCGCCGCCGGGCGTGGCGGAACCGGGTTCAAGGTGGTCCTGCACCGTGACCCCATTGTGCTTCACCGTAATGATCGCCGGATGGGTTTTTTTGCCAGTGGCATCGAACTGGGCTGCAGTGAAGTCGATGTCGTAGGTTTGCCACTGGAGCGGCGGATAACACATGTTGACCTTGGCGCCGCTGTGTTGGTAGATGCCGCCGCATTCGTTGTCCAATCCCTTGAGACCGAAGCTGTCCAGCACCTGCAATTCGTAGCGGTCCTGGAGATAGATCCCGCTGTTGCCCCGTCCCTGGCCGCGCCCGAGCGGTTTGAAGGGCAGGAGGAACTCGATATGCAGTTGGAAGGATTGGAAGGATTCCTTGGTTTTGGTGCCGCAGGAAAGGAGTTTCCTATCATCCATCCGGCCATTTTGCCAGGCATCGGTGTGCTGGCCGTCAAAAAGGACAATGGCTCCAGGCGGGGCTGGCGCACCTTCCGTGGGGCTGTGACGTTCCACGCGCTGCAGCTTGAATTCCGCGCCGGTATCGGTTTTGCCTGTAAGTCCTGATTTTGACAGGGTGGCCGGCCATGCGCCCTGGAAGGCGATGATTCCGCCAGCACGCCTGCCATCGCTTTCGATTTTGGCGGAGCGATCCCAGCCGGCTCCCGGCAAACCATTGCGGTGGAAGACGATGTGGAAGGTGTCGTTCCCCAAAGCGATGACATTTGCCCCCAGCTTCGCGGTGCCGGCGGTGCCTTCGTATTCACCCTGGAGGGGAAAGTCCGGACCAGCCGTTTCCACCGTGGTATAGGCAGGGGGTTCCGGGGGCTTGGGTTTTTCCTCCGCCCGGCCCTGGGCCGCGAGGGCCAGGATCGGGAGAAGGGTCAGATTCCGGAGATAAGAAATCGATTTGAATGGTTGGGTGCGGGGCATGGTCCTTGGGGATTCTATAGCCGGGTTATTTTTGTTCCAGCATTTTGATTTTCATGTCCTTGAACTGGAGCGTCATGGTGTGGCCGGCGTGCATTTGCAGGCCGATCACGCCATCCTTGCAGGCCTTGGGGCTGTTGTCCGTCAGTTCGGTGGTGACCTGGCCGTTGATGCGATAGGTGATGCGGTTTCCATCCACGGTCACCGCGACATCGTTCCATTCACCTAAAGGCTTGATGACGGCTTTGATTTCGTCGGAGGTTTTCCCGAGGGGGGTGGCGCTGCGTTTGTTGTCCGCATCCCAGAGTGTTTTTTCGCCCCGGTTGCTCATGATGCCGCGTCCGCCAGCGACGCCACCTTCGTCGTAAATGATGCCGGTATAACTATTGCCAGCGTCAATGTCCGCCTGATAGCCACCGACGTGCAGGGCTTCAGGCTGGTCGATTTTTCCACGGATTTGGAGACCGGAATTCCCCTCGGGAGTGATCCACTTGAAGCGGTATTGGATTTCGAAGTTGGCGAATTTTTCCGGGTGGTCCCTGGAGGCCAGCAAAATCAGGTTGGTTTGTTTGGAGGTTTCCTTGGTTTCGGAACATTGGACGGCACCATCCACGACCGTCCAGTAGTTTTTCAGGCCTTCCCAGCCAGTGAGGTCCTTGCCATTGAACAGGGAAATCCAGCCATCCGGACCAGCGGCGGGGAGTTCGGCTTTGGTCTGATCCTGGGCCACGCCATGGCTTGTGAGGGTGCAGGCAGCAAGGAGAGTGCAGAGTTTGGTGATGGGATTCATTGGTGAGGAAGTGATTGGATTCAGGTTGGTTGGGGGAGGGGACGGGGTGCGTTTCAGGTGCCCGCGAAGGTTTGCCAGGACTGATAATTTAATCGTCCCAATGGGCGATGTAGACCATGCGGCCGCAGTTCGGGCAGTGGGGGATGATTTTTTCGGCCCGGGCGTCGTTGAAGGTGGCGGCAGTGACTTTCATGTGGCAGCCGGTGCAGACGTGGCCATTCAGTCCGGCAATAACGTCGCCCTTGCCTGCCAGGATACGGTCATAGCGCTCCAGCAGGCCTTCCTCCACTTTGGCGGCCAGGCCGGCGCGGATGCCTTCGAATTCCTTGATCTGAGCCTGCACGTTGATATAACGTTCTTTGATTTTGCCCAGTTCCTCCTTCACATAGCCTTCGGTCGTGGTGAAGTGGTCCTGCGCTTCCTTGAGGGCCGACTTGAGGGTTTCCCCGCGCTCCATCAGGAGGATTTCCTCATCCTCCAGTTTGGCGGCATCTCCTTCATAACGGACGACTTCATGGGCGAGGGCCGTAAACTCATCGTTTTTCCGGGTTTCAAACTGCTGGGTTTTCAGCTTTACGATGGTGTCCCGGCGGGTCTGGATTTGCAGTTCCAGGTTTTTAATAGCGACTTCGTTCAGGTTGAATTCTTCCTTGGCGGTGGTGACGCCGGCCGTCGCAGCGGCGAGCCGGCCTTTGGCAGCCTCGGCATCTGCGGGCATTTTTTTGATCTCGGCCCGCAAGCGGCGAAGGTGCTGATCTTTGTCCTGCAGGATGAGAAGTTGTTCGATTTCGGGAAGCATGGCGACAGCAGACGCGGCAGCGGGCAAGGTTCAAGAGCAGTCATGGGCTGCTTCGGAATCGTTTCCTCAGCTTTCCTCCCCGCCTGGCGTCTCAATACAATTCTACGGGACTGCGCTTCCCATCTTCCACGGAAAGATTGGCCGCGCGCTCTGCCCCCAGGGTGGCGACGCGCAGTTCCTGGATCTCCCCGTTGATGGCGAGGAAGCGGTCATGACTCCATTGGTCAGGGCGCACCAGCCTGTGCTTGGCACGTTCGATGCGGGCGAGGGCGGTGTCCAGCACCTCGTGTGGCAGGTCAGCAAGATGGCGGTGGGCCTGTTCCACCATTTCGATGCGGTGGCAGATCATGGTCATGTCATTTCCAGCGCGCACCGCTTCCTGGATAGCCTGCTCGAAGGTGACTTCATTCAGAATCGCGCCCATATCCAGATCGTCCGTCATGATCAGGCCATGATCGAAGCCCAGCTGGTCGCGGAGGAATTTTGTGATGATGTTATGACTGAGGCTGGAGGGCCAGCGTTCCGGAGTAGGGTCAAAATCCGGGAACCAGGCGTGTCCAATCATCATGCTATCCAGCTCCGGCAGCAGAGCGCTGAAGGGCAGCACCTCCTCCGCCAGCAGCTCGGCTTTGGTGCGGCGGATCACGGGGAGGAACTCATGGGGATCCACATCCGCCGCGCCGTAGGTAGGGAAATGCTTGCCACAGCTGAGCACGCCCTCCTTGCGCATGGCCCGGTTGAAGAGGCCGGCATTGGTGATGACCTGCTGGGCATTGGTGCCGTAGCAGCGGCCCTTCAGGGAATTGTCCGCCGCATCGTCGTAGGATATATCCAGCACGGGGCAGAGATCGAGATTGAAGCCAAACAGCCTGAGCAATTCACCGGTCAGCTTGCCGTGCCGGGTGATCAGGGCCGGATCGCCTTTCTCGCGCAGCGCCTGGGCATTGGGGGGCTCATTGCCAATGAGGCGCAGCCGGGAGACGCGCCCGCCTTCCTGGTCGATCGTGATGATGGGCTCGATGGCTGACAAATCGCGGAGATCGTCGATCAGCTTTCTCAATTGTTCCGGCGAAACGATGTTGCGGCCGAACAAAATAAAGCCACCAGGTTGAAGGGCTTTGAAGCGGCGGGCGGTGTCAGGATCGAGTTCAGCGCCGGGAACGCCGGTGAGGAGAAGTTGGCCGATGCGGTGGGAGTCCATGGATGTTGAGGAAATCTGGGAAGAATGGCTGGGATGGGCGCAGATAAGCGGATGATGGCGGGATTCAACCGTAAGCCGTGCCGGAGAGCCTTCAAAGCCTTCAAGCCTTCAAATAGCTTGAGTAAAGCCTCCAAAAACCATTGTGATCCTGCCACCCGATAGTCCGGATGCGTCTGAGGTCATCGCACGCTGGAATTTTGAGATCATGGCGGACAGTTTGAATTTGTTCCTGACCGTGGCTGCTTCCAAGGTTACTTGGATTTGGTGGGATTGCTGCGGTTCGGTGCGGGGTTGGCGGGGAGGGCTTGGGCAAGCCGGGCTTTCACTGCGGCGAGGGTGGGGTCGGCGGCCCGGTTGGTGAACTCGTCAGGGTCGGTTTCCAAGTCGTAGAGTTCCTCGAAGTCGTTGCCGTAGCGGATGAACCGGTAGCGCGCATCCGAGACGGCATGTGAGGCGCTTTGTTCCCCAGCGAAAACGTAAGAGGTGATCGAGGTGCGGGAACGCGGGGCGTCGGGGTCTTTCAACTGCGGGACGAGCGAGGCGCCGTCGCACTGCGCGGGCACGGGCAGGCCGGCGAGTTCGCAGAGGGTGGGGTAAAGGTCGGTGAGGGTCGCGGGCTGGCGGGTCTGCTGGCCGTCGAGGCTGAGCCGGGGCGCGTGAATGAACAGCGGCACGCGCGTCGCCTGGTTCCAGAGGGTGAACTTCTCCCAGTTTTCCTTTTCCCCGATATGGAAGCCGTGGTCGCTCCACAGCACGATGATCGTGTTGTCTTTCATCGGCAATGCATCGAGCGCATCAAGCAGTCGGCCGACCTGGTGGTCCACATAACTGATGCCCGCGAGGTAACCCTGCATGAGCTTCTCCCATTGTTTGTTTTCGACGACCCACTTGTGCCAACTGCGGCGATCAGGTTCGTGTGCGTCGGCCAGGTCGTTGGCCTGGATCACGGGCAGTTTCGCTTCGGCCAATGGATGAAGGTCGAACCACTTCTGCGGCACTTCGAAGGGGATGTGCGGACGGAAAAGGCCGACGGCCAAAAAGAATGGCTTCGGCTGCGGTGCGCGCATCTCTCCGATGGCCCAATCCACCACCATGTGGTCGCCTGTCTGCTCATCGGGCACGCTCAACGGGGCGGCACCGAAAAGTTTCGTGGTCCCCAGTGGCCGGCCCGGGCCTATCCCTATTTCTGCGTCGCACTCGAACCTCGCGCGCACCCAGTCTTTCGAAATCGGGTCCAGCGGGTCGCCGTGGTAGGCGTCCCACGCCGCGGGATCGTTTTGCGAGTCGCCGGGTGTCCACTGCAAGGCGTGAAAAATCTTCCCGCCACCCACGGCCCGGTAGCCGTGATCGCGAAAGTGTTGGGAAAGGACGACCGCATCCTTGAGCATGGGCGACTCTTCGCGCCAGCGCGGTCCGTGGGCACCGAAGAGATTGACGTAAATCCCGGACTGCGCGGGATGCACGCCCGTCATCACCGCGACGCGCGAGGGATGGCAGGCGGGCGCGGCGCAGTGGGCGTTGGCAAAGGTGACGGAGCGCTTCGCAAGCCGGTCGAAGTTCGGGGTCTTGACGCCGGGATGATTGGCCAGCGGCGAGATGTAGTCGTTCAGGTCATCGATGGCGATGAAGAGAACATTCGGCTTGGCTGGTGCGGGCGGCGCGGCGTGCAGTGCCGACACGCTCAAGCAGAGAAGAATCAGCAATCCGGCTGTGTGGCGCTTGGCGGGCATTACGGTTCCCCCAGCAGTTTCTTCAGTGCCGGTTCGAGTGCCCTGGTCCAGATTTCGAATCCTTTCTCGCTCAGATGGGTCGTGTCAGGTGCGATCTCTTTCGACAGGACGCCATTTTCATCGAGAAACTCCGGGCCAAGGTCGAGTAGGCTGACGTTCTTCAAGTCCTTGAGCAGGTCGGGGAGCAGGGAGTTGATCCCGTTGATTTGTTTCCGGTGTGGATGGTCGGGCTTTTCTCTCCTGGGAAAGACGGCGAGGACGAGGATTTTGGTCGTGGGATAAAGCTGCTGCAGTTTGTGGACGATGGTCTGGATCCCGTCGGCGGCCTGTTTTGGGGTGTCACTGCCCCAGCCGATGTTATTGGTGCCGATAAGGAGGACGGCGCCTTTCGGGTCCTTTTTGGGTTTGGGCAAATGCTCCAGCCGCCAGAGGACATGCTGGGTGCGGTCGCCGCCGAATCCGAGGTTGATGGCTTTCCTCGGCTCAAAGACTTCCTTCCAGTAATTGGCACCCACGGAGTCGAACCCGTGGGTGATGGAGTCCCCGATCATCAGCAGGTCGATATCCTTCTCCGCCATATCCCCGATCCTTTCCGCGTGGAGAGCAAACCACCACTTTTCAAGGCGGGGGGCGGGAACCAGCGACTCATGTCTGGCTTCCGCACCGGGCCTGGCTTCTGTGGCGGGATCGGCAGCAGGAATTTCCCCAACCCACTTTGGCACTTCTCCGTTGCCAGTCCTGGTTCCGGCAAGGAGCCAGCTCAGGTTGAAGCGCCACATTTCCCCGCCAGCCCCCTCGGAGAACAGATAAATCCAGCCTTCACTCTTCGTGCCTGGACGGCCCACCTCGAGGGATGAGTAGGCAAAGGCGCCTTCCGTGACGAGGCGCTTCAGCGGCCAGGACTTGCCGCCGTCGAAGCTGGCCCAGACCGTGCCATTGCGACGGCCTGCGTTGCTCTCGACGTTGCTGAAGATAAGAATGTCCTTGTCCTTGACCGGTAATCTCCCGAGTCCGCCCATCAGTCCATAACCAGTGTCACGCGGACCATCGGGCAGATCCTTGCACATGGTCAGATCCTTCCATGTGACCCCGCCATCGTCGCTCATGGCGGTCCAGCGGGTGGAGTTGTCCTCGCCCTCGGGCACCCAGTGCCGGCGGGTGTTGTAATAGATTCGTCCGTCGGACAACTCGGCGATTGTGGCCTCGCCGGTGCCATTGGCGGGAAAGGGTTCGCTGGTGAGCCAGGTCTTGCCACCATCGTCGCTGTAGATGGCGTTGGTGTAATGGTGGGGCCACTCGCTGTGGTGGTTTTTCGTGGCGTAAAACCGGGAGGGGCGGATGATCCGCCCTTTGTGGGTGCCGCGCATCAGGGTGATGCCGTGGTCATTCATGTGCATCTCGGGCTTGTTGCCCTTGGTGTCCGGCTTGATCACCGCGTCCATGACCGACCATGTCTTGCCATGATCCTGGCTGCGGTAAATTTTCTCCTTGCTCGGCGGGTGGGCCTCACTCACAAACGCGAAGATGTCCCCGTTGGCGTCGTTCACGGTAACGCCGCCGCCCATGAATCCTGGCCCGATCGGGATTTCAGGCCCCCACGTCGCGCCGCCATCCTCACTGCGCCGCACTTTCACGCCGTTCCAGACCGCCAGCACCGAGCCATCCCTGGCGACGGCCACGGTGGGAAAACGGTCGCTTTGATACACCTGCTGCCTTTCCATCTTTGGCTCACCCAGAAATGGTTTGAGATCGCCTTCCGGGGCAGCTTCCGCGGCGAATGCCGCACCGCAGACGGCCAGCAGGGAAAGGATGCTGATTGATATACTTTTTGTTTTCATTAGGCGACTGTGGTTGATTGGCGGAAAATTGCCCAGTTGTTTTCTATTTGGCGGGACGTTTGAGCGGCCAGGGCTGCACGCCGACGCGGTCGGCCCACGCCTGCCATTTGCCCGCCAGCTCCTTCCAGACTCGGCGTAGAGATCTCGGAGCCGTAGCAGCCGATGTCCGAATAGCCCATGTCGTCGGAGAGGATGACGATGATGTTGGGCTTGGTAGCATCAGCAGCGTGAAGCGCGGTCAGCGGCGCGAGCAGCAGGGCGGTGAGGAGCGTGAGGGTGTGCTTCATGGTTTTCAGAATGGGCCAGTGGATTTCGCTCATCGCCCGGTTTCCAAAAATCGCAGCAGGGTCGCTTCATCGATTGCCCCAGCCGCGTCGTGCCCTTCGCCCAGGACCTTGTAGTGAATGATCGCGCCATCAAGGTAACTGAAGACCTCGAGCTTGCCGACGGTGCTGCTGGGTTTCATTAGCTTCCCGCCTTGGTATCCCATGGCTTTGGCCCAGAGGAAAACGGACTCCTCCGCAGCGACGAAGCCGAGCTTGCCGTTCTTCGCGGGAATCGGGGAGGGCCCACCCTGATACGGAATCAGGTGATCCTCGGTTCCCGAGATGTTCATGAGTCGCGCGCCGGTCCGGGGTGTCGCGACGGCCTGATAGATGTTGTCGTCGCCCTTGGCTTTGAAGTGCCGCCCATCGTGTTGCAGCTCGTTGAGCGGACTGACGGCGGTCACGTAGTTGCGGATGTTCGGCAAGCGACTCTCGATAGCCAGTTGATTCGCCAACGCCGCGCCATTCGAGTTGCCCATGATGGTGAAATTATCCGGCTGGACGTTGTCACAAGCGGCGAGCTTTTCGACGATGGCTTCGATGAACTTGCGATCATCCGCCTTCGACCGCTCGGCCGAGATGTTCCAGCTTTTCAGATAGCCGTCCGGAAACACCATCACATAGCGCGTTGCCATCGTCGGATGCTGCTTCAGGAATGCGCTCATCGCGCCCTTGGCGTTTCCGCCGTTGCCGTGCAGAAAGATCAAGACGGGCAGCTTCCGGTTGTCCGGATTCCCTGGAATGTTCACGTGGTAAGGGCGCGGCAAATCCTGCTCCTGCGACCACGTTTGCTTGAAGAAATACTCGCCGGACGACAGCTTCGCGGCGGGTTCGTCGGCAGGCTTCGATGCGTCGGCTGCATGAAGTCGAGCGAGCGGCGCGAGCAGCAGGGCGATGAGTGTGAGTGTGGTTTTCAATGGGATGATTATTTTGCAGCGGTGGCGTCTGGTCGGAGCACGCGGCGGATGGCGTCGAGCCGGGAGGTCTCCGGCTTGCCCTCTGGTGTCCACGTGGCAATGCTCCACTAATAGCGGTCGGACCTTGTTTTCGAAGAATTCGACCGTCTCCGCTGCGGCGGGCCCGGACAGAGCTATCCCCCATGCTCCCGGCGAGCAGGAGGAGTGGATTGTGGAGTGCAAAGACAGGCATGTCGAATGGGTGAGTCAGGCGTTGCTGAGGATTCTAGAGGAAGGGGCGGCGCTAAGAGATGATCTCTGAAATCACGTGGCCGCCGATATCCGTCAGCCTCCGGATGCGGCCAGCGTGGAGGTAGTTCAGTTTTTCATCATTCAGTCCCATGAGGTCCAGGATGGTGGCGTGGACGTCGCGGACGTGGATGGGTTCGCCGACGGAGC
>CAMDJM010000093.1 GCA_945900785.1 Akkermansia muciniphila
GATTTGCTGAAGCTGCGCCGCACCCTGGAGGAAGGTGCCCGCACCATCGCCATGGCAGCACGCGACTTGGGACCGGCTCATCCGGAGGCCGCCCGCTGGCAGGCCCTCGCCCGGCTCGAAGCCATCGCCACCGGCCGTTTGGAATCCGCCGGTTGGAAGGACTCCACGACTACCCGAATCAACGCCGCCCGCTCGCCCGTGCTCCCGGAAGGCATCACCCACGTGGTGCTCGCGGCGGTTCCAGATAGCATCCGACTCGTCCGTCTCGCTCTGGAATCCATCCTGGAGCGTGCCCTGGCCTCAGTCACCGTGGTCATCCATGCACCAGAACTGGAAGCGCCTACTTTTGACGCATGGGGCCGGCCCCTGGATCACCCCTGGACCACCCGCGAAATCGCTTTACCCCAGGGCAGTGATAACATTTCACTGGTCGCCCGGCCGGAAGATGCCGCCCGCCTCCTCGCGGAAAAATTGCCCCTGATCCGTCAACAGCCCGGCGGCACCGCCATGGGCAGTGCCGACCCCGAAATCTCCGGCCCCCTGAGGCGTCTGGGAGAGGCGAAAGGCTACAGCGTCTTTGACCCGGATGGCCTGCCCCTGCTGGAGCACGAAATCTCGTGGCTGATGCGAACCCTGACGAATCTGCTGCGCACCGGGGCCTGGAGCGCCGCCGGCCAGTTCCTGCGCATCCCGGATGTGCTGGCAGCGGCCGGGCAATCCACCCGTGCCAGCGATCCTTTAAAAGTTCTCACGGAATGGGACGATTTCCAAAGCGCCCGCCTCCCCCAATCGCTCACCCAGGCCACCCCACTCGCCTCCCATTGGGCCGCCGCCACCTTTCAGAGCAAACTGTCCCACGCCGCGCCCGGCGTGGATTTGAAACCGCCCGTGCTGCCCGGCGTCCTGAACTGGCTGAACGGCGTCCTGGCGGATCTTGAAGATGGCCCTCTGGCCCAACGGCTGGAGGTCTTTCTCGAAACCATCCACGGACTGCGCCGCTTTGCCACCCTGGCTGCCCGCCAGCGCTTCACTGCTGCCCTCACTGCCTGGCAGGATTCCCTGCTATCCGTGGAGCGTGGTGCCGCTGGATTCCTCCCCGGCCTCAGCGCCGCCACCCGGCTGGATCTCGCCGCCTCGCTGGTCAGGGACGCCCGGCTCTACTCCGCCCACCCCGCAGACGCCGCTGTCCTCCATGGCTGGCTGGAACTCGCCTGGCAGGACGCTCCAGACCTCCTGATTGCCGGCCTGAACGAAGGCATGGTGCCCGACAGCATCCAGGGCGATGCCTGGCTCCCTGACAGCGTGCGCGGCTCCCTTGATCTGAAAACCAACGCCGCCCGCCTCGCCCGCGACAGCTATTTGCTCACGGTTATGATCGAAAGCCGCCGGGCCGAAGGCACCATCCAGCTCATCGCCTGCCGGCAAAATGCCGCCGGGGATCCTCTCAAACCCAGCCGTCTGCTCCTGCGCTGCACCCCCTTCCAACTCCCCGCCCGCGCCCTCCGCCTCTTTCCCCGCGAGATGGAGGAGCCCGGGGCCAGAACTCCGGCCCCTTCATGGAAACGCGCCTGGCCCCTTCAGGTCCCTCCACCGGCCGAAACCGCCCCCGTCTTCACCCGCCTCAGCGTCACCGCCTTCAGCGACTATCTGAAATGTCCCTTCCGGTTTTATCTGAAGCACGTGCTAAAAATGGAGTCCTACGATGCCTCCCAGGCGGAGCTGGACGCCCGCGCCTTTGGCAGCCTCTTCCACGATACCATCCAGGCCCTGCATCAGAACCTGGCCCTCCGGGACAGCGATGACGCTCCGGTTCTGACTGCTTTTCTGCACCACACCCTGGAGCAGCTCATCAGTCTAACCTACGGCACACGGCTAACAATCCCGGTCGCTGTCCAGATGGATACCCTCCGCGGCTGCCTTACCAAAGCGGCCGGAATCCACGCCGCCCAACGCGCCGCCGGCTGGCGCTTCAAGGAAGTGGAAATCGACTTCCCCAAACTACCCGGCTCCGACGATCCCGTCCGCATCAAAGGCGTCGAAATCCGGGGCCGGATCGATCTTATCGAGCAACACCCGGAGCACGGCCTGCGCATCCTTGACTACAAGACCTCCGCCAAGGCCCTATCCCCTGGAGCGGCCCATCTGCGTCCTGGAAAATTCGAGGAAGACGAACCCGAATGGAAATATTTCGACCTGAATGGCAAGACCCATCTCTGGCAAAACCTCCAGTTGCCCCTCTACGCGTATATCATGTCAGCGCACTACGGCAAACCGGTCGCCGCCGGCTACATCAATCTCCCCCGCGCCATCAGCGAAGCCCGGCTGGAAATGTGGGAAGACCTCAGCCAGCCCATGCTCGACGCCGGCCGCATCTGCGCCGAAGGCGTCATCGCCAGCATCCAGGCCGCCCGCTTTTGGCCCCCCAGTGGGCGGCTCAAATACGACGACTTCAAATCCCTCATCTTCGATGGAGCCTACCACAGCTTCGATGCCAGCAAGCTCAAACGCATCCCCGCCCTTATCACCGCCGGCCAGTTCCGCCCCGGACTTTTGGTGAAATAAGCCCGAGGATCAGGACCAACGGACTTGCGTCAGGGTTTCTGGTCCTGCGGGACATTCCAGGAATCCGTCACCTGTGCCTGTGACCTTGGCTGATCTCTTGACAGCCATGGTTGAACCGCCAGCATGGCTGCATATGTCAGATCTCACTCCTGGCGATACCATCGCCGCCCTCTCTTCGCCCTCCGGCACCGGGGCCGTGGCACTGCTGCGGGTCAGCGGGCCGGGTGCCCACGCCGTGGCCGCTCTGGTTTTCCGCTGCTCCCGCAGGGCGGCCGGCTTTCCTCCGCGGATGGCCTTGCTGGGGACGATCACTGACGGAGCCGGGCAACGGATTGATGACGTGCTGCTGACCTACTTCCCGGGACCCGCCAGCTACACCGGAGAGGACACCATCGAAATCTCCTGCCATGGCGGCGTGCTGGTGACCCGGCGCGTGCTGGAACGGCTGTTCCAGGCGGGAGCCCGTGCGGCCGGCCCGGGGGAGTTTACCCAACGCGCCTTTTTGAATGGCAAGCTGGATCTGACCCAGGCCGAAGCCGTGATGGATGTGATCTCGGCCCAGACGGACCGGGCGCTCCAGGCGGCGCACCGTCAGCTCGATGGTGCCCTGGGCCGCACCATCCTGAGCCTGCGCGATGAGCTGGTCACGATTTTGGCTCATGTCGAAGCTTACATCGATTTTCCGGAAGAGGATATCGACCCGGATACCGGACAGGCCCTCCAGGAACGTCTGACAGACCTAACTCAGCGTCTGAACACCCTGCTGGCCACAGCAGATCAGGGCCGCCTGCTCCGCGAGGGGGTGCGCACCGTGCTGGCCGGAGCCCCTAACGCGGGAAAGAGCAGTCTCCTCAACCGCCTCCTCGGATTTGAGCGTGCGATTGTCAGTGCCCAGCCGGGCACCACACGGGATACCATTGAGGAGGTGCTCAATCTGCAGGGCTTTCCCCTGCGTTTGATCGACACGGCGGGCCTCCGGCAGGATACGGCGGATATGATTGAGCAGGCGGGCATGACCCGCACCCAGGCCCAACTGAACCAAGCCGACCTGATCCTGGAAATCGTGGATGCCAGTCTGCCGCCCGCCTCCCGGCTGAGCCTGGCGGATTCCGCCACCGCACGGCACCTGCTGATCCTGCATAAAAGCGATCTGCCCCAGCATCCGGCCTGGGCGGACGTCCCCGGCCAAAGCGTGGCTGTTTCCAGCCAAACAGGAGCGGGCCTGGATCAGCTCACGATCCGGATTGCGGAACTCATCTCTTCCGGGGGTAACCACTTTGAACAATCCGGTCTGGCCGTGAACGCCCGTCACAGCGCCTGTCTGGAAACGGCACGCCACGCGCTGCTGGCCGCGCAGGCCGCCTTCGCCAGCGGCATCTCCATGGAATACGTGGCGTTGGACCTCCGTCTGGCGATGGAAGCCCTGGGGGACATCGTGGGCCGGGTGGATGTGGAAGACATCCTGGGAGCCATTTTTTCCCAGTTCTGCATTGGAAAATAACCGATTCCAGACAGCCCGTCTTCCAGGATAAATCTGATCAATGCAGTGAGGAGGGCACCATGTCCACGATCTTCTTGATCGCATCAGCGGAGTGTTTGTTCGCCACCAGCAGGGCGTCGCCCACCTGCACCACGATCAGATCGGTCACTCCGAGCAGGGAGATATTCTGCCCGGCAGTGCTGAAAATGATATTGCCATGGGAATCGATCTGGGTCACGGCCTGGTTCGCGGCATTGCCATGCTCGTCGGTGGGCAGGTATTTGCCCACGCTGATCCAGGAGCCCACGTCATCCCAGTCAAAGGTGGCTTCAATGTTCAGCACGCGGCTTGCTTTTTCCATGAGAGCGTAGTCGATGGAAATTTGGGGCAGGGTGGCGAACTGGGCATCAATGGTGGCCTGGAGATCCTGACTCTGGCGGATCTCGGCGACAAATTTTGCCAATTCCGGACGGTGCTTGGAAAGCTCGGCAATAACGGAGGAAACGCTCCAGATGAACATTCCGGCGTTCCACGAAAAATTGCCCTGACGCAGGAAATCCTCGGCCAAATCCGGATTCGGTTTTTCACGGAAACGGGAAACCTCATACACGATAGTGTGATCTGCCCCGCTGATCTGGGCCCGGCGGCCGCGCTCAATATAACCATAGCTGGGACACGCCCAGGTAGGCTTGATTCCGATGGTCACCAGGCCCTGACTGTGGTGGGCCACATTGACCGCCCCGGCCATGCAGGAGCGGAAGGCCGCTTCGTCCTGAATCAGTTGATCCGCAGGCAAAACCATCATGACCGCATGGGGATCCCGGGCAGCAACCCAGCCAATGCCGAGAGCGATGGCTGGTGCGGTATCGCGCTTGGCGGGTTCTGCGAGGATATTTTCCGGCGGCAGAGCGTCGCCCAGGATGGAACGCACCTCGCCAATCTGCTCCCGGTTGGTCAAAATCAGGATGTTTTCCCGGGGCACCAATCCCCCCAAGCGGTTCAAAGCCTGTTCCAGCAGGGTTTTGCCCCCAAAGAGTTGCAGCAATTGCTTGGGCCGGGTGTCCCGGCTCAATGGCCAAAAACGGCGGCCGCTGCCTCCGGCCAGAATAACTGCGTAGGTGGATGGAGTGCTCATATCGGAAAAAGTAATTGCCCCGACCCGTGCATCCCACCGGGATGCTTTGCAACGCTGAAATCACGCCTTGGAGGAATGGCGGAACGGAGGAATCTTTGCAAAGCGCTGATCCCCCCACTATGACTTTGATTTTCCCATGAGTTTATCCATCCCCCGTGTCAACGTCCTCGGCGTTGGCATCAGTGTGCTCAATCTCCGCTCGGCAGGGGATGCCATCGCCGAAGCGATCACCCAGCACCGGAAAGGATACATTTGCGTCACGGGCGTGCATGGCGTCAGCGAGGCTCAACACGATCCTGCCTTCAAAGACATCCTGAACCAATCCTTTCTCACCACCCCCGATGGCGTGCCCATGGTCTGGTGCGGCAAAAAGGAAGGGCACCGGGAAATGAAGCGGGTCTATGGCCCGGACCTCATGCTGCAGGTGCTGGAGGAAGGCACTGCGTCCGGGGTGAAACACTATTTTTATGGAGGCCGGGAGGATGTGGCCCTTATGTTAAAGGAAAAATTGGAGGCGCGGTTTCCAGGATTGCTGATCAACGGCTGCTATTGCCCCCCTTTCCGTGATCTCCATCCGGAGGAAACCCAGGCTTTGTGCGATGAAATACGTGAGCTGAAACCAGACATCATCTGGGTCGGCCTGAGCACGCCCAAACAGGAACGCTTCATGGCCAAATACCTGCCCCTGCTCGACACCACCTTGATGTTCGGCGTGGGAGCTGCCTTTGATTCTCATGCCGGACTCCTGCCGCAGGCCCCGGGATGGATGCAACGCACTGGACTGGAGTGGTTTTACCGGCTCCTGAAGGAGCCGAAGCGGCTTTGGAAGCGGTATTTGGTCAATAATCCCCTTTTCATCAGCCGGATTCTCCTCCAGTGGACGGGCTAGCGGAATTTCCTTCCGCCCGGTCCCAATTAAACTTCTTAAGCGTTTCCCAAATCCATATGAGCCTAACTCACGACTCGGTTCTTATTGCCGGCGGTGGCGGCTTTATCGTTGGCCACCTCGACGCCCGGCTCAAGGAAACCGGCTATAAAAAAATCAGCAGCGTGGACCGGCGTCCGCTGGACGAGTGGTATCAGGTCCATGACGGAGTGTAAAACATTAGTGCCGATCTGACCCTTCTCGACAAGTGTCATACGGCCTCCGACGGCATGCAACACATCTACATGCTCGCGGCGGACATGGGAGGCATGGGCTTCATTGAAAACAACAAAGCGCTCTGCATGCTGAGCGTCCTCCCCAGCACCCACATGCTGATGGCCGCCCGTGAGGCCGGCACGGAACGTCTCTTCTACTCCTCCAGTGCCTGCGTTTACAACGCTGACAAGCAGCGCGATGCCAACGTCACTCCCCTGCGGGAGGCCGACGCCTACCCGGCGATGCCGGAAGACGGCTATGGCTGGGAAAAACTCTTCAGCGAGCGCATGTGCCGCCACTACCGCGAGGACTTCGGCCTGCAGACGCGGGTGGCCCGCTATCATAATGTCTATGTCCCCACGGCACCTGGGCCGGTGGACGTGAAAAAGCCTCCGCTGCCGTCTGCCGCAAGGTGATCGAGGCCAAACTCAGCGGAAACCATGAAATCGAAATCTGGGGCGATGGCCACCAGACCCGCAGTTTCATGTATATTGACGACTGTCTAAAAGGAACCCGGATGTTCCTGGAAAACGATATCATCGAACTCCTGAATCTGGGCAGCGATGAAATTGTGACCATCAACGGGCTGGTAGATATTGTCGAAGACATCGCCGGCGTGAAACTGAAGCGGAATTATAACCTGAGCGCCCCCAAAGGCGTGAATGGCCGCAACAGCGACAACACCCTGATCAAGCAACACTTCACCTGGGCTCCGGAAATCAAACTCCGCGATGGTTTGGAAAAGACCTACGCCTGGATTTACGACCAGATCATTTCCGGCGCAAAAACGAAGTAGACCTCCGATCGACCCTGTTGAACGCAAAAGCCCCGCTCAAACCGAGCGGGGCTTTTTTCGTTTTGCCTGGGGCATTTTCCGCTCATCCCGGAAAAGCCGCCAAGTGAGACAGGGTTTATTTATTTATTTCAAGACAGACAGGGCATTTCCAGCATTCCCCGGACGCTCTGCGACTACGGGAACCACCGGGGCGGTGCTCCCCAGCTTTTCCAGCAAAGCCACCGCTTTGGGCGCATGAAGCACGGAAAAGACCGGATTCATGCTCAGCGCCTTTTGCAGGTGCTTCTGGGCCGATACCCGATCCCCCGCTGCAGCGGCGATACAGCCCGCATGATAGTGGATTGCTGGATCCGGCGTGTTGGTTTTCAAAGCCTGCTTGATGTATTCGATGGCCTTGGCCTGATCGCCATGCTGGAAAAGCACCCAGGCCATGGTATCCGCTTCGAAGACATTCCGCACCTCGCCATGTTCCCGGGCGAGACGCAGCGCCTCATCCGCTTCCATGCCGTGATCGGCGTAAAAGCGGGCCATTTCCATGTGATCATGCACTCCAGTCTGCCGGTGCTGGGCGTGCAGGGACTTCACAGAGGCATAGGCCTGGGCGGCATCCTCCGTCCGGCCCTGGACCACAGCAATATCTCCCAATCCTATCAGGGCTTCCAAATTCGGTCCTTTTTCCAACACTTTCCGGTAGTGCCCCTCCGCCTCAGGAAATTTTCCCTCAGCGGCCGCGATCCGCCCTGCCGCCAGCAGCACGTGGAAATTCGTAGTGCCCTTAGCCAAGGCTGGCTCCAGCGCCTGCGCAGCCGGCACCAGCGCTCCATTGTTAAAGAGCATCAAGGCCAGGCGCGCCCGGCACCAGGAGGTATTTTCTGCATACGGTCCACCACTGCGGATCGCCTGTCCCATCAGCATTACGGCCTTGGACTGGTTTCCGGTCAGCCAGAGCAGATGCGCTCCCCGGCTCCATGAGGAGAGGTCAGGCCGCAGGTCCATCATTTTTTGATAGTGTTCATAGGCCTTGTCGTAGTCCCCCAATTCCACCGCAGCATCGCCGATGATGCCATGGGCTGTGGCGTACCCGGCATCCGCGCTGAGCGCTTTTTCTGCCCAAAGCATGCTGAGATCAAACTCATGCCGTCCCCCATGCACCCAGCCCATGCCAGCCATGGCGTCCGTCCACGCTGGATTCAAATTCAAGGCCCATTGATAGCACTTTTCCGCGACAGCATAAAAAGAGGCATCATTGGATTCCCTTTGGCATTGCGCGATCACATCGCCCAACCCGGACCATGCTGCGGCCTGGACCGGCTGGGCTTTCACTCTCGTGAAAGCGGCTTCGAGTGCCATGCCCGTAACAGTCCCCATCTGACTGGTTGGCATGCCAGCCAGCCATGCTCCAACATCTGGCGCAGCAGGAGCCACTGCCAAAACTGCGGATGATGAAGCCACCGGGGCATTGCCAGCCATCAGGGCGAAGGCAACTCCGCCGATACCAGCGGCCAGCAGCAAGGCGTTCAAACCACCACGCCACGGGGCAGAACTGGAGGGAGTTGGAGTAGGCAAAGGCGACATATAGGCAGTGTTTGAAAAATGAAAAGGCACCGGGGCGGAGTCGGGGGGAAATCTGCCGCCCCAGTGCCTGGGGTTCAGGGTCAGCGTTTAGAAGCCAACGGAACCGAACAGATCTTTCGAGTTCCGCGTGCCGGAATTCGGCGTGGCGGCATAGGGGAAGGTGCGGTTGTAGACCTGGTCGTTTCCGGGCATGTTATCACCTACCACCGTGAGGTTGCTGTATCCATTCGGGCCACTGGCCACGGCACTCAAGGCGATGTCGACGACGTCATCGCCAAAACGGCGGCCATTCGGCCAGCCCGCTGGGATTTGTTGTCCGGCCCCATTGGCGATCGTGTCTCCCCCAGCAAAACTGAAGCGGCTGAAAGCGGCATCCCCGGCAATGCGCGTGGCTCCGGTGGTGGTGTTCACGCGGATCACGTCAGGAATGAAAATCGCCAGCAGGTCAGCGCGGCCGGTCGTCACAAAACTGGTGCCATAGACAGCGTTGATCAACGCCGCGAGTTCAGAGTTTTGAGCGTAGGTGGCAAACAGAGCTGCGTCCTGGGTGGGGGAAGTCCGGTTATAGACATCCTTGCCTGCCGCAGCTACCAGCACCTCATTGAACAATGGGTTGGCGAGACGGTTCACCTGCACCCAGGCCCCGCTGGAGGCATCAGCAGAAGTGGAGGTGCGCAGGGTGGTGCGGGGGCGGCTGACAGAAGCATAGACGCCAACTCCCGTGCTGCCGGGCTGCAGCACTCCGGTGTAGGTGAAGGTCTGCGCGAGATTTGCCAGAGGAATCACAATGGCGTAGTGCAGCACGTTGAAGCCCTTGAAGCCATCAACCCCATTGCCATCCTGGCCGAAACTATCCGCAGGATTCCCGTTGTTATTCAAAATCCGGCCGTTGAGCAAATCAAAGATGCCACCGGTATCGGCATAAAATCCGTCCTCCCGGGGGCCGGCGAACGTCGTATAGAAACCAGTGGCTCCACTGACCGGAGGGGTGCCCGCAGGAAGATCATAGGTTGTCTGCCTCGTGTAGCTATCCAGTGTGGCGCGGCTGGTCGCTCCGGACACGGCGCGGCCGGTGCTGTCATTGTAGGCTGGTGTGGTATTCAAACCCACATTCGGAGGAGCGACCATCAAAGTGGTGCCTCCGCTATTCAGGTTGGTCGGGGTGCTTCCGACAGTGCGGGTGACGGTGTAGGTTTGCGTGTAGTTCTGCCGGTTGTCCCCCACGGTCACAATCGGGCCCACTTCCGTGCCCAGTCCGTATTTCAAAATCGTGTTGGGATTCTTGTAGTTGGCCGCTCCATTCACCGCATCCACCGGGGAAAAGCGGAAATCATAGCGCTCTGACTCGGCACCGGTGACTGGGTTTGTGATATGGATGCTGTAGCGGGCATCCGGGGAGAAGGATTCATATTGGCCGCCGTCCCCAGGTTCGGAGAAAGGACGCACGCTGACCTCCACCACAAGGGCCCGCTCGCCCGTGGCGGGACGGGTGCGGATGAAGGCATAAACATCTGTAAGGTTGGCCTGGGGGTCCAATTTGATGAGGGGCGCATCACTGTGACTGGAAGCGTGGGCCGAAGGAGCTGGCACCATCAGATTGACGGCAGTGACGGCAGTGGCGAGCAGGGCGAGGCGCGGAATCAGACTCAGAGTGGCGTGGG
The DNA here is from genome assembly GCA_945900785.1 of Akkermansia muciniphila. Taxonomy (GTDB): domain Bacteria; phylum Verrucomicrobiota; class Verrucomicrobiia; order Verrucomicrobiales; family V1-33; genus CAIZWU01. Next base: position 10,351 of record CAMDJM010000093.1, read on the forward strand.
ATTTAAAGGAAGTTTTCATGGTATTTTATTTGGAATAGCTATATTATGTTGACGGGACCGAATTAAAGTGGTTCAAGGCTGGCTGGAGCGCTGGCGGCGGCGCAGCAGAAGGCCCAGGGCACCCAGACCGAGCAGTCCGGCAGAGGGTTCCGGCACCGGGGCGGTGGTGGAACCGGTGAAGTCCTGGTTGATATCGGATGCTATGAAATCCACCAGTCCTGGACCCACTGGACTGGTAAAGCTGAAGCCACTCACGGTGCTTTCCGGGGCAAAGGTCTGCGTGGTGAATTCATCATTATCCCAGATGAAATTGACCCGGGCTCCGACGGTGTCGTAAGTGATATTAAATCCGGTGGGAGCGGTTAACCCCATCAAAGCCGCCGAAGCGCTGACGGGAAAGGTGACCTGAATGAGTTCCTCCGGACTGCCGCTGTTCACCACCGAGTAATTGTAGGTGTATTGGCCGGTAATGGAGCTGAAGGTATTACTGCTGGTCAAACTGACCGCAGCACGCGAAACGCCCGCCCCGGCGAGCAGGGCGAGGACGGGAATGAGATAGGATGTTTTCATATTGGATTGAGGACGGAAACAAGTTCCGGCGTCCAGCGGGGACCTCTTGGACCTGGAAGCACCGGCTTTGATTTTTCTTCAAAAAAATCCTGCGAGCGCCCATCACGGCCTCCGGCCTGCAAAATGCGTGGGTGGCTGCGGACCCACAGACGGCATTTTTATCCACCTCCAGCCCGGAGGTCAGGCCACACGGCCATTCACCGGCCCCGTCCCTGTCTGCCCAGATGCCAGAGAAAAAGGGAGTTGTATTTCACATAGCGGCCAAACAGCCGGCGCGGCTCACTGAGGAGCCGGAACAACCAGGTCAGCCCCATCTTTTGGAGAAACCTAGGCGCGTCCTTTTTCGTTCCGGCATTCACATCAAACGCGAATCCCACCGCCAGCAGCACGCCCCTGGAAAAACGGGATTTGTTCCGGTGGATCCAGCCCTGCTGTTTCGGGGTGCCCAGGCCCACCCAAATAAAATCCGGATCCACTGCCAGAATCCCCGACACCAGAGCGTCGTTTTGGGACTCATCGAAATAACCATCATTTGAGCCCACCACTTGCATGCGGGGATTGAGCCGCTGAATATTGGCGAGCAATTCCGAAAGGCAGTGCGCCGATCCTCCAAGAAAATAATGCCGGGTGCCCGGAGCGGTATGGCGGATGGCATGCGCCAAAAAATCCGGACCATAGACGCGGGCCGCCATTTGTCCGCCGCGCCAATTCACCGCCCAGCGCAGCACTTCGCTGTCAGGAATAAAGGCATCCACATTGTCCGTGATTTCCCGGAAGGCAGGCTCTGTGCGGCGCATGGCGACAATTTGCACATTGGTAAAATCCAACGCCCATGGGCCGCTGGCCACCTGTTCCTCCAGCAGAGGCAACAGGGCCTCCTTGCTGACTGACGAACAATCCGTGCCGATCACATCTGTCACGAGCAGTCCGGCCCAACCTGTTCGTGCCGTGGTCATTTGAGCAGCGCCTGATGGATTTCCCCGAGGATCCCCTCAAGGTCATAGCGGTAGCTCCAGTCCGGGTAGTGGGCCTGGAATTTCCTGACATCCGAGATATACCAGATGTGGTCACCAATCCGGTTGTCCTCCACGTAAGTATAATCAAGGGATTGCCCGGTCATTTTCTCCCCCAGACGGATCGCTTCCAGCATGGAGCAATTGGAGTGGCGGCTGCCGCCGATGTTGTAGACTTCACCGCACCGGGGAGCCCGGTAGAAGTGGAGAAAGGCCTCCACCAAATCATGGGAGTGAATGTTATCGCGGACCTGCTTGCCCCCGTAACCAAAAATACGGTAGGGTTTTCCTTCCACGATACACCGCATCAGATACGCCAAAAATCCGTGCAACTCGGCACCGGCATGGGCTGGCCCGGTGAGGCATCCGCCCCGGAAACTCGCAGTTCTCATCCCGAAGTAACGGCCATATTCCTGCACCATCACATCGGCCGCCACCTTGCTGGCCCCAAAGATGGAATGCTTCGTGTGGTCCAAGGACATTTGCTCGTTGATCCCCTGAAAATACGGATGGGATGCCTCGATTTCCCAGCGGGACTCCTGCTCGACCAAGGGCAGCCGGTTCGGAGTATCCCCGTAGACTTTATTCGTGCTGGTGAAGATGAAAACCGCCTCCGGGCAATACAAACGCGTGGCTTCCAACAGATGCAGGGTGCCCGTGGCATTCACTCCGAAATCAGTCAAGGGTTCCCGCGCCGCCCAATCATGCGAAGGCTGTGCTGCCGTATGCACGATCAAGGTGATATCCCTCCCATATTCCCTGAAAATGGCAGCAACAGCCGGGAAATCCCGGATGTCCGCGCTCTTCGCCAAATAATTGGGCAATTCTGCCCTCAACTGATCGTTGTTCCCCGCTGTCGATGCGTCCTTCCCGAAAAAATAGGCCCGCATGTCATTGTCGATCCCAACCACAGTAAATCCTTCAGCGTGAAGACGCTTTGTGGATTCCGATCCGATGAGTCCGGCAGAGCCGGTGACAATGGCAACTGGCATTCGTGGTTTTGGAGATTTACCGTCCAGGGAAGTCCCCGGACGCGGGCGATCTTTCCACCTGAAATTCATTCTGTCTACCGTGATCCACATCAAAGGTTAAATCCCAAACCCTTGGCTGAATAGAAACCGGTTTTCAGGCGATGATGCCGTGCACAACATGTCCATGCACGTCGGTGAGGCGGTAATCCCGGCCGGAGAACCGGTAGGTGAGCTTTTCGTGATTGAGGCCCATGAGGTGCAGGATGGTGGCGTTCAAGTCATGGACATGAACCCGGTTTTCCACAGCGGAGCATCCGAACTCATCGGTCGCACCATAACTGAACCCTTTTTTCACCCCTCCTCCCGCCATCCAGACGGTATAGCCATAGTGGTCGTGATCCCGCCCTTTCTCACCTTCCGAGGTGGGGGCCCGCCCGAACTCACCGCCCCAAACAACAAGGGTTTCATCAAGCAGGCCTCGGCCTTTGAGATCGGTCAGCAGGGCCGCGATGCCTTGGTCGCAGGCCTTGGCGAGAGTGGCGTGACCGCCTATGATATCGCCGTGACCGGTGTCCCAGGCGATGTCGTAGCCGTCGATGCTATGGGAAAGCTGCACCACCCGGACGCCTTCCTCAATGAGACGACGGGCGATCAGACAGCCTTTGGCAAATTCCGTGTCACCATAGAGCTTGCGGGTTTCATCAGATTCTTTGGACACATCGAAGACTTCCGGCACGGAAAACTGCATGCGGAAGGCCATCTCCATGGCCTGGATGCCGGCTTCCAGGTTTTGATCCTGCTGGAGGCGGGCGAGCTGCATCTGGTTGATTTTAGTCAGGAGATCGAGTTGTTCGCGCTGCTGGGTGCGGGAGAGGCCCGCGCTTTTCAGGTCCTGGATGACCGCATCCGGTTTCATCTCCTGGATGTTGACATAGGCCCCGGCATAGGCCCCGGGCAGAAAAGCATTCCCCCAATTGGCTCCCCGGCCGCGGGGCTGGGCGCGGGGGGACATGGCGACGAATCCTGGCAAATTCTGGGTGTCGGCGCCCAGGCCGTAGGTCAGCCAAGCCCCAAGGCTGGGGCGGTTGGGTTGCAGGGCCCCCAAGTTCGACATCAGAATGCCGCCGGCATGTTCCGGGATGTCAGTGTGCATGGAGTGGATGAAGCTGATGTCATCAACGCACCGGGCGGTCTCCGGGAAGATATCACTGACCCATTTGCCGCATTGCCCATATTGCTTGAAACCGAAGGGCGAGGGCATGAGCCCCATTTTCGTATTCCGCAGCGTCTTGCGGTCCACGCTGGCGGGGCGCTCCCCGGCGTGTTTGGCCAGCATGGGCTTGTAGTCAAAGGTATCCACCTGGGAGGGGCCGCCTGGCATGAAGAGCTGGATCAGGCGCTTGGCCCTGGGCGCAAAGTGCGGCTGCTTCGGTGCCAGCGGGGAGATCAATTCGCCGGCGGGGGCGCGCTCTCCCAGCATCGCGGCAAGACCGATGGCCCCCATGCCTGCCCCCATTTTATAAAGTGCTTCACGACGGGTCAGCTGCTGCTGCGTGGCGCGGCGGTAGGCTAGTTCGTGTTGGAGGAATTTCATGGGCGGAAGGTTTGTCAGGGAATGGGTTGGGGAAAAGGGGAAGGGCAGGACGGAGGTTTATTGGACCTGGATCAGCTCGTGGGCGCTGAGGAGCACCTGGGCGTAATCGTGCCAGCGTGCCGGCCCAGGGGTGGAGCCCAGCCACCCGCTGGCGAGTTGAAGTTCGGCAGGCTCGGGGGGCCGGGAGTAAAGGCGCAGATAGGTTTCACGGAGTTGTTCCGGCAAACCACCTGGCAGGGCCCGCATCCGGTCGCCCAGCACCTGGGCGCGGCCCCGCATGAAGGGGCTGTTCATCATAAACAGATATTGCTGCGGGACGGTGCTGGTGACGCGCTTTTCGGTGGAGGAAACCGCCGCCGGGGCGTCGAAGAGGCGCAGGAATTGATCCGCTTGGTAGACCTCGCCGGTGCGGCTGGTGCTGACATAAATGGTGCGGCGTTTGCTATTCCAGATTTCGTCGGCAGCCGGGCCGCCGATGGCCGGGTCCAGTTCCCCCGTCACCGCCAGCAGGGTATCCCGCCAGGCTTCCACCGCCAGTTTGCCAGGATTCATCCGCCAGAGAAGCCGGTTGTCGCCATCCCGGGAGAATTTCTCTTTATCAAAATGGCTGCTCTGCTGCCAGGTGGCGGATAAGAGAATCTGGCGGTGGAGCCGTTTCAGCGACCAGCCGTGCTCCATGAAATCCGCCGCCAGCCAATCCAGCAATTCCGGATGAGTGGGTTTTTCCCCCAGCAGGCCGAAGTTGCTGGGCGTGCGCACCAGCGCTTCGCCAAAATGCCAGCCCCAGACGCGGTTGACGATCACCCGGGCCGTCAGCGGATTGTCAGGCACGGTCACGGAACGGGCCAATTCCAGACGGCCGCTGCCCTTCGTGTAAGGCGGCGCATCTTTTCCGGCGACGATTTCAAGGAAGCGCCGGGGGGCGATTTCCCCTGGCTTGCGCAGATCGCCGCGCAGCGCCACCGGCATGTCGGCGCTGCCGGAATCGCTGAGTCCATGCACCACGGGATACATCGGCGGCGCGCTTTTCTTACGGCTTTCCAAGTCAGCCCGCAGTCCAGCGAGGGTTTTTCCCTCTGGTTCGCTCAGCGATTTTTCGACCTCTTTTTTTCCGGTTCCGAGTCTTTCAGCGGCTGCCGCGAGGAACTCTTTAATCCGTTTTTCCTGCCCCCTGATGCCTTCCTGGCTGGCCTTGAAGGCTTCGACTTCAGCCAGCGGGGCAGCCGGAAACTCCTCCAGACGGGTATTCCGGAAGACGCCGGCGATGGCGTAGTAATCCTTGGTCGTGATAGGATCGAATTTATGATCGTGACAGCGGGCACAGGCCACGGTGAGTCCCAGCAGGCCACGGGAGAAGGTATCCACGCGATCTGCCAGAGTCTCCGCTTCCGCCTGCGCCTGGGCTTCGGGATCGCCGCCATCCCCCACATAGGTAGGGCCTACCGCAAAAAAACCGGTGCCAGCCGGATCAGGATTTTCCACGAGCAGGTCCCCCGCGATCTGGCTGGTCAGGAATTGATCGTAAGGCAGATTGGCATTGAAGGAACGCACCACCCAATCGCGGAACCGCCAGGTATGCGGCAGGGGCTTGTCTCCAAATCCACCATGGGCCTCACTGTAGCGCGCCACATCCAGCCAATGACGGGCCCAACGCTCCCCATAGTGTCCGGAGGCGAGCAGGGTCTCCACGACCTTGGCGAAGGCGTCCGGGGAGTCATCGGCCAGGAAAGCCGCGATCTGTTCCGGCGAAGGCGGCAGTCCAATCAAATCCAGATAAGCCCGCCGGAGTAGCAGATGCTTTTCTGCCGGGGGATTGGGCAGCAAGCCCGCCGCCTCCAAGCGGGCCAACACAAAGTGATCAATTTCCGAGCGCGGCCAGGTCTTGCCGGAAGCCTCCGGGAGTGGCGCTTTGATAATAGGCTTGAAGGCCCAGTGGCTGCTCCGGATTTTCGCCCAATCGTAGGGCTCCGCGCCGTGAGCCTGAACCGCAGGTGGCCCTGCCACGGCACCCGGCCATGGCGCACCCATTTTCACCCACTCTGTCAGGATCCGGATTTGATCCTCCGCCAGCTTGGCCTTGGGGGGCATGGCCATGTCTTCATTCCCATAATTGACCGCCTCCATGATCAAGCTTTTCGCCGGGTCCCCCGGCACCAGCGAGGCCCCGGAATCCCCTCCCTTGAGCAGGCCTGCGAGCGAATCCATCCGCAGCCCGGCTTTAAGTTTCCCCTTGGCCTCGGCCTCGGCAGAGTGGCAGCCATAACACTGCTCTGCCAGCAGGGGCCGGACTTTATTTTCAAAAAACTCCACCTGCTCCGGCACCGGCGCAGGAATCCCTTCCGCGATGACAGGTGCAACCTGGCCGAGCGCGGAAAGCATAATTAATTGGCAAATCTTCCTCACGGAAATTCAGAAAAGTTCAGGACAGGTCCGCAGCAGCAAAGACGCCGTTCCGGATTCCCTGAATACAGCCATTCCCGGCTCCGCTTTCATCCAGATGACATTTTCATGGGCACCAGCCGGGACTGCCCGTTGAAATAGACCGTGTTAGCCAGCAGCGGTGAGGGGAAATTCCGGGGGACGCCAACAAGGTGGCCCAGGCTTCCAGCCTGCGCGGCATCCGGCCTTCCAGGCCGGATAACACGGCGGATCAGCAGGCTGGAAGCCTATTGGCCGCGCTGGCAGGAGGCCCGCGCCACCCCAGTAACAAAATAGAGTTGGTTGTTGCCGGAGAACCCCTCTTCGGCTAGTTTTGGCCGATGAAAACCATCCGCCTCCTGCTGCCCCTCGCCTCCTTTGCGGCAGCGATCCTGGCGGCCCGGTTTTGGCCGCACGCTTCAGGCGCGGCAGAAAGTGAAAATACAGATGCTTCCGCACTGGGCTCCATCCTCACCAAAAAACCGGAAACCACGCCGGGTAAAACCATCCGTCAGGCACCGGAGACCAGCCCGTCTGCCGCCCCGCCCGGCCCGAATAGTGCCACCCCGCCAGGCATGGAGGAAGTCTTTGCCGCCACTGGCCTCGACCGCATGTTGCTGATGGCGCGTTTTATCCAAACCGCTTCGGTGGAGGAACTGAAGGAGGTCATCGACCGGACGGTGGCAGATGGAAACAACGAACCGATCCTCACAAACCAAGCCTGGCTGCGCTGGGTGGAGTTGGATTTGGAAGGGGCGTTGCAGCATAAAAGACCCTCCAACGCATGGTGGGCCTATGCCAAACTGGATCCGCCGGCCGCCTTGGCCCGCGCTTTGAAAAGTCAGCCGTCCATCCTCGCCGAGGTGCTGTCTTCCATCGGTCAAAACGATCCCGCCTTGGCCCGCCGGGTTCTCGCGGAACATCCGGAAGCCGATGATCCTTTCTACTTCTACTGTGTTATAAAATATCCGTTAAAGTGTCTGGATTTCGTCGCTTTCGGGAATCGATGTCGATTTGCCTTCGGCGGTGTCGCCGGGCGAGGGCTTGCTGGACTTCGGCTTCGGTGGCTTGCGGCGTGGGGAGGTATTTCTCCAG
>CAMDJM010000094.1 GCA_945900785.1 Akkermansia muciniphila
GCTCCGTCGGCGAACCCATCCACGTCCGCGACGTCCACGCCACCATCCTGGACCTCATGGGACTGAATGATGAAAAACTGAACTACCTCCACGCTGGCCGCATCCGGAGGCTGACGGATATCGGCGGCCACGTGATTTCAGAGATCATCGCTTAGCGCCGCCCCTTCCAGGCAGCGCGGCGGCGGAGCCAGAGATTTCCTCCGGCGGAAGCGACGACGATCAAAAGATTGACGGCCAAAAAGAACCACCAGATTTCAACAGGGGAGCGGGTCGACAGCCATTCCAACATGCGGAATGATCGATCTGTCAGCAAAGGATTCAAGCCGGCACTTCATTCATTGTTCCTGCCCAAGCGGAAATAGAGGCTCCGGTCCTATCGCAGCCAGAATCTGGTGCGCCAGTAACGCCGTTGATCGTTGAAAGCGCTTGCTGGGATGGTGTAGGTGAAGGTTTCCAGGCCGGCGCTGGTCGTGCGGCTGATGAGTGTGGTCGTGGCGGGGTTCCACGCGGTGAGGCTGCTGCCATTTTGGATTTCCCAGTTGGCATCGTCGCGGGTTAATGGAAGGGTGAGGATGTAGAGAGCACTGCCATCGGGTTGGCGGGTGAGGGTGGGGAGCGGGGGGAGGGAAGGTGCGCTGGGATCGCTGCCCAGCGCGTATTCCAGGAAGGCGCTCAAGCCATCGCCGTCGGTGTCTGCGTTGGCGTCGGGCTGGGAGTTGGCGGTTTGCCACGCGGAAAAGGAGACAGAGTCGCTGGTGCCAGGATTGGGCGTGGTGCCGGCGCGCCAGTTGAGTGGATTGTTATGATCCGGATTGGTTTGCGGGGCGATGAGCACAAGGCTGGCCCCGCCGTTATCCGCTGCGGCCGGCCAGGGGAAGTTATTGTCATAGGTGAAGCTGCGCAGGGGCGGGGTGCCGGCCCCGAGACTGAATGCCAGAAGTTCGCCGCCGTTGTTGAGGCTATCCGTGAAAACCCCGAACGGGGCGCTGCGGTATTTCGCGGTGAAGACGCTCGCATTTCTGGCCAGCACGAGCCGGGCACCGGGAGCGAGGGTGGAGCCGGAGGGGAAGGCATAGGTGATGCCCGCCGTGAACTGCACGCCGGTGAGGTCGAGCGGTGAGTTAGGGTGGATATTCATCAGTTCGATGAACTCGGCACCGCCTCCTTCCGGGGCGGGCGGGTTATACATGATCTCGCTGACGACAAGATTCCCGGCGAGGTCTCCCGGGATGGCGGCACCGGCGGCGAACTGGATAGGGGCGCTCCAGTGACTCCAGCGCCCCAGGCTGTCCTTGTGCCTGACCCGGGCGCGATAGGTGCGCCCGGCGGCGAGGGCGGTGGCGGGGGGATTTACGGTGCTGGTGAAGGTGGACAGTTCGCTGGAGGTCCACACGTTTTCGATTTCATAACGCCATGGCTGCCCGGCGGTGAAGCCCTCCACGCTGGGATCATGGATTTCACCGATGCGCCACTGTATGGCGCTGAAGGTCTGGCTATTGGGCGAGCTGAAGCTGCTGCTGGTGAACTGCAGCTGATTTAGCGGATAGCGTCTGGGGCCGCTGTAGGTGATGGAGGGGGTGGCCGGGATCTGAATGGCCGTAGTGTTTGCCAGGGTGTAGGGCGCAGTTTGGCCATGGCTCATCCGGGTGAGGCGCGCCCCGCCATTTTTGCCGGTGGCGATGAAGTCCTTCACCCATTTTACCATGCCTTCGAAATCGCGGGTGGCGAGCACCCGGTTGAATGGCTGCGGATAGGGCCCGTTGGTCATGTCGGCGATCGGATAGGGTGACTTGAAATAGTTGCCGGTGGCCCCGGCCCCGCGCGGCGGAATGGGGTTTGTGGGATTGTAGTCCCAGCGCCGGCGTTCGGCTTCGACTATGCCGTCACTGATGGTGCCGCCGTTGGGGATGAGGCGGGGGGCTTCATCGGTGATAATGCTGAGGAACTCATCCACCAGTTTCCATGCCTGGTCGCTATTGAGCAGCAGGTCCTGCAACTCGCGGGCGCGGTTCTGGAATTCGGTCAGGATCAAGGGATGGAGGAGCGCCCGGGAGATTTGCTCATACTGTTGGAGGTCCACCGCCGTTTGCACACTCTGCGGACCCCAGCGGTCAAAGTTTTCATAGAGCAGATCGCAGTCCCAGGGCAGAATCTGCCAGCGGCCGTCGCTGGGACGGCGGAAGTAGACCACGTTTTCCTGTTCGCGGCGGTCCGTCTGATTGATCGCCTCCGTCACGGCGCGCCACGAGTAATATTCCGGCAGGTCCACATTGGCCTGGAACCAGGTGACCGGCTGGATTGTGGAAACGGGCGGAGCGCCCGTGGCTGAGCCGCCCCCGCGGCGATAGCCGGTGGACGTGCTGGTGAAGGCATTGAGGTCGCTGAGGTTGCCAGGCTGGCCTTTGCCCTGGCCCAGCACGCGATTGCCGCCTTCGTTGCCGATGAGGCGGAAGATGTTGCCGTCTTCCATGCCGTGCTCCTCCTTGAAGTGGTTGTCCGTATTCTCGAAGGCGAGGTAGAGTCCCCAGAAATCGCCTTCGAACTGATTTGCCGGATTCTGCTCCACCGCATCATCAATGACGCGCCACTGCAGGTAGCTGGTGTTGGGGGCAGGCACGCCGGCGAGTTGGCTGAGGCGGAAGGCCATCGCTTCATCCAGGCCGCTCATGCCGCGGTTCCACGGTGCCCACGGGGCGGGGGTGCTGGAAATATTGAGGGTGCGCACCCTGGTGCTGCTGAGGCCGTAGTTGTCCGGCATCCGGAGCAGGCGGCCACGGTTGAACTTGAACTTCCATTTATTCTTGCCGGTGTTGAAGGTGCTGTTTTGTCCTTTCACCCGGTAGTGGACGTGATCATACACTTTCTCTCCGATGACGAGCGCCCCCTCGAAGCGATAGGTGCCATCATTGAAGGCTGGGTTATACTGGCAGTTTTGCACATCTGTGGCATTGGCCAGCAAGTGCCAGGGGCGCACATTGTTCATGGTGCCAGGACTGAAGGTTTCCACCGGCGTGACGCGGGGCTGCACCGCCCCGCTCCAGGCGGGCACGCCATCATAGCAGAAGTAGGCGAAGTTAGGGCAGTCGTCGTCGGCGTAGGGCACCCGCACCTGATTCAGGGTCCCATCCCAGGAGCGGATGCGGTAGCGGATGAGCCGCCGGTGCCGCTGCACGTCCGGGGGAACGGTGGCGGTAAAGATGTCGTCCCTTCCTATCTGGTCACCGTCCACGCCCTGGTCGTTCATGGGCAGTGGGATCCACGAAGTGTTGAATGCGAAATCCGTCAGGCGGATGAAGCTGCCAGGTTCCACGATTTGATATTCCAGCCAAACGGCGGCAATCCCATCCGGGTCCGTGATCCGCGCCCTGATGGTCACGGCTTGATTCGAGGTGGGCTGATCTGGCACCTGCGACACCTGGCGGATGGCGGGTGGAGCCGCGCTGCCAGTCACGCGATTGCGTGCGCCGGGCGTGGGCAGGGCGCTGCGCCAGGAAGCTCCGAGATTGCTATCCAGCCGCTCATTGATCCGCTGCATGGAGTCGCCGGGATCGTCCCCCACCGTGGGCCAGGGGAAGCCGAGTTCATATTGCACGCGGTCCATCACGCTGAGGTCCGGGCGGCGCAGCACGATTTCGTCGCCTTCATTGCGCAGACTTCCGGTGAAAGGGCCCAAAGCGCCACTGTAGCCATGCCAAGAGAGCAGGTGGGCAGGATTTTCGGCGATGACGAGGTAGCCGCAGGCGGGAATGATAGTGCCTGCAGGAATGGTATAGCTGATGCCACCGGTGAGAGTCCAGCCGCCGGCATTCACATCAGTAGTAAGCGGATTGAACAGTTCGACAAACTCCACGAAACGGGACTTGGAGTCCGGCGGGTCACTGTGGATTTCATTGAGGACTACGCCGCTGGCGGACTGGCCTGACGTATTCGGCGCGCCGGGAGTGGGGGCATTGAGAAAAGCCGTGATCTCGCCGCTGGTGTCTCCACTCAAGGAAGCCCGGAGACGGAAATCCGGATCGGAGGCTGCAGCATTCAGGCCCTGAACCGCCAGGATATTGGTGCCGGTGCGGAAGGCTGAGGTGAAGGCCTTTAAGCCAAAGCTGGCGGATCCATCCGAAGGTGCCGTCGCGGTGGAATGGTAGCGCAGTGAAGCTGGGGCATTGCGCCGCGCGATTTCCACTCCATTCAGCCATGCCACGAAGCCATCGTCATAAGCCACGTCCAGCGCTGGTGCCAGTGGCAACTCACCGGGTGCGAGGGTGAAGGCGGTGCGGGTGAGCACGGAGGCATTTACATTCAGCATCGCGGCCTGGATATTGGTGCCAATGGCCGCTGTCTCCCGGAAACGGAAAGTGCCCGAGCCATAGCGGGCGGCTGGTCCACTATCCGGGGTGCCTGGCCATGAAGCTGCGACAGAACCCGGTGGGGCGGTAATGCCGAACCGGCTGACTCCCACGAAGGCGAGGGCTCCTCCTCCTGTATCCGTGCCATTGTTAAAAGCAGCATCGTTCCCGTTAGGTTCGCTGGTGCCGTAGTTGTAGGCGAGGATGGTGTAGCTGCCGGGAGTCAGCGTCACCGGACTGGTCAGGGTCCTGAACCGCTGCCCTCCAGCCAGCGTGCCCGGGGCTGCCGTGGTAAAGACCTGGCTCGCCAGCACATTGCCCTGCACGTCATCTCCGGTGGAGCCGGGAGTGCCATTCTGGTTTCGCGACCAGAGCACCACCGTAATGTTGCGGCTCAGTCCGTTTGAGCCGCTGTCAAAGCAGCCCAGCTCCGTGACCTGCACCGGGCGCACCACATCGAAATCCATGCCCAGCGAACCCGCATAGGCTTGCCCACCAATCGTTCCGGCAGCGATGCTATAAGCGGTGGTGGTGGTTGCCTTGAATCCCAGTTCCCACTGCCCATTGGTCCACGTGCTGTCGTCGAAGGGAGCCGCGCCGCGCCACTCATCGCTCACCGCTGAGGCAGGCACGTTCCATTTCAGATTTGCGTTCACTGAAGTTAGGACTGCCGGGTCGCGCGTGGCACCCAAGCCAGGTCCATAGCTCTGGTCTGCGGCCAGCGCGGGAATCTCCACGCTGTTGATCACCAAGCCCCCCACATCCGTCAGCGCGAGGTATTCCCCATCGCTGTCGAGGCTGAAATTCGTGTGCAGGGGCACAGAGGAGCGGTTTTTGGAAGAGGCGAATACCACCAGATAACCCTGCGCCGGAATGACGGTGGAGGGGAAAGTCCACTTGGTAAAATCCGTGTGGCTATCCGTGAGATGCCAGCCGGTCAGATCCACCGCAGCGTTTGTCGTGTTCTGGAGTTCGATCCAGTCCTGCCGGGTTCCATCTTCATCGGTCAGGCCGCTCAGGTTACGCGTCATGACCTCACTGATCCGCACCGCCGCCGGAGGGATGGCTGCGGGCAGCACCTCCACAAAAACCCTGCGTGAGATGGTGCCGTCTCCGTTGGTTGCGGAGAGCGTGTAGCTTCGGGGCACGGGAGGCGCGGTGATGATCCGCGAGGTTTGTCCGGTGACGTCAGTGCCTTCGAAACTGAGGGTATCCGCCCCCGTGACGGACCAGGAAACCGTCAGGGGCTGACCCACTGTGGCTGGTTGCGGGGTGGCGCTGAGGGGATTGATGGAGGGCGGGTAAGCAATGCTGGCTTCCACCGCATCAAGGTGGGCCGGCGTGCCAGTGCAGGTAATGACAAGGGAAACCTGTTGTCCCAGGGTAGCGCCGGTTGCTGCGATGCCGGCAGCATCCTTGAGGGTGGTCGTGGCGGTGACTGCCGTATAGCCTGTCGCATTTGCCGCCAGGGCAGAGGAGGCCGGGGCGGTGGCGATGCTGATCCCTGCAGCCCTGATATCAAAGGTCAGATTGGCCGTGCCTGTCGTGCTGCGCGGTCGGGCTTTCAGCGTCACCGTGACCTGAGCCCCTGCCACAGCGGTGACCGGAGCCCCGCCGGGAAACGCCAGCGGCTGGGTCAGGCTGCCATTGTTATTCAGAAACGCCACCAGGGTGCTGTCTGCGGCGAAGTTCAGCGGTGAGAAAGGATTCAAAAGCCCCGCCGCTGCCGCCGTCCACTGTGGCACCAGATTCACGGTGGAGTCACCGGGATCCGAGCCGATCGGAAAGGCATCGCCATCGCCGTTGAGAGTCGTCTTTTGATCCTCAAATGAGGGGTTCCTTATCCCGATAGGCAATGGTGCCGCCGTCAAGGACTTTCCGGCGGCAAGAACGATAAGTATGGACCGGAGCATTTTCACAACGTGCTTCTACCGTGTTTGGGAGCGTCCGTCCATCCCTGTCTTTCAGCAGGGATCCGGCCAGGTTCAGCGCCAGGCCCCCAGCAGCCCGGCGAGGTGGGACAAGTCCGCCACCGTCACATCCGGCCGGGACTCGGCGATGACCTCGGGAAATTCATAGCCGGTGAGCACCGCGATGCTACGGATGCCCGCCGCCTGGGCCGCGTGGACATCGTGCCGCATATCGCCGATCATCACCGTCTCTGCCGGGAGCAAGCCGTGCTCCAGGAGGATACTGCCGATCCTTTCCCGCTTATCCCTGACTCCGGCATAGATCACTTCAAAAAATCCGCTCAGGCCCAGATCTGCCGCCTGTGCCTCCACGGCTTCCGGGGGGGCGGAACTGAGAACAAACATGCGGCAGCCAGCCGAGGCACAGCTCTCGAGGAAAGACAGCGCCATGGGAATCAGCGTCACAGCTGCCGTGCTCGCGGCCATGGCCGGGCGGAAGACGGTTTCCAATTCCTCAATATCCACTCCCGGCAGGATCCTCGCATAATAATCCACAAAGGGCAGGGAAAACTGCCGGCGGAAGCCATCGCGGTCGAGCGCCTCCAGGCCATAGCGGGTCAGGACCACATTGGTCGCCTCCACCACGGGTCCCAAATCATCCACCACGGTGCCGGACCAGTCAAAAATCACATTTCGCATGCCCCCGCCGTCGCCTTCCCCCCCCGGCAAATCAAGCTCAAACCGCAGCTTGCAGAGCACCGCGCCACTGCCGACGTTGGAAAAATGACTCGTGTCACCCTGCTCACCTCTCTTCGCCGCATTAAGCCGGACCACCAGCGATACCTGGGGTTGGCTGCCTTCATGGGGCTCACGATCATCGCCTCCCTCTGGATCGGGGAGCACTATCCATTTTCCAATTTCCCGATGTATGGCAATCCCAACCCCCGGGCGGTGGACTATTATTTCCTGACCGATGCCAGCGGCGGGCCCCTGCCGACCGGCAAGCTCACTGGCGATTCTGCGCCAAAGCTCAAAAAGCGCCTCAACACCAGTTTGAATGAATGGGCGAGAGCCAACCCGAAAACCGGCAAATCCAACATGCCTCCGGAAGTGAGGGCCCGCATTTCGCAGGAAATTCTGGATACCTTTGTCCGGCAATCCCAACAACGTGGCACCCCGCTGCCCGACCGGGTGCAGCTCTGGCGCGGGGATATTTTTTCCTCCCCCCAGGGCTATTACGAAAACTTTACCCTGGAGGCCGCGAACTAACATGACATCCCTCCTGAATGATATCCGCACCCAAGGGGTCAAAACGGCCCTGCTGGGCGGCACCACCCTGCGCCACGCTGGCCGGCTGGAAGGCTTTTTCCTGCGCCTGCTCTTCGCCATCGTCGTCTACATCAGCCTGCAAAGCTATCCGGCCTACCAGACGCTGCTCAAGCCGGTCGGGATTGCGGCGTGGCCGGGTCTCTGGCAATGGCTGGGCTGGGATCTCACCCGGCTCGCTGATCCCGTGTTCTGGGACCTGTGCCTGCGCTGGGCTTACGCTGCCCTTGGATTTTATGTGATAGGATTCGGCCTGCCGGTGGCACTTCCCGTAGTCACCCTGATCCACATCGCCATCCGCACCCTGAACAATTCCCAGGGAGCGGCCCACCATGGCTTTCAGATGGTCAGCCTCGCCCTGCTCGCCCAAACCCTCGTCGTTTGGTTCCTCGCGGCGGTGCGCACCCGTGCCTTCCTGGCCAAACGCCCCTTGCCTCCCTGGGCGGCATCCGGCAATTGGACATGGCTTTGGATGTATACCATTGCCGTGATCGCAGCCACTTATGTCACCTCCGTCTGCACCAAGCTGGAAAAATCCGGCGGCCAGTGGCTGCTGAACTCCCCCTATGTTGCGGGCCAGATCGTCAAAACCCATCGGCAGAACTATTATAATGATCTGGATCCCAGATTCATTCAGGGCCAACCCCCGGCCGCCAGCCCGGTCCCGGATCCGGCCACGGACCGCTACCGGCATCCCATCCCGGTCCAGGCTGACTGGCTTGCCCGGCATCCGGCCATCGCGCGCGTCATCTTCGGAGCAGGATTTTTACTGGAACTATTCACCCTGCTAGCCGTGTTTGACCGCCGGGCGGCTCTTCTGATTGGCCTTGGACTGGTGTCCCTGCATGGGTCCATCGGCTGGCTCATGGAACTCACTTTTCCGCTGAATGAGCGCACCGTCGGCGTCTTTTATGTCAACGCCGCCGGTTGGCTTATCCTCATGATCAAGGACCCGGCCTGGCGTCCTTCAGGGAAAATCCTCACGGTTTCCTTTCTCACCGCTGCCGCCCTGCTGGGGGCGCATCTGGCCACCGCCACCGCTGACACCCTGGCCGCGCATTTCCTCGATCTCAGCCAGCACCCTGCCTCCCTCATCCCCGATCTTTTTAACTGGCCCGCCGCCCTGAAATGGCCCTGGGTTCTTGCCACCCAGACCATTCTCCTGAGTGCTCTCATCCTCATTGGGAAGTCCCTCTGGCCGCAGCGGAGCCCAGCGCCGCCTCCTGGAGAAGTCAGGTAATTTTGCCAGCGTTTCCATGCTTTGCGTTCCACCATCGCCCTCCATTTTGTGAAAATGCGCGCTTTTTCCCAGCCGCCTGACCTGACCAGAATCTGGGAGGGCGTTCCGTTCCGTCCCATGCTCCTGCTGGTGCTGTTTTTGTTTGTCGTGAAGGAACGCTATCCTTTTTCAAACTTCCCCATGTATTCCAACCTGGATCATGAGGCGGACATTATCTACATCACCGATCAGGCCGATCAGGCGCTGCCGATGGAGAAGGTTTTCCGCACGGGCTCCGGCACCGCCAAGAAGATGTATAAAAAGGAGCTGAATGCCCTCACCAAAACCACGGGGCGGAAGCTGGTGCACGCGACTGCTGAAGACCGTGCGGCGGCGGGCCGCGCGGTCATGGCGACGATGCTCCAGCGCATCCGCTACCGGCATATGCCGCCCGGAGTATCCCAACTGCGGCTTTACCGGAAGACCTTCCGGCTGGAAGAAAACGGACTCGCCCATCTCGAACCGGAGCGGCTGGTGGCACAACCCCTGGCCGGACTCAACCCATGAACCCGGACGCCGCCACTCCCGGCCGCCCATGGTGGCAGCCCGGCCCACTTGATTGGAGCCGCCTGGAGATGCTCCTGATGCGGACGGCATTTGCCCTGCTGATTTTTTCCACTATCAGATGGGAAACCGGAGCTTGGACCACGCAGAAATTCCCGAATGGTATTGCTGCTGCATTCGATTTGACCTGGATCGCCAGATCGCCCCCTGGCTTGGGCTGGCAAGCCTTTACCGTGGCAGGGCTCGTGGCCTATGTCGCTGGCCGGATGCCGGTGCTCGGCCTGATCCCGGCGTTGTTTTTCAGCCTCGTGATAGGCACCCTCGGGAACTCCCAGGGTGCGATCAATCACAGCACCCAGATGGTGACCATGATGCTGTTGGCGCAGTGGCTGGTTTATCTGATTCCGCGCGGTCCTGAAGCACCGCCGTCCATGAGCCATTGGTTGAAGCCAGACTTCAATGTCCAACAACAGGTCATCTGGTGGAGCACCCTCGTCATCGCCGCCTCCTATGTGGTCTGCGGGGTGGTCAAGCTGGTCAATTCCAATGGCCTGTGGCTCTACGAGACGCCCTATCTGGCCGTGCAGTTGCTGAAGACCAACTGGTGCCATTATCACGATACTCTGGAGATGCCCCCAGGCTGGTTGCAGAGCCTGATTCAGGCCATGACCGACCATCCCAATTTGGCCCGGCTCTTCTTCGGCATGGGGTTGCTGATTGAACTGGGGGGATTTGTCATCCTGATCAGCCGCCGCTGGGCGCTCGTGGGCGGTCTCGCCATCATCGCCCTGCACCTCTCCATCAGTCAGGTGATGAATCTGAATTTTCTGACGCACATCTACGCGGTCCTGATTTTTGCGGTGAATGTGCCGGGCTGGCTGCTGCCACGGCGCCGGCCGTGAGGGAGATGGTGCTTGGACATTACGGGGCAAAAGTTGCTGCAAGATCCAGAGGGTCTTCGAGTTCCTTCTGAAGCGCCAGGAGGCGTTGGAAGAGATCCCGGCGGCGTCCGGCCTGGGCGGGGTCGCCGGCGAGGTCCTGCATTTCGTCAGGATCCGTGGCGGTGTGGAAGAGGCGGAGCATTTTGGCCTTGGGATAGGCGATGAGCTTCCAGCCATCGTGGATGACCGCACGCTGGAGATCCAGGTAGGCGGCGTAGATGGAATCGCGCGCTGGTGGCAGGGCTTCACCGCGCAGGGCGGGGAGCAGGTTTTGAAATTCCACCGCCGGAGGTTTGGGGGCACCAGCGATCGCCAGGGCCGTGGCCATCAGATCCTGCAGGTAGATGGGCTGGTGGATTTGCTGGCCGGCTTTGACCCCGGGTCCGGCGATGATGAAGGGGACGCGCAGACTTTCCTCATAGAGGTTTTGCTTGCCCATCAGGCCATGGTGGCCGCAGGCGAGACCATGGTCGGCAGTGAAAAAGATAAAGGTGTTGTCAGCGTGGCCGGATTTTTCCAGGGCATCCAGGATGCGGCCGATCTGAAAATCGAGATAGGAAATGAGGGCGTAATATTCGCGGCGGTGGGTTTTGATGGCAAATTCCGTGCGGGGCATCGGTGCGAGATTTTCATCCCGCAGGGAGATGGGACATCCGATTTCGTCTTTGTAAGGATATTCCGGCAGGAAATTTTTGGGCAAGGCGATGCGCTCCAAGGGATAGCGGTCGAGGAAAGCCTGGGGCGCCTGGCGGGGATCGTGCGGGGCATTGAAGGCGGCGTAAATGAAAGTGGGTTTGGCCTGGGCAGGGGCTGCGGCCAGAAAGGCGATGGCATCATCCGCCGTGACTTCACTCCAGGGTTTACCCCCGGTCCAGTGCCCGCCGAGGGTGGGATCGGCGGGGTTCCACAGGTCAGGCTGGCCGGCCACCGGGCGGCGGTAGCCGGAGGGCCGGTCCGGGGGCATGCCGGGGCGGATGTGTTGGGATTCATCAAAGCAGAGGCTGGCTTCGGTTTGGACATGCCATTTGCCGGTGAAGCAGGTCCGGTAACCGGCGCGGGCCATCAGTTGGGGCCAAAGCCGTCCGGCAGTGCGCTCGGCATCGGTGTTTTTAAACAAGCGATTGGCGCGCCAAAGCGTCCGTCCCGTCATGAGCATGGCACGGCTGGCGACGCAGACGGCTCCGCTCCATGAGCCCATGTTATAGGCGTGGGTGAAGGTGGTGCCGCGGTGGGTGAGCCGGTCCAGATTCGGCGTGTCGATGTCCGTGAGGCCGGCAGCGCGGATGGTTTCGAAGCACTGATCGTCTGCAAAAAGCACCAGGATGTCCGGCTGGGCCGCGCGGAGGGGAGCCAGCCCGGCGGGCAGGAAGATCGTGAGCAGGGTGAGGAGGAATTTCATGGAAGGCAGGTGGGTCGGTGGAAAGTCAGGGCAGGAGAGTCAGGGTGAGGCGGCGGAGATCCATCACGGAAGCACCGGGAATGACGGGGGCTCGCAAAGTGAGAGGCCCGGTGCCGGCGGGGAGGTGGATCTCACCCAGATTGAGGGAACGGAAGGGTTTCATCTGGCTCT
Source organism: Akkermansia muciniphila (assembly GCA_945900785.1). Lineage (GTDB taxonomy): Bacteria > Verrucomicrobiota > Verrucomicrobiia > Verrucomicrobiales > V1-33 > CAIZWU01. The sequence goes on from CAMDJM010000094.1 coordinate 11,874, forward strand.
CGGCCAAGGGGCGGGGAATGGTGTCCTGATTCCGGTTCAGTGGTGGATCCCAGCCTGGGCTGACCGGGCCGGACAGGCGGGCGTTGAGGAAAGTTAGCTCCAGTAGGGCCCCTGCATCGGCCAAAGGGCAGGTGTAATCAATGCTGACCTGATAGCGCCCGGCGGTATGCACCTGGAGGAGCCAGCTGATTTGATCCTCCGGCAGCTTCCAATTCACAAAGTAGGAACTGTTCGGGGCACTGGCACTGCGCTTGATTTGGCCGGTGGCTGAAGCGTCCCGGGCCGGCAGCATGGTCACGGGGAATTCCCGGTAGCCGGCCGGGATGGGGCGTGAATCGACTGGATAGGCCTTGCCTGCAGGCAGTGGAACCGTGGCGGGAGCCGCCGCAGCCATTTCCTGCTGCCATGCGCTGACGGCAGCAGAGAGCTGACCGGCGGTGCCAGGTTCAGAGGCATTGAGGGCAGTGGTCTGGCCTGGGTCCGTGATCATTTGGAAGAGATTCCCGGCGGCATCGAGCCGGTGGGTTTGGCTGCGCACGCTGATGGCCCCGGACCAGGTGGTGAAGAGCAGGCGGTCCGGCCATGGAGTGCCCTGCTTGAGGAGGAGCGGGGAAAGATCGCGGCCATCCAGCGGCAGGCTGCCGGCGCGGGGGATGCCAGCCAGGCTGGTCAGAGTAGGGAGGATATCGATCGCCCCGGCGATGGGACTGACTTCCAGGCCCGCAGGCAGGCGGGCCGGCCAGCTCCAGTAACAGACGGAGCGCACCCCGCCTTCATCAGTGGTGCCTTTAATGCCCTTGAGCCCGCCCGTCCAACGGGTCGTGTTGGGACCGTTGTCGGAGAGGTAGAGGACGATGGTGTTTTCCAGGAGCTGATGCTGGCGGAGTTTGGCGAGAACGCGGCCAACATGGCGGTCCTGGTTTTCCAGCATGGCGAGGGCGCAGCGGGTTTGGTCAGGGTTTTCCTTTTCAGGCAGGGTGCCGGTTTGGGTGATGGGGAGGTTTTTGAAGCGCTGCCAATCCTCCTCCGGAACCGCCCACGGAGAGTGGGGCGTGGTAAAAGGGATGTAGCACAGGAAAGGTTTTGCATGGTGGCGCCCGATGAAATCGAGCGCGCGGCCGGTGCAGACGTCGACAATGTATCCTTTGGTTGGAATCATGCGGCCATTTTCCTCGAGCGGAGCATCGAAATATTCACCCCAGTGGCCGGAGGTGTGGCCGAAGAATTCATCGAAGCCCCGGGCCATGGGGTGATAGGGCCACTGGCTGCCGTTGTGCCATTTGCCAAAGGCACCCGTGGCATATCCTGCGGCCTTGAAGGCATCGGCCAGGGTTTTTTCACTGAGGTTCATCCTCTCCTGGCCGGTGGAGACGCCCCGCACTCCGCTGCGCGGGTGATACCGCCCTGTGAGGAGTTCCGCGCGGGTGGGAGCACACACCGGGCAGACGAAAAAATGCTGCAGCGAAACGCCGGAGGTAGCGATGCTGTCGATGTTTGGCGTGTGGAGTTGGGTATTGCCGGAGTGGCTGTAGTCCCCCCAACCGGCGTCATCAGCCAAAAAAATCACCACATTTGGAGGGGTGGCGCGCACAGGGGCGGCCCATATCGCCAAAGCAAACAGGAACTGAAGAAGGGGGAGGCGCGTTCCGGTCATGGATTGGAAGTGTCAGAGATTTCAGCGGAACCTGAGCCGCAGCCACCATGACGGGATCACCGGCTTCCGTCAACTCCCTGCGCAACGTGATCGCGGGTCGCAGTGCTCAATGAGAATACGGGATTTTCTGTCACCTGAACTGCTCTTTCGGAACCGCACTTTTCGATCCTTTGCCGGGTCGTCTTGAACTCCAATTAAAAATCCAAACGCTTTCTTTGAACCCTTTTTACCGTAAAATGTAGAAATAAGACCAGAGAGAGTGGCTCATTCCTGAATGGAGTCGTCCGGAAAATCTGATAAATGTCAATTTAATTTTGAATTGCGTATTTTCTCCAGGTTAATTTCACGAAAATAATTGTTAATTAGCCGTATTAATACCGGAATTTCCTGTAAAAAAAGCGAATTCGAATTCCTGTTGAAATAAATCTTGTGTTTTTCAAAGATGAAGTAAACATGAATTATCCGGTCGTGGAAACAGCAATCTGAGGGTTTGTGGGTTTTTACGGCCAAATAACCCTCCAAACAAAACTTGCATGAAAAAATCGTATCGCTTGTTTACGGATCATTGGGGAAAGGCTTCGATAGCTTTCCTCGCCTTGGCCATCCTTCCGGCCTCCGGCGTGCCCCTGCCGCCCTCGGCGGCGCTGCCGCTGGGCTCCTCCACCACTCCAGGCTTTGCCGTGCGGGTGGCTCAGGCTCCGCTTTCGGAGCCTGTGGCGAATAACGCCTCCCGTGCTGTTCAGCAAATCAATGGCACCCTGCTGGATGCTGCGGGAGATCCTCAGCTCAATGAGGCGATTCCCGGCACAGAGCCGGATGGCAGTTACATTTCGGCGCTGATCAATTTTGAAGGTGATGCCGCCACTTTCGACTTGCGGGACTACCCCAACGGGGGCGCCTTCCTGACGACCTTCAGCTCCGATTTCTTTCCGGGCATTCCAGGACTCAATAGCCATACGGAAAAATTTGCGGTCGAGGCCGTGGGCTTCCTCGAATTGACGGCGGGATCCCACACGTTCGGGGTTAGCGTCAATACAGACCGGACTGACGTGAATGATGATGATGCCTTTGCCGTCTTTGTGGCCCGGAATCCCCGGGATGCATTTGGTCTGAAGGTCGGGGAGTTCTCCAGAAATGGCCCTCCACCCTTTCAGAGCAATACCCACAACGAAAATCTGTTCACCGTTGAGGCTCCGGTCCCTGGGCTTTACCCCTTCCGGGTGCTTTACTGGCAGACTGGCCGCAAGGCCAACCTTCAGTTTTACACCCTTGTCAGCACCGTTGATGGCGATCAAAGAATTTTAGTCAACGATCCGGACAATGCCCTCTCGATCAAGAGCTACGCGAAAACCAGCGTGGCCAACGCCCAGGGTCCATACATCACGGAAGTCCGCCCGGTTCCCGGCTCGGCAGGCAACAGTTCAGCAGCCCCGATTGAGGCGGTCATCGTGGAAGGAGCGGCAGCTACCGTCCCGACGGCTTCCGTGCAAATGCGTCTGAACGGAGCGCTGGTCACTCCTACCATTACCCGCAATGCACCGCTGCTGAAGGTGGCCTTCAGCCCGAATCCCAACCGGACCACTCCAGACAACGTAGTGCGTTTGGACTACACGGATTCCACCAATACCCTGTGGCAAAACACCTGGTCGTTTGGGATCAACGTCAGCGGCGGTTCCGGCACCACGGTCACCGGTCACTGGGACTTCGATGCCGGCAATCTCGCGGCAACCGTGGGCCAGCCGTTGCAATACTTTGATGGTCCGGCTGGCCTGACCTTCCAAGGCACCCAATATGGCACCACCGCTTCCCTCGGCGTTCCTCCCATCGCCGGTAAGGAAGCAAAGATCATGGAAATCCCCGGCGATTTGAAACGTGAAATCGGTTATATCATGAATCACGGCATTTCTCCCAACGGTGGCGGCACTTTGGTCAATCAATACACCCTGATCATGGATGTTTTTGTGAACACCAGCGGCCCTGGCGCAGCCTCCCTGCTGCAAACCAGTTCCCTGACCAATACGGATGATGGCGATCTTTTCTGGCAGGGGAATAATTTTGGCCAGGGTGGCGGTGGTTATAACGGCACCGGCCAATTCACGGCTGGAAAATGGCACCGCGTGGTGGCCGCCTACGATGAAGCGGCGACTCCCCCGGTGGTGACCAAATATGTGGATTGTATCAAGCAGGATGACTGGACCGCCAATCAGGGTCTGGATGCTCCACGGCGTGCCATGCAGCCGACGGCCATTCTCTTCGGGGATGGTGACCAGGATGAGCGCCGGAAAATGTGGGTGAACTCTATCCAGGTCCGGTCGGGCAAGATGACGGATGCCGAAATCGTGGCCTTGGGTGGCCCTTCTGCTGACGGTATTCCGCTGGTGGTTCCCGCTACTAAAGTGGCGGGCCAATGGGACTTCGAGCGTGGGGACCTGTCGGCAACCGTGGGCAAAGCCCTGGCTTATTTTGATGGTCCCGGCGGTGTGACCCAGACTGGCACGCAATATGGTCTCTGCACCGATTTCAACCTGCCCCTGATCGACGGCCTGAATGCCAAGGTCATGCGGGTTCCCGGGGACCTGGTCCGTGAAGTTGGCTATGTGATGCAGCATGGTATCAAACCCAATGGCGGGGGCACCCTGGTCAATCAGTATACCTTGACCATGGACATTTTTATCGCTACCTCCGGTCCCGGCGCAGCCTCCCTGCTCCAGATCAGCTCCCTCACCAACACGGATGACGGAGACCTCTTCTGGCAGGGATCCAACTTCGGCCAGGGCGGCGGTGGTTATAATGGAACCGGAGCCTTCACCGCCGGCTCATGGCACCGCGTGACAGCTGCTTACGATGAAGCCGCCACTCCACCCGTGGTGACCAAATACGTGGATGGCATCAAACAGGATGACTGGACCGCCAATCAGGGCTTGGATGCCCCACGCCGCTCGCTTCAACCCACCGCCATTCTCTTTGGGGATGGCGACCAGGATGAACGCCGCGAGATGTTTGTGAATTCCATTCAGATCCGCGAAGGTAAACTGACGGATGCCGAGATCTTCCAATTGGGTAAACCTCAGGCCAGCGGAATCCCCGTGGCGGTCCCCGCTTCGCCAGTGACCGGTCAATGGGACTTTGACCGCGGCAACCTCGCCTCCTCCATCGGAAAGCCCCTGTCCTATTTTGACGGCCCCGGGGGTCTCACGGAATCCGGAACGCAATTCGGCACCTGCACCGCTCTGGGAGTGGACCTGATCAATGGCACCGACGCCAGCATCATGCGCATCCCCGGCAATGTGGTCCGGGAGATCGGTTACATCATGGATCACGGCATCAAGCCCAACGGCGGCGGCACTTTGGTCAACCAATACACCCTGATCATGGACATCCTGGTCGGCACTTCAGGTCCGGGTGCAGCCTCCCTGCTCCAGCTAAGCTCCCTGACAAACACCGATGATGGTGACCTCTTCTGGCAGGGGAACAACTTCGGTCAGGGTGGTGGCGGATACAATGGCACCGGCCAATTCACCGCAGGGGCCTGGCACCGGGTGATTGCGGCTTATGATGAGGCCGCCACCCCTCCCGTGGTCACCAAGTTCGTCGATGGCATCAAGCAGGATGACTGGACCGCCAATCAGGGCCTCGACGCCCCCCGCCGTGCCATGCAGCCGACCGCGATTCTCTTCGGGGATGGTGACCAGGACGAACGGCGGGAGATGTGGGTGGATTCCATCCAGGTCCGCGCAGGTAAAATGACGGACGAGGAAATGATCGCCTTGGGTGGACCGCAGGGGCTGAATCTCCCCGTCGGTCCTGTGGGGCCTGCCGCTATTGTGGCACCGACCACCGAACTGAGCGTCACGGTCTCCGGCAACAATGAGATCACCCTGACATGGCCGACCATCAGCCGCCATGGCACCATTTACTCCCTGGAAAGCAGCCCCACCATGGAGCCAGGCTCCTGGACCACTCTCCAAACCACCGGCAATAGTGCGGTGATCCCGGTCGGTCCTGGTTCCATGTTCTTCAGACTGCGCTACTAGCAGCCTGTCTGACTTAAGTTTCCAAGGTTGGGCTATGGTAATTACGAATAAATATATATATTTTTGAATTGCCCGGTCTTTTATTCACTGGGTTCTTTTCGTGAAAATAAAGGGGTGACTTTTTGAGATCTTTCCCACCCCGGG
>CAMDJM010000095.1 GCA_945900785.1 Akkermansia muciniphila
TCCGACTATTGGGCCCACGTCCGCAGCTTCTACAAGCCCTTCGACACCGCCGAACCCTACGGCACCGCCGAAGTGTATCTCCACGAAATGCCCGGCGGCCAATACACCAACCTCAAGGAGCAGGCCGAATCGCTCGGCATCGGCCACCGTTGGCCGGAAATCGCCCGCATGTATGCCGAAGTAAACCTGTTATTCGGCGACATCGTCAAAGTCACGCCCAGCAGCAAAGTCGTCGGCGACATGTGCATGTTCCTCATCTCCCGCGGCGTCAAACCCGGCGATGCCCGCAGCTACCTCGACGCCCTGCCCCCCGGCACCAGCTTCCCGGAAAGTGTTATCGACATGCTCCAGGGCGGCCTCGGCCAACCCGTGGGCGGCTGGCCGGAAGACGTTCAGAAAATCATCCTCGGCAAAAAGAAGCCCTTCACCAACCGCCCCGGCGAGCGCGCCGAAAAGGTCGATTTGGAAAAGACCCGCGAAGCCGTCGCCAAAGCCATCGGCCACAAGGAAGCCACCGATGACGATCTCTACAGCCACCTGATGTATCCCCAGGTCTTTGCTGACTTCACCAAATTCCGCAAAGCCCACAGCGACATCAGCGTCCTGCCCACCCCGGCTTACTTCTACGGCCTGCGCGACAAGGAGGAAATCACCATCAGCCTCGAAGCCGGCAAAACACTCTTCGCCCGCCTCCTCAACGTCACCGAGCCCGATCCCACCGGCCACCGCACCGCCATCTTCGAACTCAACGGCTACCCCCGCCACGTCCAGATCGCCGACAAATCCGCCGCCAAACAAGTCGCCACCAGCCTCAAGGCCGACCCCGGCAACCCTCTCCAAATCGGGGCCCCCATGCCCGGCATGATCGCCAGCATCGCCGCCACCACCGGCCAAAAAGTCAAGGAAGGCGACCCCCTCCTCACCCTCGAAGCCATGAAAATGTTCACCACCGTCACCGCCCCCACCGCCGGCACCATCGCCGAACTCCATATCACCGTCGGAGCCACCGTGGAGGCCAAGGACCTCATGGTGACTTTGGCGAAATAAGGTGGTCGCAGAATACAATTTTCAGGATAGGTTCAGAGCAAATCAAAATGGCCTCATCAAACCTCCTGGCTACCAGCACCCCAAATCTCAAGAACCTCCTCGGGAACGGGCGGTCGTATCAAGTCCCCGCATTCCAGCGTGATTACTCATGGAAGGAGGAACATTGGGAAGACCTGTGGTTGGACCTTCAGGACCTCACGACCAGAAAGTCTTCCCAGCATTACATGGGTTCGTTGGTATTGATGCAGAACGAAAATCCCGAGGAATACACCATTATTGATGGCCAGCAACGAATCGCGACCCTAAGCATTCTCATACTTTGCGTTATTGCCCGGCTGAAAGAAATGGCTGATGCGGGGACCGAAGCCGCAGAAAACCGGGAACGAGCAGCTTTGCTGCGCGGGAGTTTCATCGGAGCCAAACAACCTGGTTCCTTAATTGAAGCCAGCAAACTTAAGCTGAACAGGAACGATGATGATTTCTATCAAGGAACCCTCGTGCAATTGGAAAAACCCGCGAGTGAACGCACTTTGGGTGATTCCGAAAAGCAACTCTGGGGCGCATACAAATACTTCTCCAAACAAATTCTAGCGGATTTTTCAAACTACAACGGTCAGCGCCTCGCAGAGTGGATTGACTCTCTTATTTCCGTGGCGCAACGGGAATGGTCCGGGTGGAATGTGCCCGTGGCGAGGTTTGGGCCGCGAACTCCGCCGTATCATGGTCGATCCCGACGCTCACCCATCCCATGTTATGCTGGAGATCATAAATGCCGTAGGGCGTCACCTTGCCCAGGGCAGGATCGACAAAATCATAGACATTTGCCGGCACCGGAGATCCTTTCGGCTGCCACTCCTTTCCTTTATTGGCAAAGGATCCAACCAGTTCCTTCTTCTTGGCATCGATACTGACGGCGGGTTGTCCGGCCGCCTGATAGGCTGCCACTTGTTTGGCGATATTTTCAAATTGCGCATCCCGGTGCTCGTGGATTCCCCCCTCCATGGTTTTGCGCATGGCCTGTAGGCTGTAGCCCATTTCTTTAAGCAGAGAGGCGGTGGCGCGTTCGCTGATTTGATAGCCCATGGCCTGCATTTCCGAACACAATTTGGCCGCACTTTTCGAACTGTAAATCAGAGCACTCTCCGGGTGTCCCCGCGTCACGGGATCCACAAGGGCATTCAGGGCCGTGCTGAGTTCAGGACATTTTACAGTCAATTTTTTACGTCCCCCTCCCTTGCGGCGGCTGGACGATGACGGCAGGAGCGGCGGCGGCTGGTCTTTCTCAGCATTCAATTCCCTGATTCCGCGCTCGATGGTGCCGCGCGCCAGCCCAGTGATAGTGACCAGTCTCCTCACACCCCCGTGGCCAAGGCTGCGGGCTTCCGCCGCCGCCCAGCGCCGTAAACCACGTTCGTTAAGGCTGGGACGGATGGCGGCAAACTTTTGAGCAAGGGCATCTGGGAATTCCATGAGAATTCCTTAACTCATCTTTACTAATATGCACCTATTATTTTTGCGAGCGTCCTTACGATATTGCTTCACGCGGACCCGTAGCGACGCACGTTTATAACAATGATCCAGTCATGAAGAACTTACAGGGGGTGACTTATTCCGATGGCTCTGCCGCTGTAAACTACACTTATGACCGCCTGGGCCGGCCAGATACCACCACGACGGGCACTTTCGCCCGCTTGGTCCGCACGTATGAACCAAGTAATTTGTCCCTAAAAACGGAAACCACCACCTACGATACCAATGGCAGTGGAACTTTTGATGCTCCGGACTTTACACGCACCCTCACCTGGCAGTATGATCACGCGAGGGGATGGCTACACGCTGACTCCAAGTGGCTCCAGTGTCCCGGAGGCGACGGCAGTGTATGCGTATGAGCCGGTGGCAGGGCGCTTGCTCAGTGCCAGCTTCCCGGTGGTCACGGGCAGTGCCGCGACGGGTCCGGCGGTCTTTACCTATGGCTACGAGCCGGCCCGGCCTCATTTGACCAAAACGGTAACGGCGGCCTCCCATGTGGTCACCAATGATTGGGAACCCAACCGGGATGTCTTGGACAAGAAGTGGAACCGATACAACACCACGGTGCTTTCCGCCTATGATTACACCGTGAATGCCGTGGGCCAGCGCACCGAGGAGCGGGTGCCCAATGCGGCCACCGCCACCTGGAACTGGGACTACGATGCCTTGGGCCAGGTAAAATCGGCCGACAGTCCCACGGAGGATTTTGATCAAGTCTATCAATACGACGACATCGGCAACCGCCGCAAGGCCGTGAGCGGCACCCTGACCCTGCCAGGCACGGACAACTACACTGCCAACGCTCTGAACCAGTATACCCTCATTGGCAGCGCCGTGCCCAGCTATGATCCCGTCGGCAACCTGATCAATGACGCTGGCACCAACTGGCCTTCCAGCCCACGCACCCACGTCTGGGATGGGGAAAACCGGCTGCAACAAGTCAAGGTCACGGCCACCAACGCGAGCGTGGGCAGTTACCGCTACGATGCCTTCCACCGCCGGGTCAGCAAAACCACCGGCACCACCAACACCTTGCCTGCCCTCAGCCGCACCCACTATTGGGGCCTGGACCTCAGCGGAAGCATGCAGGGAGCCGGGGGCGTCGGCGGCCTGCTCCTGACCGACTTCAAAACTGGCACCAAAGACGGGGTGTATTTCCCGCTCTACGATGGCAAAGGCAACGTGACCTCCTACCTCGACTTCAACCACACCCCTGTTGCCGCCTACCGCTACGACGCGTTCGGCAAATTGATCTGGGGAGCCTACTCCCACGTCGCCGATTTCAGCATCGCCTTCAGCACCAAATACCGCGACCTAGAAACAGATTTTTACTATTACGGGTATCGGTATTACTCGGCGGCCTTGGGCCGCTGGATCATTTTTCTTCCTTTTCACCCTCCACTGGGGCAGTCCATATTGGCAGGGGCTGCCGCTGGTTATCCTACTTGGGAAAATGACGGGCCATGGATAACACTGCCGGCTCAGTCCGCGAGGATGCCGCTTTCCGGAAGCAGATTCAGGACGGCCTGACAGGCTTGGAAAATGTGCTGCACGTTGTCGCAGCGGATCGTGTTGTCGTATTCGGTGGTGCGGAAGGCCCCCTCGCACTGCTGTCGCTGGCGGTCGGTGAGCCCCAGCCAATCCACCGGCCCCGCGAACTGAAGTTGGCGGGCGCTGCGCAGCCCGCGCCGGATGGCCTGCGCATAGGCCATGGCCCGCGCTTGATCGCCGACCAGGCCGGCCAGTTTGAAGGCATCGCAAAGTCCTTCGAGGTAAACTCCGGTGGAGGAGGCGTGGGGAGGGCCGAAGTCGCGGTCCGGAGCGTAAAACCTTCCTGCGGTGTCCGGGTGTCCGGGTGCGCCAGCGGGCTGTTGGACCCTGAGCAACCAGTCGTTCATTTCAAAAACCCACGCGGCCCCTGGCTCCTCTCCCGTCAACGGCCACGCGGCCACGATGGCCATGGTGTGCCATGGGACAAAGGTGGGATTGCGGTGCTGCAGATGCCAAGCCCGGTAGTAGGAAGTGGAGCGGCGGAAACGATTCCAAAGCGATTCCTCGTGGGTTCCGGCGAGCCGTGTTCCCCAATAAAGCAACGCCTCACCGGAGTAAAAATTCTGATTTTCGTCCGCCCGGGCCGTAGGACGGAGGAAGGTGCGGAAGGAGCCGTCATTGCGCCAAAGAAAGCTGACCAGACGCTCCAGACGTTCCTCCTTTTCCCTCCATGCGGGTGGGGCATCGGGAAATTCGCGCAGCGCCAGGGCAGCCAGCGCCGCCGCCCCCAGTTTCACCTGACCGCCGAATTGAATGACCCCGTAGTCGTCTTCGTCACGGTAAAATCTCTGGAGATTCGATTCCACATTCAAACGTGCCACCGCCATGGCACCGGCGGATTTTTGCCGCCGCGCCGCCTCGATCAGCGCCCGCGTGGCCATCCATTGCCGGAGTTCATTTTCAGTATCTACCGGAGGGGACTCCACATTCTCCGCCAACGTGATGCGGTAGGGAAGCCGGCCGGCCGCGTCCACACTGCGCAAGAGCCAGGCGGCGGCCTGGTCGGCCATCTTCCCAACCTCGGTGCGCGTCATGGCATCGACCCCGATAACTGGTTTTCCGCGCAACAATTCCGTGATTCCCATCGGTTCGATGGAAACGCTCAGTAAAAACTGACGCCCGGTGTAAACGTGCCAGTCCGGAAGTGGATCGCTTCTCCGCAGCAGGGGACGGAAGCGGACTTCATTCCGGCGCAGCACCTGAAAGGGCGAAATAGCATCCTGAATCGACTGCCCGTCATAGCACAAAAACCCCGCACGGCCCCGCGCGACGGGTTCACCCCAATCGGAGTAGGGCAGCATCTGCGCATCAATCACCACTTTCCGTCGGCCGAGAAAAACCGCCACCTGCTCGGCCCGGGTATTTCCCACCGCCACCTCCCGCCGGGCCATGCGCAGGGCGGTCATGGCGGCTTCCTTGATGGTAGGAGCGGCGGCATGGACAAAAGCGGACTCTCCCCCGCCATGGAAAACATGGACCGCGACCCACGCCGCATCAGGCTTGGCGGAAGGCGGCAGCGCCGGCGCCGTGACGTTCGGCGGTTCCATCCACCAGCCCGGCAAGGACTTGGCCACCTCACTCCATTCCGGATCATCCGGGACTTTGGCGGCAGTCAACACTTCAGGGGCCAACCAGGAAATCACTGGCCCCGCAGTTCCGGCCGCCACTCCGCAAAGCCCACCGGCCGCCACCAGCAGCAGGAACCGGATTCGTCTCATACGGGGACCCGCTGGTTCATCCAATCAATGGTCCACTTGGCCACCTCCCTGCCCATCAATTGGCCCGCTGCGGTGGAAAACGTAAAATGGATCCCACCCAGCACCCGGCTGGTTATCATTTCGTCGGCACTGGCCTGCAAAGAAGTAAAAGGGCGTTCCGCGCCCGCTACGGTATCGCTCCGGCATTGGAAGGCAATGTCATCCCTTTCCAAGACGCTGCGCAACACCTCGACACCGGCCTGCGCGAAGATGCTGTGGCCGGAGATGTATTCCGGATGAGGCGGGGTCTCCAGCAAAGGCATCCAGCCCGGTTCTGGCTCCGTTAGCGGATTCCCATCCTGCTCCGCCAGCGGAATGGCATGCACCGGACGCCAGAATTCGTAAGTGTATTTCACATCCCAAGCAGCGATGGCGGCATCCGCCGTTGCCATGGAAAGCAGAGCAAACGCCCGGATCGCGGACGCGAGAGGCATTTGGCGGTCCCGCACCACGCTGTGGAGAATCTCGCACCAGTGCCCGGCCGGGGTCACGGTGTAGGAGAAGCAGGACCAGAATTTTGCGATCAGCGTTTCCTCCGGCGTGCGCTTTGACTGGAGGGCGCGTCCGTAGTCCCGCGTCCTCAGCCACCCTTCCGCATACTCCGGCGAAACCAAGGCCGGGGGAGGACCGCAACGGAATTGCGAACCGGACGTCAGGGAAAAAGGCCTCAACTGCGCCCAATGCGGCAACTCCGGAGGCCGCATCCTCGCAGGAGTGCGCCTCCAGCGGCCGGGCAAATTGACGGGCACATAAGTCACCACCCGGCTGGCGCCATCGTCCGCGCGGTGCGCCAGGTGAGCCTCTGCCCAAGCGGATCCGGAGGCCATGGCCGCCGCATTGCTGTCGGCGGGAAACAATCCCAATTGCTTTTGCAACAGCGCCTCGAGGGCGGGACGATGCGTCGGAAACAGCACCAAGGAAGCCGCCGCTGCAGCAGCAGCCATGGCCGCTGCGGGAGGGGCAGCAGGCTGCGTGAGACCGCCTTCGGGACGCAATATCGAGCACTTGCCGGACTGGGTGCTGAACGCGTCATGGGCGGCAGCGTGAATGATGGCCAAAGCCCGGCTGGTGAGGCAGGGACTGAAAGCCGAAGCTTTGACGGCATCAAGCAATGCGCGGTTCCAAGCCACGATCAGGGAGCCATCCGCCGGCCCGGCAGCGGGATCCTCCCCCCATGCCCACGGACCAGTGCCGACTACGGCCAAGGCACCCGCGAGAAAGCGCCTTCGGGTAGCACGGCCGATTGATAGTTGGGATAGGTTCACGGAGTGACATTGAATTCCGCCAACGCCTGGAGCGTGCCCTGCCCGCGGGGAATAATCGTGTTGAAGACGGCATTGCCGGTCGCATCAAGCGTGACCGGAGTGCCTCCGACTGCGGGAAGGAGAATCACCCCGGTAGGCGTCGTCAGTCGAAGCTGCACCGGGGTTCCGACTGGTATATTGGTGCTCACTACCTGGACGGCCACTGCTCCAGTATTGGAAAAGACCACGTCCGGAGAAGTAAGCGCTCCACTGGGCGGCTGCACCACTGCCTCCCCCGCCACATTGGCGATCATCAGCAGGGGAGTATTGGCCAGCGCGGGGGCAAGGGTGGGTGCCGTGGACGAAGGCATCGGCGTGACTTCGCTGGCGAATGGGCGGTAGAAACCCTCCACCCGCACCCGCCCGGCCCCGCCTCCGGAGCGCCCATTGGCATCCGCAGTGCCGGTTCCTCCCACCCGGTCCGCCACCAACTTAATGGCACCGCCGGAACCGCCGCCGCCATAGGAACCGCCGCCCCAGGAGGGATTGCCGCCTCTCGCATAAATCCCGCCATCCACTGTGATGTCCCTTGAGCTAGCGATCATAATCGCGCCACCGCCACCACCACCATTTCCTCCGTTGCTATTGTCCGAGGAGGCTCCGCCGCCGCCGCCGGAACCACCGATCAAGGGCTGGATCAGGGTATTGCCATAGCTTCCATTGTAATCGCCGTGACCTCCCTGTTGTCCGGCAGTAGTGCCTCCCTCACCACCTCCCGGCCCCTGTCCTCCGGCACCGATATAGGTGCCGGAAACATCAAAGCGGATGGCCCCCAGACCGCCGTCAAAACCGCCTAGCCCGCCGTTGGCGACCGCCCCGGAAAAATCGTTGGGAGGACCGTCCGATCCATCGAGGAAAATATTCCCGCGGATACTAACATTCTGCGTGGCCAGCCACGTCACGGGAGTATTCGGAGCGTTTTTACGGAAAGTGAGGGTCAGGCCGGTCGGGATGTCGATATTAGTGAAATTCCAGATTCCGGAGGCACGGGCGGTCATATCGAACAAATAACTGTTTCCCTGAACAAAGGCCCAGTCGGTCCCGCCCCAAGCCCACGTATTAGTGGCAAGCTGACTTCCATTAAATCCGTTAAACATCAAGGCCTTCTGCATACTTCCGTCCCAAATAAAACCATACGAATAGCGGTGCTGGGGAACCGTGGCCGGGGAGCGCAGCGTCCATTCGTCATTCCTGTAGGTCCATGTCTGGTTTTGCGAGGAGCCCGGCCCCAGGACGACTTCTTCCCTAACTGGATCATAGATCATTCTGGGCACGGATCCTACCGCCGGATGAATAATGCCGGGGATTTGGGTCCATGCCGTGCCATTGAATGACCATGTTTTTTGAAACGCCACGTTGGTCAGCACGGCCCGGTTGTTTTGACTGTCCCAAACCATACAATCGTGATCGTGATAATAATAACTGATGCCGCCTCCATCGTGCGGATTGGTGGTTGGACTCAGTTTGGTCCAGGTCACTCCGTTCCAAGTCCAAGTGTCGTTGTAATTTACATTTCCTGTGGGATGATGACCACCGAACAGGATTACCCGGTTGTTTTGGGAATCCCACGCCATTTTGACCAACGTGCGGGCTTCGGGCGAAACTGCGGGGGTCTTCTTCGTCCAGTCCGTCCCATTCCAGGTCCACGTCTCATCCAAAATCACTCCATCCGCGCGGGTTCCCCCAAACATGACGCATTCATTCCGCACTGGATCGAAAACCATCGCGGCAGCGGTGCGGGCGGAGACGAAGGTGGCGGTCGTTTGCAACGCCCACCGCGTCCCGTCAAACGTCCAGGTTTCCGGCTTGATGCCATCCGTCTGCACCCCGGTTTCACCCCGGCCATGACCGCTGAAAACGACCGTGCGGTTTCGGGTCGCGTCATAAGCATAGGCGAATCCATCCCGGTGAGGCATATAGGCCGGGGGAGTCAAAGGGCCGTCGGCGCCGGTGGACCCGCTGGAGTAGGGAAGATCCTGGGCAGACAGGGATTGGAACGCCCCCAGCAAAGCCGGGAGCATCCGAAGCACGGTATAAAGTTTGGTTTTCATAACATTAGTGGTGATTGAGAGTTGAGGCGGCGATAGGTAATCACGGTTGATTTCTATAACTATAAACAGGCGATACGATGAAACGGGACAAATCTCCGGTGCCCAAGGCCCCATTCAAATAACTAACAGGTGCTGAAGCGATGGCATACTGGGGCTGCCCTGCCGGGGGGACTTCCGGGGAGGAATTCAGATAACTGACCGGCTGGGAAAGAACGGCATATTGCCGCTGGCCTGCGGGAGGGACTTCCGGCGCTCCGTTGAGATAACTGACGGGTGCGGAGAAGACGGGGTATTTTACCCCCGAAGTGAACGGCTCGGCAGCCCCGTTGACAAATGATAGGAGATCCGAATATACGCGCTGTCTGGGGACGGACCCGGCATCCAGCGGATTGGTATTCTCCTCCAGTTCGCTGGCGTCGCTGATTCCGTCATTGTCCGAGTCTGCCAGCAGCGGATTGGTTCCCAAACGCGTCTCGTTGCCATTGCTGAGACCGTCGAAGTCCACATCCTCCTCTCCGTCATCCAGTCCATCTCCATCGGAATCCCTGTTTCTCGGATCCAGTCCGAGCACAATTTCCCCAACATTGGCCAGTCCGTCGTTGTCGAAATTCTCCAACCCGTCTGTAACATTATCATTGTCGGAATCCGGATTGTTCGGGTCCAGTCCGAGAATCGTCTCCAAATCATCCGGCACCCCATCCTGATCGGCATCGGCAAAACCAAAAACCCTGAAAGTGCTGACAAAATCCGCCGCGAGGGGATTGCCCGCCCGGTCCGCCAGCGGGGGGTTGAGCACGACTTCGTAAAGCCCGGGAGCGGCCCCCCCGTCAAAGCGGAAAGCGAGGGTATCAGTGGTATTCTGGTATTCCCAGGTCAGGTTGACCGGGATCAGGTCGTCAGCCGTGCGCAGAATTCTATCCGGCCCGGCTTCTTTGACGACAACCGTGGCCGCCGTCAGCGTGCTCTGGCGGATGGGTTCCGAAAAGGTGGCGACTGCCGCAGGCAACTGCCCGATCACGGACCCGCCGGGCGGACGGAATACCCTCACGCGGGGCGGCGTCGCATCAGGAACCAAGATGAGGGTTTGCAAGGGTGTCATCGTCCGGTTGCCCCCGGTATCCGTAACCACCGCATGCAGGGTGAAGGATGTCCTTGTGTCCGTCCGCACGGGTGCCAGAAGACCCACTTCATAAGGAAAGTTTCCATCCAGCACCACCGCGCGATTATCAATAAAGAATTCCACATTCCGCACCTGGACATCGTCCGTGGCCGTCACCCTGACAGACAGTATTTTCCCCTCCTCCACATTGCCGTTCAGCGAGTCCACGATCAGTTGCGCGGCGGGCGCTTGATCGCCGACGTCGAAGGCCAGATAATTGATGACCTGAAGCCCCTCACTGCCATCGGCCACATATGCCAAACCATTGTAGAGGGAAACCGCCGTGGCCAGACCCTGGGTTTCAAACGTGCGGACGAATGCCGGCGTAGTGTTCCCGGCTCCCACGTTGAATAAATCAAGATCGTGGGGGCCGTCGGGGGTGCTATTGGGACTGGTGGTGGCCACCGCAAGACCACCTCCGTTGCCCACCATCTGTTTCCATCCGAATTGCCCATTGGTGAAATTGCCCAAATGCGATGGGGCCGCCGGAATCGTCAGGGAATAACGGTTCACTCCGCTGGTGTGCGTCGCGAGGAGGAAATTGTCCCCGACAAAAAGTCTCAACCGCAGACCACCCGCCCCCCGGCCCCCCGGCGCGTCCGCCCGGTGCAGCATTTCAAAATCCCCATCGTTGGGTCTTAGGGTGTAAAGGCTCCCGCTGACGAGGGCGTAGAGCAGACCACGCCGTTCGCCCAGGTCCTCAATCGGGCCTAATCCGCCACGATAGCGCCCGGACTCGGTGCCGGAGAACATGTCCACCATGACAATGGTCCCATCCGCCAGGCCGGCAAAAACATAATGGCCCCGCGCCGCCACGGCCTGCACCGCCGAGCCCAGCCTGATCTGATGGATAATGCGGGAGGCCGGAGGATCGGCCGCATCAATAATCGCAAGCCCCTCCGCTCCGTCGGCTATTGCTATCAGATTGCCATAGCAGGTGACCGCCGAAGCTGTTCCCGGAGTATCCACCACCCCCAACCGGATGGGAGCCGCGCCCGATCGCACATTGAAAATCGCGAGACCCTGAGAACCGCAGGCCACCAGCGCGATGTTATTGATGGTGCAGATATCCAGCGCCGGGCCAGGCACCGGACCGGCCGCGATGATTCCGGTTTGCACCAGAAAACCATCGAGCGGATTCTTTCCCTGGGTTACTTCGGCACCATCCAAAAATCCGTCGCTGTCGCTATCCGGGTTATTGAAGTTCGTGCCTGCGATGAATTCAAGGTCATCCGAAAGTCCGTCCGCATCGGCATCAGGAGGGGTAATCAATTGCCTGAACACCAAGGAGGGAATTTGGAAACTGCTGCCACTGGGAGGCGTCGTAAAAAGGCCGTATCCAAAAGCCAGCGTTTCAGCGTAGAATGCCAGCATCCGATAGGGAGTTTCCGGCGCCAAGATGATGCGGTCGATCCCCTCCACATCCATCAAGCCCCGCGCCACGACCTGCCGGGTGGTCTCATTGAGGATGGCATAGTAAAAATCCCCCCCGGTGAAAACGGAGCGGTCCACCACAAAGTTGCTGACGACCCGGCCCTGTGCCGGGGTTTCCGCCGGCAGCGTCACCGGAGGGTCCTGGGCATGGGCACCGGGGCGGGTCCCACCCAAGGTGCAGGCACAGGTCAGGACAGCAGTAATGCGGCGGAGAGTAGTCATGACTTTGCCCGGAAAATTTTGGATAGGATGACTGCGATGATCAGACCGAGAACGACGAGGAGAAAAATCCAGACCTTGGAAAACGGGGGAGATCCTGCCGTGGGGGCAACCGGGACCGTTCCAGGCGTTGCCTCAGCCGAATCCCGGGTTCGAGGCTCCGGGGGCAGTGCTGCTGGCTGCCGGGGGGTGACGGTGGTGGACACCGCTGCGGTCTTCGGCGGATCTTCCAGCCGCCCAGCGAGGGGCCGGATCACCGGGTCCTGAAATAGTCCCCGGTCTTTCATGATTTCATCGATGAAACTTTCCACAAAGAAATTTGCGAACTGGAGTTTGGACAGATCACCTCCCGCCGCATACAGCGTGTCGTATTGCAACCCCCTTCCGTCCGTCTCATAAAAGACGAGAAACACCGGAGAAGCCTCCAATACAAAAGTCACTTTGCGCCCCAACTGGCGGATCGTGTTCGCGAAGGAAGCTTTGGCAGCGTCATCCATTTGTGCCACGGATTCCTCCAACCGTTGCCCGCTGTAAGGAAGGTGCGCCCCTGCGAAGGCCGAGAAATCCCCCCCATAGAGTGCTTTCGCCGCCGGAGCGTAGGCTTTGGTAACGGGATGATCCGGCACGGCTCCGTTACCAAAGGCATCCCACGATGCGGAAAATCCGTTAAAGAGCCATCGGGCCTTCATTCCGGGCACGGCTACGGCATGCTTGAATTCCATTCCCTCGACCGCGCGCGCTCCCGGCTGATTTTCGAGGACCAGTTGTTCGGAAGCGCTAGCGAGGGTCTGCATGGAACGCAGCGGGGTGGGCAATAACTCATCCGCCCACCGCCACTGCCCGTCCTTTTCGGCGAAGCGGCTGATGCGGTTGATAGCACGCCCTTCCTGCGGCACTTCCCAGGAAAACCATGACTCCACTCCGACATCGTAACGCCGGCCAACCGTCAGCGCCGGCCATCCTTTCTGAAAAGCCTGGGAAAAGTTCCGGGCATACAGGAGACCATCGTCAGCGCTCTGAAAATTACCCTGACGAAGGAGCGCGGCGGCGCTTTCGGGTTGATTGGCGGCGAAATATCCCACCAGCGTTTTGAAGACCGTCGCCGAGGGATGGCCCCCGACCGCCGGCAGTTCTGCCACCGGCCGTCTGCCCAGGTCCTCCGCTTCCAACTCCAATGCCATACCCGAAGCAGTCATGACACGGTCGATTCTGAAAGGAATCGTCAACCGCACCGGGGCTCCCACCGCCGCCGCGATCAGCGTGAAGCCTAACACCAAGACAAACCCCACCACCACAAGGCCGGAATTCCAGCTTTGATGGGGAAATAGATCTGCCGCGAGTTTCATAAATTAATTTTGAGTGCTCAAAAAATCGTTACTGAACGCATGATGACCGCCTGATATTCCACACCCACCCCGCCCACCTTGAAGGCTGCCTTGAATGTCACATCGCCAATCACTAAACTTGCCGCCAGCCCTTTGCAGTCTTCCTTACTGTTATAGTTGATCCGGCCGCTCAGCGGCATAACGATGGCGGCGGGTGTAACCTCGATATCGGCAATATCGAGGTAGCGGCCAAAAACTTCCGCACAGGCCACCACTTGGACTGTGACGTTGGGAATAATCCGGAAATCCACCCCCAATTCACCGTAGCTGCAGGACTCGGGCTTGCATTGATCGGTGCGTGACCCGCCGTTGCCGAGGAAAGCAAGCTCGGTATCAATAAACACCCCGGCCTTGATTTCCAACAGGGCTTTGACAAATCCCCAGTCAAAATCCTTCTTAATCGTCACCGGAGGAATGGGCCAGACGGACCATGATGCTTTGCCGGAAATCGTAAAGCCTCCCTCACTGAATCGTTCCCCATTGGGTGTTTTCACCCCGCCCTGACAACAGTCGCGCGACCCCTTGGTAAAGCTGGCGCTGCTGGAAACCAATTTGACGGGGTTGCCCGGGATTTTATCGAGCAGCGCCTGCAGTTTATCGGCGATCGGTTTGAAGTTCGGAATGTCGACGGCCCCACCGAACTGTGTAAAATCCCCCCGGTCCACCACGTTGGCGCTCTTGGCGGGCAGGCCGATTTCCCCGGGAGGGCAATCGCGTCTGGATTTCGCGGTAAAGCTGGCGGTGTAAGTTCCCACCTTGTCAGCCTTCACCGTCACCGAAGCTCCCTTCCCTGTCTTGATCACTCCGTTTGGACCTGAGACGGTGTAGCTGAACGTAATGGTTCCCGGCTCAATAGCCACTTCCTCTTCCCTCGTGGTGTTGCCTTGGGCATCCTTGCAAACGATCCTCTGGCGGCCGCCGGAATCCGTCACTCCGGACGCCGTAAAGGTAATGTTATCATCCTTGCACGCCTCCGCACGGTCCACACTCAGACTGCCACCCGTAAGGGTTCCATTGGTGATACAGGTTTTAGTGCAGCCTCCATCCCCATCTCCATCCCCATCCCCATCTCCATCTCCATCCCCGTCTCCATCCCCGTCTCCATCCCCGTCTCCATCCCCGTCTCCATCCCCTCCGGCACCGCCCCCGCCTCCGGAGGCACCTGGTGATGAGCCGTGCCATCCCGGCTGCCTGACACCTACTCCCGGGTCTGTCACCACGAAATTTCCATCCGCCGTGACGGTCATGGGGCCCGCGATTTCCCAATCCCCCGTGTCATGGTTGAAACTCCAGAGAGCGGAGCGCTGGCCGGGGGCCAGCTTTTTGCCGGTCACCGGATCCGGCAGGTTGGGAAAACGAACCGGCACCGGACGGTCAAAATTGGTCGCACCATCCGTTTGAATGGTGATTACCATCGGCAGATTCAAGCCCACCGGCAGGGGCTCCGGCAGACGGTTGGCCGGGACGGGTGCTATGCCGACACGGCCTCCCCGGGTCCCGTCATTTCCGAAAAGGGAATTCGCGGGGACTTCCACCTGCGTTCCGACCAACTGGGGATTTTCCGCCAGCACGGCGGAGGGAAAAGGCACCGTGGTTGCCTGGGTGGCACTCATGGGTTGAAGCGAACCAGGCATGATATACGGCAAATAAACCACCCCGGTTCCCGCCGCTGGATTGTCAGCACGGCCTGCTACCGCATCCCAGACTTTGCTGACGAATGCATAATATCCGCCATTTGGAAATTGTCCCGTCACCGGCCGGCCATCCACTTCCACAAAAAACTCCCCGGCCGGGACAGGAAGCAGGGTGAAGCTTCCATCCGCCGCCGTCGTGGTGCGGATGGTTTCCTCCGCGCCCACCACCTGAATGAACACTCCCGCCAGAGGAACGTCCGCGCCTCCGGCGCTTTGTTTTGACGCCAACACCCGTCCCACCATTCCTGTCCTGGCGATCGGGGTGACACTAACGGTATCAAAATCAAAAATCAGGTCGCCCCCCGCGACTCCATCACGATCCAGATCCAGCAGGCGGTTGAGCGTATCCCTCAAATTGGCTCCTTTGAGATGCGCCCTGATCCGGGCGGAAGCCGGCATTTGCTCCAAGGGAAAAACCGTGGCCTTCAGCCGGTCCCCCGAGATTTCCACCCGGGAGAGGATTTTCCTGCCAGCGAACCAAAGTGAAAAATCGTCCGGTGCGAGGGTGACCCCCGGTGCCAGCGGCAAGGAAAAGCGGACGACTGACTCCCTCGTCAGCGCGACATTGTTTTCACCGTTGGTAGGCGAACTTTCCAAAGCGCGGGCCGGAGGCAGCTCGGTGATCGTGGTCTTTTCCAGCACCAAATTCACCAGCATCTCCACATCGGCCTCGTCCAGCAGCCCGTCACCAGTAACATCGGCGAAAGGTTGAATGATGGGATGCAGGTATTCGATCTGCTGCAGGTGGTTGACCAGTCTGGCCACATCCCGCACCGTATAACGCCCGTCCTCATCCAAATCACCCTTTCGTGACGGCAGCGCCATCGCAGACTCCGTCAGGAACAGCACGGCAACAATCCATGACAGGAGGGTGCCCAAACGGCCAACGACAGGTGGGAGCGGAGTGCTCATAGGAAAAGGCAGGGAGTAAAGGGAAAGTGGGGCACGAGGGGCTTGCGGGGGCTGGGGTGGGTTTAAAAAACGGTTAAGGAGTTACCGGGCGGATCCGGGCCCGGATAAACCGGCGGTCGGATTCTCTGACAGAGACCGTATCCCGCAGGGTAACGATCGAAAATTCACCCGCCGCTTCCCGGGTTACCACCAAAGCGTTGGATGTAAGAGCGGGAGTGAAAGCCATTGTGCCCGAAGCCTCTCCCACCACTTCGAAATCAGTCGCCACGTTCCGCACTCTCACTTTTAACCCAAGGAATTCGTCCGGTCCGCTTTTCACCATCACTTCCTCCACAGCAGGATTGCCGTCACCCGGGGCATTGGGCCCGCTGCCCCGGAAGTATTCCCACAAATTGACCGCCGTATCGGCATCAGCATCGCCCAAAGGCTGGCCCGGACCGGTTGAACTGACCGGGTCGCCCGGGAAATGAAAACTGCGCCATTTCGCATAAGAATCCAGCGTCCCTCCCGCGACGGGAACGGTAAGCGGCACGGCAGCCGCGCCCCCTCCCTGGGTCATGGCAGTGATGAAGGCCAAACCCGGTTCCAAGGGTGTCCAAGTGACAGAGAACCGGTTTCCCCCGGTTTGCGAGACGAGCCGTCCGTTAACTCTAACTTCCAAGCCGCCGGACGCTGCATCCGTTGGAAAGATCAGACCTTCAAAAACCACCGGTTGGCCGGGAATGGGCTGGGTAGTGCTCATGGTCAGCCCCACATAGGGGACGAAAGCAAACTCCCGTAAAAGTCCCCGGTCGTCCGCGATGGTCACGGCACGCAGGGACAGAGCGTGTTCCAGACTACTGGTGAGGTTGCGGCGAATGCCTTTTACTTTGATGATTTCGCCCTCGCTCAGGGGGGTATTGCGGTTGGAGAAGAGGACCAAACGCGTCTGTCCGTTCGCCAACGTCGAGGTCCTGAGCTGCAACCCGGCTGAGGCGGCTCCCAAAGTGAAGGAAATAATCTCCAAGCGGTCAGCCACCCGCTCCAAATCAAATTGAATCGCGACCACCCGGCCCGGATTCTGCAGCACCACCACTGACTCTTCCTCGGCATTGTTTGGCCCGGATAATGGGCTTAAACTCAAACGCGCCACCTGCCCGCAGGCCACGGAAAACCCTAATGATAAAACCACTGTGCCGGCCAAACGTCTTGTTCCTGACCACAAAGCGGATGACTTAACCTTCATACAACTAAGATATTAAAAACTAGGGGCTTTGAATTTTTCATGGGAGTTTAATTTAATCCATATTTCCTTTAATAGAGCCGTTAAACTAAATCAAGTCAAGAATTTTCCCGCCGCTGCAGCCAGAGGTATTTGGTATCAGTTAAAGCGGGGTTCCCGGCGGCGCTGAGTTTCCGGTGTTCCTGACGCCGGATTTGATCCACCGCCTCGTTGAGATGTTTGATGATATGGAATTTATCGAAGACGATGGCG
>CAMDJM010000096.1 GCA_945900785.1 Akkermansia muciniphila
ACGGAATGACCGGGGTTGAGTCCGGTCTCACCATTGGTTTGGCGGCCTACACTCCGGCGCAAGGACACGCGTGGTATCGTGCCGGAGGTCACGCCGTGCAACAGAGTTACTCCCCGTCCCCAGCGGCAACGCCGGTTCTTTGCTAAAAAGGATGCTGACGGGCCGCGGATGGCACGGATTCAACTGATCAGCACGGATAGACGCGGAATGGTGGCTTTACCTGGAAGGTGAATCATTTAGTTCCCATAAATCAGTGATTATCAGTATCATTCGTGCCATCCGTGGTTTCCGACTGCTATTTTTAGGATTATGGCGCAGGGGTGGGGGGAGAATCCGTGGAGGGCGGGGGAGCATAGGGTGCGGCGGGAACGGCAGGATATGCTAGGGAACCGGCGGGTGCGGGCAGACCGGGCGATGCTGGCGGGGTCCGAACATCAGGCGCTGACACCGGCGGCGCGATCGCTTCAGCAGTCACCTCACGGGCTGGGGCGGCTTCAGGGGCAGGCGTGGCGGGGGCTGCCTCCGGGGTGGCTTCCGCTTGCACTTCAGGGGTGGCTTCCGCTTGCACTTCAGGGGCAGCTTCCGCCTGGACTTCCGGGGTGGCTTCCGCCGGGACTTCCGGGGTGGAGGGAGTTAGGGGCAGACCGCGTTCTTCCACCGGGGTGGATTCGGGATGGGTCGCGGCAGGCGGGAAGAGATGGGCGTGTTCCCTCATGTATTGGGCGTATTCCTCATCAGGGGTCGGCTTGTCAGGATCCGGGTGGTGCGGGTGGCCATCCCAGGCGTCATGGTGGTAGGGGTCCGCGTGGGCATCGTCGGCAGACGCGGGCGGGCCATCCGGGTCATGAATACCCGGCAGCACCGGCTCCACTCCTGCGGCTGCACTGCTGCCACTGCCGGGCCTGGTGGCCGGAACGCTGGCGACCCCAAAAAGGGCGGCGCGGCGCGCCATGTCACGCTCGGCTTCCTCGGCTTCGAGGCGGGCATTTTTCTTCTCCAGGGCGAGCGCGAGCCAGATGCAGATTTCATACATGATGATCATCGGCCCGGCGAGCAGGGAGAGGGTGAAGATATCGCCGGTCGGGGTCAGGATGGCCCCGGCCACGGTGATGATAACAATGGCCCAGGAGCGGGTGCGGCGCATCGTGCTGGAGGTCAGGAGCCCGAGTTTGACCAGGATCATGACAATCACCGGCAACTCGAAGCTGACCCCAAAAATGAGGCAGAAACTAACCACAAACGAGATGTAGTTCCCGATGCGCCAGCCATCGCGGATGCCGAGGTCGCGGGAGTATTCATGAAAGAACTCCAAGGCGTTGGGGACGACAAAATAATAGGCGAAGAACACGCCGAGCAGGAAGAGGCCGAAGCCGACCGCGAGGGCGGGCCAGAGGAGCTTGCGCTCACGGGGATTCAAGCCGGGCAGGATGAACTCGAGGATAAAGTAAAAGAGCAGCGGGAAGGAGACGATGATCCCGGCGAACATGGAGAGCTTCATGGAAAGCATGAAGGTTTCGGCGGGCGCGAAGGCCTCAGTTTCGATAACCGGGCGCAGGGCTTCGAGACTGCTCTGCGGGCGCACTTTCAGGATGGCGCGTCCAGCTTCGAGGGCGGTGGCCTGGAGCGGTTCCGGGAGGATTTTGGTGGCCTCCTCCATGTAGGCGGACTGCTGCTCCAGGGGGATCATGTCCGCCGTGTGATAGATCAGCATGGCCTCGGCATAGGCGCGGAGTTTGGGGTCCGGAACTAGTTTGGCAAGGAAGAGTTCACGCCCTGGTCCCTGGAGTACGGAGGCCCCGCGCGCAGCGGTGTGGACTTGTTTCCATTGCTCCAGGTTGATGCCTTCCGGCAGGTTCCGTTCCTGCGCGGAAGCCAGCCCGGCGCGCTGCATCGGATATTGGATGACCTCGAAGAACCACTTATTGAATACGAAGCATAACGTGATGGACACGAGCAGCGTCATCACGATGCGCATCAGCATCTTGCGCAGGTCGTCGAGGTGTTCGAGGAACGGCTTTTCCTCGTCTTCCATCAGGATATTGCGCTTCCGCGAGAGCTTGTCGCGGAGTTTGAGCATCGGGGCGAACCACATAAATAGGGAGGGGGGATGACGGATTGTCAGGGGAGGTGGTGAAATGAGCCGGAACGGACCTCACTAGCGCAGGGGTCACAGCCTGCGCGGAAATTCACCGTGAATTATAAGCAATCAGCGGGGCGGGGCTTTCGCCCGCTTTGCGGCGGCGCGTTTCGGGGAAAGGCGCGACTGCCAGACGGCCAGTTCGCGGGCGACATTGGCGGGCGAGGGAGCGCCGGTGGCTTTGCGGGCGGCCATGGCGTGATCAAGCGTCAGAACCTTGAAGACTTTCTTTTCGAAGAGCGGACAAAGTTCCTGATACGTTTCCAGCGGGATGTCAGGGAACGCCACGCCGGTGGTCAGGGAATGCGCCGTCAGCTTGCCGACGACTTCATGGGCCTCGCGGAAGGGCAGGCCGCGCAGCACCAGATAGTCTGCGACATCCGTGGCCAGCAGGAAGGGATCCGCTACCGCTGCGGCCACCGCCTTTTCGTTCACCTTCAGGCCGCGCATCATTTCCGCATAGACTTCGAGCGCCAGCTTGATGGTATCGAAGCTGTCAAAAAGCGGCTCCTTATCCTCCTGCATGTCCCGGTTATAAGTCAGGGGCAGCCCTTTCAGCAGGGTCAGGAGACTCATCAGATTGCCATAAAGCCGCCCGGTTTTTCCCCGGGTCAGTTCCGCGACATCCGGGTTTTTCTTCTGGGGCATCAGACTGCTGCCGGTGGTGTGGGCATCGCTCAGGGTCACGAAGCCAAACTCCGCACTGACCCACAGGATCACGTCCTCACTGAGGCGGGAAAGGTGGGTCCCGCACAGGGCGAGGGCGGCACAGAGTTCCACCGCAAAGTCACGGTCCGCCACGGCGTCCATGCTGTTATGCGTCACCCCGCCAAAGCCGAGTTTTTCCGCGATAAATTCCCGGTCCAGCACGATGGTGGAGCCCGCCAGCGCCCCGGAGCCCAGCGGCATCACGTTGAGGCGTTTCACCGCATCCTGCACCCGCCCGGCATCGCGCTCCAGCATTTCCACATAGGCCAGGAGATGATGGGCAAAGAGCACCGGCTGAGCGCGCTGCAAATGGGTGTAGCCCGGCATGATGACCTGCTGCCAACGCATCGCCACTTCCGTCAGGGCCCGTTGCAGCCCGCGGATCAGTTCCACCACGGCCCCGCCTTCCGCCCGGCAATACATCCGGAGATCCAGCGCCACCTGATCATTCCGGCTGCGCCCGGTGTGCAGCTTCGCCCCGGGGGCACCGATCTTTGCGGTCAGCGCCTTTTCGATGTTCATGTGCACATCCTCCAGTGCCATCTGCCACTCAAACTTCCCGGACCCGATCTCCGCCTCTATGTCCTTCAGGCCCTGGTGAATCAACAGCATTTCCGCCCGGGTGATGATCTTTGCCCGGGCCAGCGCCTCCGCCTGGGCCATCGACCCCTGGATATCATATTGATACAGCCGCCAATCGAAGGAGATGGACTCCCCATAGCGCTGCACCAGACCTGAGGTCTCCTGCTGAAATCTGCCTTTCCACATAAAAAATTGATGTTTGGTTTGTACCCATCACACCCCTGCCCCGCCATCACGGCAAGCGGGAAGGCACCCCGGAGCAGCCCACGCCTGTGACAAACAAATTTTTTCACCTTCAGCGCAGGGGGCTGCTTCCTGAATCAGCAGGTGCTGCCCGGCAGGCCCGCAGGTAGTCGAAGGCATTCTGCTGGCCTTCCTGCTCGCGGTCTCCCCGGAAAACGGGATCGTGCCCGCCTTCGATGTCGACGACGCCTTGATAGCCTCCGTCCACCAGTTTTTGGAACAGGATCTTCCAATCCGTATCGCCCAGGCCTGGAAAGCGGTGCCTGACCACGTAGTCCGGCCCATGGGTGCCTGTGGTGGCCAGGAGCGCCTGGTTCAACTGGCCGTCCTTGCCGTGAAGGTGATAGATCCGTTCCAGATAGCGCTCCATCACGGGGAGGGGGTCGATCAGTTGACACATCAGATGGCAGGGCTCGAATTCCAGCCCCAGAGCCAGCGACGGCACCGCATCAAACATCAGATCCCAGGCGGCGGGATGGAAGGCGATGTTGGTTTCTCCGCGCTCCCAATTGCCGCCCTGCAGGCAGTTTTCGACC
Source organism: Akkermansia muciniphila (assembly GCA_945900785.1). Classification (GTDB taxonomy): domain Bacteria; phylum Verrucomicrobiota; class Verrucomicrobiia; order Verrucomicrobiales; family V1-33; genus CAIZWU01. The sequence continues at coordinate 4,207 of CAMDJM010000096.1, forward strand.
GCAAGGCGCACGCCCTCGCCTTCCGCCATCCTTGCATATTCTCCAAAAACCTGACGGAACCGCGGGATCGACTCCGGCACGGGTGTCCAGGGCACGCGGCCGGCGAAACAACCCACCACCGCAGCACCATAGTGACGCGCGGCCAGGATCGCCCGGCTCAGGCCATCGCGGGCCACCGCGCCCAGGGCGTCTTCGCGCAGCGGATTGCCATAGACTCCCAGGGCGGAGATGAAGGCGCCCCGGGCGGCCGCGGCCTCCCGCACGGCCGCTGCGGGTTCCAGCAAGTCCGGCACATGCCCGCAATGCTTCAGAGCCCAGGCGAGTTGAAAGCACTCCAATCCGGCCGGCCAACCGGCCAGGGAAGCAGGTAAATCAGCGCCGGGCCGGATCACCGTGCCCAGGGAAATCGTGGGGGAAACATGCATGCGGCATCCAAGGCACGGACCCGGGCCGGGCTCCAGCGGCATTTGCATTGGCACAGACAAAGATTTACATTCCGTAACGAAACCGGCATGCTTTCAGCGGTAATCGCTCCATCCCCCCACCCGTTCTCCGGTGAACCGTTCCACCTTTCCCTCCCACGCGCGCCGGCCCTGCCCGGGCGGCGGCGTGCTCCTTGCCATTTTCCTGCTGGGATTTTCCCGCCTGACGCTGGAGGCAACCCCGCGACTCTCGGAGTTCATGGCGGACAACCAGTCCACTCTGGCAGATGAAGACGGCGACTTCGGGGACTACCTTGAAATCTACAATCCCGACCTGTTGCCGGTCGATCTGAGCGGCTATACCCTGACCGATGACGTGGCAAATCCTGCCAAATGGACCTTCCCCGCGCAGACCCTGCCCCCCGGCAGCCATCTCCTGGTCTGGGCCTCCGGCAAGGACCGCACCATCGCCGGGGAGCCCCTGCATACCAATTTCCAGCTCAGCAGGGAACCCGGCTACCTAGCGCTGTCCGCCCCCGGCCAGCCCGCCGCCCTGACAGAATTCGCCCCGTATCCCCCGCAGTTTACCGACCGCTCCTACGGCTCCTCCCAGCCGGAAATCATCCGCGCTTCCCTCAGCGCCGGGGATCCCTGCCGCTGGCTGGTGCCCACGGGTCCCCTGCGTGGCTGGACAGACGCCGTCTTTCCTGACCAGACCTGGGTCAACGCGCGCTCCGGCCTGGGCTTTGACACCTTCACCTCCGGCACCACCTACCACAGCCTCTTCGGCACGGGCGGAGATCTGCAGGCAGCGCTGTTTGAGAAAAACGCCACTGCCTTCATCCGCCTGCCCTTCCTCCTGACGGATCGCCGCGCCCTGAGCGGGGTCACCTTCCGCATTAAATGCGACGACGGCTACCTCGCCTATCTCAATGGCACCCTGATCGCCCGCCGCTATGCTCCGGAGAGTCCGGTCTGGAACTCCGCCGCCACTGCCCTCACCGATGATGTGGATGCTCTGCTCTGGGAAACCCTTGAAATCCCCAAAGGCACCGCCGCCCTGCGCGAGGGGGAGAACCTCCTCGCTATCCACGCCCTGAATGGGGCTCCTGACAATCCTGACCTCCTGCTGGTGCCGGAACTTACGGTGCGCGCCTACGACATCTCGAAGCCCCTCCGCACCGGCTATTTCCTGAAGCCCACCCCGGGTGCCGCCAATGGCCTGGCGCAGGACGGCTTCACTGCCGATACCAAATTCAGCGTGGACCGCGGCATCTTCAGCGCACCCTTCTCCCTGACCATTTCCTGTGAAACCCCGGGATCCGTCATCCATTACACCACGGACAGCTCCGTGCCCGTGCCGGGCAGCGCCCGCGTCTACCGCGGCCCGCTCCAGATCAGCCGCACCACCATCGTCCGGGCCCTCGCGGAAACCCCCTCCTACCACCCCTCCAATGTTGATACCCAGAGCTATCTTTTCCCTGCCGACATCATCCGCCAGAGTGCCCCGGCGGGTTATCCCACCACCTGGGGCATCGAAACCAACAGCACCGGCGGCACCTCCATCGTGTCGGCGGATTACGCCATGGACCAGGGGATCGTCAATGCCCCGGAATATGCCCCGCAAATCGAAAACAGTCTGAAGGACAGCCTGCCGGTCATTTCCATCGCTTCAGAAAAGGGCCTCTTTTTCAACCCCGACGGCATTTATGCAAATGGCCGCGATGGCTCTGACGAGATCCCGCTCTCGGTGGAACTGCTCGGTCCCGGCTGGCCCAGGGACACGCAGATCGATGCCGGGGTGCGCATCCATGGAGGCAACGCCCGCTCGCACCCCAAAAAGCCCCTGCGCCTATATTTCCGCAAAGCCTACGGTGCACCGGAATTCCGCTATCCGCTCTTCCCGGACTCGCCCGTGCAAAGCTTTGACCAACTCATCCTCCGCCCCGGGGGCCACGATGGCTGGGCCGTTCCCTTTGGCAATCAAACCACCCTGCTCGCCTGGCACGCCACCTACGTCCGCGACCAGTTTCTCCGCCTCACCGAAAACGCCATGGGCCGGCTCAGCCCCCGCGGCCGCTATGTCCACCTTTACCTCAATGGCCTCTACTGGGGCGTCTACGACCTCCACGAGCGCGCCAATGCCGACTACTATTCCTCACATCTCGGAGGCAAGCCAGCGGATTGGGACGTAATCCACCACCCTACCTTTGTCGGCGAAAATTACTCCCAGGTGGACGGTGATGGTGAAGCCTGGGATCAGGTCCTGCGCCTCGCCGACGCCGGCGTGCAAAACTCCACCGGCTACGATGCCCTCGCCGCGCTGGTGGATGTTGACGACTACATTGATAACCTCATCGTCCGCATCTGGGCCGGCGATTATGACTGGTGCAGTCCGATGTATATGAAAAACGGCACCACCGAAGCCGAAGCCGGCTATTTCGATAACAAAAACTGGTATGCCGCGCGCCGCAGCCGGGGCGGGCCCGGCAAGTTCCTCTTCCACGTCTGGGATGCCGAAATGAGCATGGGCACCCACCTCATGCTGAACCGCGGCCTTGGCAATATTCCCTCATGGCTCAGCTATTATCCCCCCCAGCGCATCGCCACTTTTGACAGCACCCGGGTCGGGTCCGCCGGCAGCGTCGCCTGGCCCTATGCCGCGCTGCGGAATTATCCGCCCTTCCGCCTGAAATTTGCCGACCACCTGCAAAAACACTTCTTTGCCGGGGGCCGCATGACCACCGCTGCCAATATCGCCAGGCTGGAATCCCTCACTTCCCAACTGGAACTGCCCCTCATCGCCGAATCCGCCCGCTGGGGCGACGTGAACCGCTTCGATCCCTTTGATCTTGCCTTCACGCGCAATGATCACTGGAAACCCGAAATCACCTGGCTGCGCGATACCTTCATGGCCAACCGCAACGCCCTGGTCCTTGATCAGTTCAAAGCCATCGGCCTCTATCCCGGCACCGACGCCCCGGTCACCACCCCTCCCAGCGGCACCGTGCCCGCCGGCACCCCGCTCACCTTCACCACCACGGACACCGCTAACACCGCAATCTATTATACTGTTGATGGCACGGAACCCACCAGCTTCACCCCTTTCGTCCGCAATGTTCTGATCGAAGAAGGCGCACCCTGCCTCTACTGGGTGCCCACCTCCAGCATCGGCACCTCCTGGCGCGACTTCAATGGCCCCTCCAACCCCAGCTTCTGGAAATCCGGCTTCAACGGCCTGGGCTATGACCGCGAACCCACCTACCTCACCCACTTCCGCACCAATCTCCTCAGTTCCATGGCCAGCCAGCGGGCCTCCGTCTACTTCCGCATGGAGTTCAATCTGGCCAGCCAGGCTGAAATCAACGCTCTCACCTCCCTCCTCCTCGAATCCAAATACGATGATGGCTTTATCGCGGCTATCAACGGCACCGTCGTCCAGCGCGTCAACGCCCCCGCCAACGAAACCTCCACCTCCGTGGCCACCACCCTCCATGATGACGCCTCCGCTGTCATTTTCATTCCATTCAACCTCAATCTCAGCATCGTCCGGCCCCTCCTCAAGACCGGGCGCAACGTCCTTGCCATTCAGGGGCTGAACCAATCCGCCACCAGCAGCGATTTCCTCTGCACGATGCGCCTCATCGCCCAGACCGGAGGCACCCTTTCCCCAGCTCCAGGGGCCTCCCTGTATAACGGATCCCAGCCGCCCCTGCTGCCAGGCAATGTCACCGTGAAAGCCCGCGCCCTGCGCAGCAGCAACTGGTCCGCCCTCACCGAATCCACCTACGTCACCGGCGTCCGCGCCACCAGCCGCAACATCCGCCTCAGCAAAATCCACTATCACCCCGCAGAGCCCACTCCTGACGAAACTGCGGCCGGATTCCTCAACGAAAGCGCCTTCGAATATCTCGAACTCTACAACCTCTCCCCGGACACCGTCGACCTTTCCGGATGCTTTTTCACCAACGGTATCAGCTTCAACTTCGACCACCACGCCACCCTCCGGCAAATCCCACCCGGCGGGCGCCTCCTCCTCGCCCGCGATCCCGCCGCCCTCGCCTGGCGCCACGGCCCCGGCCTCCCCATCGCCGGGGCCTTCACTGACAATACCGGCCTCTCCAACAGCGGCGAACGCCTCCGCCTCCAGGGCTGGGACGGCAGCACCATTCTGGACGTGACCTGGCAGGACAACAGCCCCTGGCCCCGGGCTGCGGATGGCAGCGGTCCCGCCCTCGTCTTCATCAATCCCGGCGGCCGCGGCAACCCCACCAGCCCCCTCCAGTGGCGCGCCAGCCTCGCCCCCGGCGGCTCCCCTGGCCAATCTGATACCCCCACCTTTGCCGCCACCTTCAGCTCCACCCCGGCCAATCAGCCCCTTGACGATCCGGACCAGGACGGCTCCCCCAATCTTCTCGAATACGCCACCGGCACCGATCCCCACAACCCCGCCGACCATCCTCTCCTGCAAATCACCCCCGGGCCCGGCGGCGGCTATACCCTCACCTACCCCCTCAACCCCGAGGCCTCCGCCACCCTCCTCCTCGAAGCGGCTGTCACTCCCGCCGGTCCATGGCTCACCGATTTCAGCCCCACCGGAACCACTTCCGCTGAAGGCTCACCCCGCCAGCAATCCTGGCGCCCCGCGCTCCCCCAGCCCACCTCCCCCCGCTTCTTCCGTCTCCGCGCCACCCTACCCTGACGGAGCGGAACGACCCTGCCCCGCCGGGGCCATGGCTACTGCCTCCGTGTTGAAAAAAGACGTCAGGCCCGGAGCTGGCGCGGACATTTGGTGGAGCAAAGTGACTTTGAGAAGGGTGCGCCCGTAGCCGTCACCCTCCTGGGTGGGGCGGAGCGCGCGGATGGCCTGCTGATCACGGAGGAGTTCGCGCTCGGCGAGAAGGTTCCGCCGGCAGAGCCAGACCATGGGATTGAACCAATGCAGGGCACAGAGGGGAATGAGCAGGCAGTTGAGCACACTATCCCCATGGCGCAGGTGGGCGGTTTCGTGGGCGGTTTCGTGGGCGAGGATGTGGCGGAGTTCCGGCGTGGTGATGCGGCGGCGGAAGCCCTCCGGCAGAAAAATCAAGGGCACCCACCAGCCGCAGGAGACCGGGCCGGCGAGCCCCGGCAATTCCAGCACCCTGACCGGCCTTCGCAGGCCCATGCGCTGCGCCATTTCCCGGGCTAGCTGGGTGGTTCCCGTGTCGGCCGGACGGGCATGCCGCCGGATTCTTTGCTGGAATCGCAGCGTTTGCCACCCCGCGCGGAGCAGGACCGTGAGGGTTCCGCCTATCCAAAGCAACATCACGGCGGCAAATCCCAGAATGGCGCTGCGCCCGGGAGCCTCCGCCGCCACCAGCGGGGTGGCTGGCCAACCCGGCAGGGGCTCCACGGGGTGGAAAAATGGCACCACCCACCGGCCGGACACCGCTGCAGCGGGCTCCGGAGGGACTGGCCGGGGTTTTGATGGAAGCGGTGAAGCTTCCGGGTGATACTGCAGGCTGCCGTTGCTCTGATCCTGCCTGTGGACCGGCTGAAGCGGCGTGGGCTGCGGTGGAATGGCATCGGGAGACGTGTCCGCCAGCCGGGCGGAACGGGCGGGGATTGCCGGCTCCGCCTGCCAACCCAGGCCGTAGGCACTTTCAGGCAACACCGGAAGGGCCAGCCGGGCCATGGCCAGCAGGGCCAGACCATACATCCACCGCACCGGCACAGCACCCTTGCCCCAGCGCCTGACCAGCCGTAACAAAACCACAAGGGCAGAGGAGGTCACACTGGCCTGGAGCAGGGCCAGGGCCACCGAATTGACTGCCGCGATGCCATGGAGCAGGAGATTCATGATGGGCTGGCCCCGTCCAGAATGCGTTTGAGTTCCTCGATTTCCCTGGCCGTGAGGGCTTCCTGCTGGACAAACGCCGCCAGCATGGGTGCCAGCTGAGGCCCGCCGAAAACCCGGTCGAGGAAACTGCGCCCTTCTGCCATTTGGCAATCACTGGCCTCCACCTGCGGGGAGAAGACAAATTCCCGGCCGGATTTTTCATAGGCCAGCGCCCCCTTGTCTGCCAGGCGGCGCAGCAGGGTGTGCACTGTTTTAGGTTTCCATTCGCTTTGCCCCGCCAGAGCGGCAACCACCGCGTTGGCCGTCATGGGGGCGCTTTCCCACAACACCCGCATCACGACCCACTCGGCTTCGGTAATGGCAGGGAGTGCTTTGTCTGATTGATTCTTACGCATGTAGGATTTATCTCCTACATGCGTAGGATTTGCAAATTTATTTTTTGCAAAAGTTGCCAGCGCTCCTGCGCAGGGAAAGCGCCCTGCCCCGCCGGGGCAAAAAAAAGCGGCTGGGCCAGTCCGGACATTTGTCCGGATCAAAGCACCAGCCGCCGCAGCGTTGGAAAAATCAGGAACCCGATGGCGGGGTCACGGCAGGATCCGGGGCCGCTGCCGCTGCCGGTGGCGCGGAGGGAGCTGGTGCTGGGGCAGGCTCAGGATTCACGGCTGGCGCAGGGTTGGCATCGGGCGCAAGGGTGGCCTCGGGCGCTGGCGTGGCCGGAGCCTGAGGCTCAGGGGGTGCCGGAGGAGACGCCGGGGCCGGTGGAATCACCGTGGCAGGTTCCGGAGTTGTTTCTTCAGGGAGAGGCTCAGGGACGCGGAAGAGTTTGTTGGAATAAGGACATCTCACTTCTACGCCGGGGGCAATGCCGGCCACGTCGACCAGTTGATTTTTCTGGGCGAAGGGGCTGTTCACAAACCCAGGGCGGCCCTCCACCCTGCTGCCGTAGGGGATTTCCGTGGCCGGGGTGCTGGGAATATTGACGATGGTGTTGGTAGGGAGCAGGGGAGCCACATCCACGGTTTCGTCGCGCAGGCGGGGCTCGGGGTTCCGCGAGACCACTTCGGCGATGGAGCGCTGCGGACGGGGGGCAGGCTTCGTCTTCGCGGCAGCGGCCAGGGCGACGAAATCCGGCACCATGAAAGGCTGCATGGTGTAGGGGCAGCGGGCTTCCGCTCCAGCGGCATATTCCCTGACGTCGATCAGCTTGCGACCAGCGGCATGGGGGCTGAAGACGTAACCATTCCGGCCCGGAACGGGCGTGGCAAATGGGGTGCTCGCCAATTCCGGAGTCTTCACCGCCTGAACTTTCAGGGCCTCCGTGCCGGATTGCGCCATGGCGGTGCTGCCAGCCGGGGCAGGATCGGCACTCTCAGCCGCGTTGGCGGGGAAAAGCACTGGAATCAGACCACGCTGCTGAATGCTGTTCCAAGCCTGGCGGGGTGGGAGCTTGCAGGAAACGCTGGCCAAACAAATCATCAGCACGCTGCCGGCAAGAGCGCTGCGCCGCACGAGGGGGAGGATCGGTTGCTTTATCATAAGTGTTATTACGTTTTGGGAAATGGCAAAAATAAGGCGGGACTAGGTGGCCAATCGCTGCGTGCAATGACTGGACGTTGGAGAAATTATAGTAATTTTCTAAAAGGCGAGAACTTTTTAAGGATTTTTTCGCTTTTCCGGGAAAATTTTTGTCAGAAAGGTCGGAAAATCCCTGAAATTATCGTTTTTGCAATAATGTTTAAGCTTCGCTCGCCTCCCTTGGTGGCGAATTATTCATTAAAAGGTGGGTCGCCAGCGCACCCTATTTCGTCCATGATGGCAGAGCCTGCACCATCGTATTGGAAAAATGAGCAGAAATTAAAAAGAATCCGGTCTTCAGGTTGAACGTAGGAGAGTTCGCTTTAAATTGGTTCCCGTCAATCTGCTATTTCCGTTGGTTTATGTCCATGCTCCGGTATGCTCCAGTGCCCATCCGACGCTTCCCCCTGCGCTGGTGGAGTGCGGCCTGTTTTGCGCTCCTGCTGAGCCAACTCTGCGGCTGCCGCAATCCCCAGGAACAGGCCGTGGTTGAACTGAAGCGTCGTGGCATCACTCCCACGCCGTCCGCCCTCGTGGATGCCGTGAAGAAAAACGACGGCCTAATCCTTAATTTTCTCCAGACCGCCGGAGTCAAGGCAGCCGTGCCGGAGCCCGGCCAGCCCAGCGTCCTGCACTTGGCTTCGGCCATGAAAGACTGGGCCATGGTGGCGCGGCTGCTGCCGGTCAGTGGTCCGGAAATCATCAACCACCCTGGTCCCGGACAGGAGGTCATCCTTGAACAGGCCATCCTGGCCAATCAATTTCCCTTGGCAAACACTCTGCTGGCCGCTGGGGCGAAGCCGGAACAATCCGTCAAAGGAGCGGATGCCCTGGCCCTGCATCTTGCCGCCGAACCGGCCTTGGCTGATCGACTCCTGGATGCCCTGCCGGCTGGCCACGCCGATCTGACCCCTGCCCTGATCCGGGCCGTCAGCGCCGGGAATCTGGCCGGCGTGACCCACCTGCTGGAACGCGAAACGCCTGCCACCGCCAAGTCGGCGGACGGCAAATCCAGCGCCCTGGACCTGGCCAGCCGTGGCGGTTTTCCGGACCTCGCCGCCCAACTGATCAAAGCGGGAGCTAAACCCGCCGAATCCCCGTCCGCTCTGGCGGCAGCGGTGGAACGCAAGGATCTGACCCTGGCCCGCCTGCTGATCGGGGCCGGGGCTTCGCCCAATGCCGCTCCGGATCCCACCCAGCCTGAAGCCACCCCCCTGAACGCAGCCCTCGCTTCCCGGCAGCTGGATCTGACCAAACTCATGCTGGACCACGGAGCAGACGCCGCTTTTTGCATGAATTTCGCTCTGGTGCAGGGGGACGAAGCCTTGCTGGATCACCTCCTCGAAAAAGGGGCTCCCGTGGACCAGCCCGGGGCGGATGGCGACCCTCCCCTCGTGCGGGCCGCCACCGCAGGAAATGCCAAGCTCATCCGCCGCCTGCTTGAAAAAGGAGCCCCGCTGGAACAAGCCGGTGCCATGGGACAAACCGCCTATCACATGGCTGTGATACACCGGAAAAAGGAGGCCATGGAAGCCCTCCTGGCCGCCGGTATGAAGCCGGATGCCCCGTTCATCAAGCCTGCCCCACCAGAGCTGCTGCCAGTTTTTGAAAGCGCTTATTTTGTGAAATGGTTCAAGCTGGATGACAACCTGACCCCCCTGATGCTCACGGCGGCCCGTGGAGACACTGCCCTGGTCCGGCTCCTGCTGAAATCCGGGGCCAAGCGCGGCACCACCACCAAGGAGTGGCACCGCTATCCTGTGGTCTTCGCCTGCGACACCGTGAACCTGCCCGCCGCGCAGCTCCTCCTTGGCCGTGACCCTGACGAAGAAACAGAAAAGCGCCATGCCGTGATCTCCTTGTCCCGCCAGCGGGTGACCCTGTTCAAAAACGACAAAGCCGTGCGCAGCGCCAGAGTCTCCACCGGCAAACGCTCCACGCCCACGCCAGCGGGCAAATACATCATCACAGACAAACAAACCGACTGGGTCTCCACTATTTACAAGGTCCCCATGCCCTTCTTCATGCGGCTCAGTTGCAAGGAAATCGGACTGCATGCAGGTGTCGTGCCCAGCTATCCGGCCTCCCATGGCTGTATTCGCATGCCCAGGGGCGAAGTGCAGGCCTTTTATAGAATCCTGAAAATCGGGGATCCTGTCACCATCGAGCCCTGAGATTTCAAAGTGCCCGCCCTCAGGACAAAAGGGCCGGGGCGCTGCCGCGTGGGTTTTCCGCTTTCCGGCAGATCATGCTGTGCTATGAGCGCGGCGTGATGCGACTCTCCAAACGCGCTGAATATGCGCTCCGTGCCCTGACCGCCATGGCCCGGCGGCCCGCGCAGGCAGTTTCCCAAATCGAGGAACTGGCTGCGGCGGAAGGCCTGCCGCCCAAGGTCCTAGAACAAATCCTGCTCGGACTGAAAAAAGCCGGCCTCCTGCGCAGCAAACGGGGCGTGGGCGGCGGCTATCAACTGAACAAAACTGCCAGCGCCCTGACCCTGGGCGAAGTGCTCCGGGCCGTGGACGGGCCCTTCCTCCCGCTTGGGGAACACCCCCAACACACCGGCCCTGGCCTCCTTTCCAGCTTTGCCGATCTCGCCCAACTGGTGAATCACCACCTCGACAGCATCACGCTCGCCGACGTCCTGACCCGCGACTCCGCCGGCGGCAGCATGCATTTTGATATTTGATGCGAGTCAGAACGCTGATACTCCGGAAGTGGCCGAAGGTCAGCCATTTTTAAAACCGGTCATCCATCAGAAATCGTTCCAGAACGCGCCGGAGTCCACTGTTGCCTGCGGAACCCATGCTGCCGGTCATCAGCACGGCGTGGACGGGAGTTTTCTTTTGCTTTGAGGGAGGCCTGAGTAAACTTCAGAAATGCGTGCGCCCCTTCTCCGGTGTTTCCTCCCCGCCCTGGCCCTTTGCCAGATTCCCCTTTCCGCCCCTGCCGCGCGGCGTCTGGTGGAGTGTGATCTCTGCATCTATGGGGCGACCTCCGGCGGTGTCGCCGCAGCGGCGCAGGCCACCCGCCATGGACTCCGCGTCGCCCTGCTGGATGCCAGCCACCACCTCGGAGGCATGAGCAGCAGTGGACTCGGTGCCACGGACAAAGGAACGGTGGAATCCATCGGCGGAATTGCTTCGGAATTCTACCTGCGGGTCGCCAGAAAATATTCCCCCTCCGCCACCGCCCGGGTCTGGTTATTTGAACCCAAAATCGCCTCTGCCGTCTTTGCCGGTCTCCTCACAGAATTGTCCGTTGTGCCGATGCTGGGTGAACCGCTGGCCACCGTCCGGAAAACCGGAACCGCCATCCAGGAAATCGAAACCAGCACCGGTCTGGTGGTGCGCGCCGGCATGTATCTGGATACCACTTATGAGGGCGATCTGCTCGCCGCCGCCGGCGTCTCCTACCGCATCGGCCGGGAAGCCAATGCGCTTTATAACGAGACAAAAAATGGCAACCTGGCGCCGACCACCTCGCCCTTCACCAATCTCACGGTCGACCCCTGGCTGACGCCCGGGAATCCCGCCAGCGGTCTCATCGCCGGCATCAGCCCCGGTTCCCCCGCTCCCACCGGCAGTGGGGATGCCCTCGTCCAGGCCTACAATTACCGGCTTTGCCTGACCAAAGCGGCAAACCGCATCCCCATCGCGCCTCCGCCAAATTACAACGCCGCCGACTACGAAATGATCGGCCGGTTTCTCACCGTCAAAGCCGCCGCCGGGCAGATTGTGGATCTCGGATCCTTCACCAATGGCATCTTTCATAACATCAACGCCGCCGATGGCTTCCCTGGGGGCAAATCGGACTGGAACGCCAACAAAGGCATGTCCAGCGACAGGGTTGGCCACAGCTCCGAATGGCCCACTGCCAGCTACGCCCGCCGTGCGGAGATCGCCCGGGACCACGAAAACTACATCCGCGGCATCTTCCAATTCCTGCGCAGCGATCCCCGGGTGCCGGCCGTCATCAAAAATGAAGTCGGCCTCTGGGGCCTGCCTGCCGATGAATACGTCAACAACAACTACTGGCCTCCCCAACTTTACGTCAGGGAAGCCCGCCGCATGATTGGCGGACTCGTCCTCACCGAGGCCCATGGCCGGGGCACTCTCACGGCACCGAAACCCATCGCGCTGGGATCCTACGCCATGGACTCGCACTACTGCCAGCGGCTCGCCGTGTCAGGAAAAGTCCAGGCGGAAGGCGGGTTTTTTGAGTTGCCGCCCAATCCCTGGCCCATCGGATATGAGGCGATTACCCCCAAGGCAGCAGAATGCACCAATCTTCTGGCCACCTTCGCCCTCAGCGCCACCCATGTCGCCTTCTCCTCCGCACGCATGGAGCCCGTCTTCATGATGACCAGCCACAGCGCCGCCACCGCTGCCGCCCTCGCCCTGGCCCATCAGCAGACCATCCAGGAGGTTTCGTATCCGGAACTGGCGGCCGTGCTGAAGTCCGATGGCCAAATCCTCGAATGGGCCAGCAGCACCACC
>CAMDJM010000097.1 GCA_945900785.1 Akkermansia muciniphila
AGGGGGGCCCCTCAAAATCCATCCCGGCGTCCTCCGCGCATGGTTTTGGAGTCCCGGGAAGCCACCCGGGGTGGGAAAGATCTCAAAAAGTCACCCCTTTATTTTCACGAAAAGAACCCAGTGAATAAAAGACCGGGCAATTCAAAAAACATATTTATTCGTAATTACCATAGCCCAACCTTGGAAACTTAAGTCAGACAGGCTGCTAGTTCTTTTTCTTTTCTTCTTCAGCGCGGCATTTGCACCGGCTGCGGTCGTGAGTTTTGATACAACATTCACGGAAACCACCACCATTCCCGACGAAAGCCATTCCGGTGCCTTATTTTCCCGAACGATCACCGGATCGGACATCGGGTTGATCACCTCGCTGAAGGTGACGCTCAACCTCAACGGCGGCTGGAACGGCGACCTATTTGTCTATGTGGCCCACGAGAGCGGCTTCGCCGTGCTGCTCAATCGGATTGGCCGCGACGGGATGGGTTCCGGGTTTGGCTCCGACACCTTCGGGATGACAGCGACATTTGACGACGCGGGCGTGGACGGCGACATCCACACCGCGAGCTTCTTGCCTCGCGAAATGGTGACTGGCGTGTTTGCGCCGGACGGGCGAACCGTCGGCGATGTGAGCAACAACAGCGAACGCACGGCGTTCCTGAGTTCGTTCAACGGTCTGGCCGGCGACGGGTTGTGGGAATTGTTCGTTGCGGATGTTTCGGGCGGAGAGACCTCACAGTTGCTGAGCTGGGGGGTGAGCATGGAAGGCACGTCGATCTCCATCCCCGAACCCAGCTCACTACTGACGCTCAGCGGGCTGCTCGCGGCTGGCTTGGGGATCCGACATCGCAGGAGCGGCAAATAAGAGCCGGAGGCAGGGCTCTGTTTGCCGCCGCCGCCTTCTCTATCTGGGCCGCCGCCGCGAACCCACGGAGGCACCGACCGTTGCCAGCAGGATCACATTTCACGACAGCCTTGGGTAATGAAGCGGCGGAGGGCTTCCACAGCCGGAGTTTCGGGGCCGCATCGGGGTCGGTGGCTGAAGGCTTTCAGTGGCTCAAGGGGGATCAGGATACCGGGGCCGGGGAAAACAATGATTTGCTATTTGGGCGATGCGGCTATGGAATGGGGTATTATGCCGGGAAAAACCAAAAGAAGCTTCGGGATCTGGATGGATAATCATCACGCCACCATCGTAGGCCGGGATCCGACCGCAGGCGGATTCACGGTGGCAGGTCATGTCAAAAATCCCGGTCCGGGGGCGAACTCAAACGAGAACGCCGCGCATCACCTTGAGATCACGTTGGTGCAGAAGTATTTCAAAGAGATCGGCCGCCATCTGGAAAATGCGGATGAGGTGCATCTGACGGGCACGGGCACGATCCAGGAACAGTTCCGGGGCTACCTGAGCGGGACACCGCAATTCAAAAGGACGGAGGTCTCCGAAAGCACGTCGAATCCGATGAGCGATGAGAAGCTGGTGGAATTCGTCAGCAGCCATTTCCATTGAGCAGGGTGGATGGCCGGGTTTTACAAAGAGAAGGGCGACGCCGGACCTGGGCAGCCACGGGCCGCATCAACCATTTTCCACGAGGGACCTGGCAACGCCACCCCCGCACGATGGCGAATAAGGCAATTTGCGCCATGTCGAGGTCGGCGAAGTGACCATTTGCAAGGCTTTTGCGGTCATTTTCCCGATAGGCGGATTCCCCGCCGGGGAGATTGCCGGTAGGAACTGGTTGGCACTCTTCCGGCAGAACAGACGCCATCATGAAAAATAATTCCCTCTCCGGCAAAACTATAGCAATCCTCGCCACTGATGGCTTCGAACAGGTTGAACTTACCCAACCCATGGAAGCCCTTCAGGAGGCTGGCGCGACCACTCACATCGTTTCCCTGAAGTCCGGCGAGATCCAAGGGTTCCACCATTTTGAAAAAGGAGATGCGTTCCCGGTGGACCGCACGGTAGATGAGGCCGGGGCGGCAGAATATGATGGGCTGCTCCTTCCCGGCGGGGTGCATAATCCTGACGCGCTCCGCTTAAGCAGTCCTGCTATTGCCTTCATCCGCGAATTTTTTGAACTTCATAAGCCGGTCGCTGCCATCTGCCACGGGCCCTCCACCCTCGTCGAGGCGGGTGTGGTGCATGGACGCACCCTTACATCTTATCCCAGTATCCGCACCGATATTCAGAATGCAGGCGGAATCTGGGTGGACGCCGAAGTTCAAACCGACCAAGGCCTGGTCACCAGCCGCACTCCAGAAGATTTAGACGCATTCTGCGAAAAGATGATTGAGGAGTTCGCAGAAGGTGAACACGCTATGCAAACGGCGTAACCTGCAGTTTGCAGCGGCGGACGGCGACGTCACGGAGTTTTTCGGGGTGACGGAGAGTCCGGGTCACATCCCCAACGAGAACCGGATTGCCTTTTGGGCCGGAAGCGTGGGGGAGGTGGAATTGCTGGCGGCAATCGCTTAAGGTTGCGGAGACCGCAATATGGAGGGACCCATGCCCTACGAACCCGGTTATTACGCGGTCTTCTTGGAGGACCCCTGCGGCAATCGTTTGGAGATATGCCACCGGACCCGGCATTGAGGAGATAACGTTGCGGTGGAATGGCTAGATTTTGCCCATGAGATACAGCACCAGTAATATGACGGGGAGGAGGCCCACGCCTCCATTCAGCCCGTGGCCGACGCCGTAGCCTTTGGTTGGAATACCCCCAATCAAAACCAACAGGAGTAACATGAGGAGGATGGTGGTAAGTGTCATGGGATGAGGATGGTTGTTTTGTGCTTCGGGTTTCCACTTGAATGCCCGGGTCAAACCGATCCTTCGCAGAAAGCGGACCGGGGGCATTTTCCCCGTCCGATCCTCCAAAGCTGCGGGCGCAGCGCCGCATTCCGGGCTTTTGTGTTGGGCAGGAATGGCAAATTGCCATGATCACGGGGAAGATGTCCGGAAGCTTGCAGACAGGAATTTACGGGCGCGCACCGTTTCCTACCGGAGGGGGGCTCCCAGCTCTATTCACGGAAGCGCAGGGAGCGTGGACCACCTATCATCGCGCCGGTAACGTCCTGGTGGTAGGTGACGATGACGGGCCGGGTCATGTGACCATATGTAGCCCAGTTGGGAAAGGGTGGAGTAAGCGAGCACGCGTTTGATATCGTTCTGCTGGGTGGCCATGAGCGCGGCCATGAGGGCGGTGAGCCCGCCGATCCAGGCGACGATGGTGCCAGCGGCGACGGAGGCGGTGATGAGGAAGGCTACTTTGACCATCAGGTAGACCCCGGCAGCGACAACGGGCAAGGTCGATGTGCGCAAGGTGAAGATTCCGTTGGCGGAGGGTAAGTATTGGAAGAAATTAGGTCTTAGATTTCCGTCAAATGAGTCATAAGTAGGAGTGTTGCGATCCCATGCTCCAGTCGGCGGTGCCTGATTATAAGCTGATTAGGCTGGCGTTTGGCCCAAAAGTGCGGAGAGAGGATATCCGGAGAAATACGTCAAAATAGACCAAAGTAAGCTTGACGGTTGAATTGAGGTCCGTTTTAGTAGGCGCATGGACTATCAGAAGACCCACCCTTGGATTCGTTTTTCCATCGATCTGCGGCAGTGCGGGTATCGGCTGTGGCTGACGCTGGGGGAGATTGCCTCGAAAATAGAGCATCTGTCCGGCGCGGCATTGCGACCGGACGTGGCCGTTGAACTAAACAAAATTTACCTGACCAAGGGAGCGCGGGCGACTACTGCCATTGAAGGGAATACGCTGAGCGAGGAGCAGGTGAAACTGGCAGTGGAAGGAAAACTGGACTTGCCTGCCTCCCAGCGGTATTTGCAGGTGGAGGTGGAGAACATTCTCGACCTTTGCAATGAGGAGGTGCAATCGCTGCTGACGGATGAGGGGAAGCACCATCCCGGCTTGTGTGTGGGGCTGATGAAGCGTTATAACGTGGGGGTATTGAAGGGGCTGGAGCTGTCTGAGGGGACGGTGCCTGGGGAAATCCGGGAACATTCCGTGGTGGTGGGTAACATTTACCGGGGGCCCCTGGCTCAGGATTGTGAATTCCTGCTGAACAAACTTTGTGAATGGCTGAACGGAGCGGATTTCAAGGCGCCGGATGCGGCATTGCAGGTGCCGCTGGCGCTGGTGAAAGCGATCGTGGCCCACGTCTATTTTGCATGGATTCACCCGTTTGGGGATGGCAATGGGAGAACGGCACGGTTGTTGGAGTTCCACATCCTGCTGGCGAATGGGGTGCCGATGCCAGCGGCGCATCTGCTGAGTGATCACTACAATTTAACCCGGAGCCAGTATTACCGGGAACTAGCCAAGGCGAGCGCTTCCGGCGGGGATTTAATTCCTTTCATAACGTATGCTCTGCAGGGGTTTTTGGATGGGATCAGGGAGCAGATCAGACGGGTGCGGGAGCAACAACTCATTGTCGCCTGGGAAAACTATGTGCACGGCCGCTTCCGGGAGTTCCGGCCTTCCAAGACGCATAAACGCCGCCGGGATCTGGTGTTGGAGCTGTCCAGGCATGAGTGGGTGGAAGTGGCAAAAATTGAACTGCTGACGCCGCAAATAGCCCGTGAATATGCCGCTGCGGGGGACCGCATGATTCAGCGGGATCTTAACGAGTTGGCTAAACTACGACTCATCGAACGTCGTCACGGCAAAGTGATGACGCGGAAATATTTGATTCAAGCTTTTCTCCCCGCCCGTGTGAAAGACAAAGTGGCAATGTCCAAAAAGCCCAATGTTTAAATCCTGCTCCCGTGAAAAAGCATTTCCGAAGCCGCCTTGAGGTTGCGATGATTCACGAAGGGAGATTCCCAAGGTGTCGGTCTGCCATGCGTTTCCAGATCTGCACTCCTATTCTAAACCGGGAAAAGAAAGCACCTCACATCAAGGCGAAGGAGACCAGCAGGAGGACGCCGAGGCCGAAGAGAAAGGCGTAGCCCTGGAGGTTGCCGACCTGGAGACGGCGGAAGAGAGTGCCGGTGCCGGAGGCGAGGCTGGAGGAGCCGCGAACGCCGAGGCCGTCGATGAGGATGCCGTCGATGAGCTGGAGCACCTG
Source organism: Akkermansia muciniphila (assembly GCA_945900785.1). Lineage (GTDB taxonomy): Bacteria > Verrucomicrobiota > Verrucomicrobiia > Verrucomicrobiales > V1-33 > CAIZWU01. The sequence goes on from CAMDJM010000097.1 coordinate 5,074, forward strand.
GGCGAAGCCGTCCTGAACGATTTTGATGCCTTTGGCGTAGATTTCGTCAAAGTAGAATTTGTTGGCGAAGAGTTTGGCGGCGGTCTTGTGGGCGAGAGGGTCGCTGGTCTGGCCGGCGTAGGTTTTGTATCCGAAGAAGATCCCGGCGATGAGAGTGGCGAGGGAGACAAAGAAGGTCAGGCCGATCATGCTGCCTTCGTGGTGGGGGAAGTTTTCGCCAAGGACGGTGCCGCCGAAGAAGTGGAACCCCGCGATGAGGGAAGGCACGGCGAGCAAGAGGAGGGGCACGAGCATGATCAGCGGGACTTCATGCGCGTGGTCGGCTCCGTGGTCTCGGGGCTTGCCAAAGAAGGTGACGATGACGAGCCGGGTCATGTAGAAGGCGGTGAGGAAGGCGGTGAAGGCGCCGATGAGGAAGAGGAGTTTGTTGTGATGCAGGGCGGCTTCGAGGATGGCTTCCTTGGAGTAGAATCCGGAGGTGACGAAGGGCACGGCCATGAGGGCGGCAGTGCCGATGAGGAAGGTGAGGAAGGTGAGGGGCATCTTCGAGCGCAGGCCACCCATTTTCCAGATGTCCTGCTCGTGGTGGCAGGCATAGATGATGGCTCCGGAGCCGAGGAAGAGCAGGGCCTTGAAAAAGGCGTGGGTGAAGAGGTGGAACATTGACTCCCGGGGAGCGCCGAGACCGACCGCCATAACCATGTAACCTAGCTGGGAAAGGGTGGAGTAGGCGAGAACGCGTTTGATGTCGTTCTGCTGGGTGGCCATGAGCGCGGCCATGAGGGCGGTGAGCCCGCCGATCCAAGCGACGATGGTGCCAGCGGCGACGGAGGCGGTGATGAGGAAGGAGACTTTGACCATCAGGTAGACCCCGGCAGCGACCATGGTGGCGGCGTGGATCAGGGCGGAGACGGGGGTGGGGCCTTCCATGGCGTCGGGGAGCCAGACGTGGAGGGGAAATTGGGCGCTCTTGCCGATGGTGCCGCAGAAGATGCAAAGGGTGGCGGCGGTGAGGAGGGGACCGGCCATGGAGCCGGCGGCGATGCTGGCAGCGACACCGTCGAAGGAGAGGGATTTGGTGCCGGCAAACAGGAGGAGGATGCCGATCATGAAGCCGAAGTCCCCGATCCGGTTGGTGAGGAAGGCTTTTTTGGCGGCTTCGGCGGCGCTGTTTTTCGTATACCAGTGGCCGATGAGGATGTAGGAGCTGACCCCGACCAGTTCCCAGAAGATGAACATCATGGGGAAGTTATCGGCGTAGACAATGCCGGTCATGGAGAAGAGGAAGAGGGAGAGCCCGGCAAAATAGCGGGCTTTTCCTTCATCGTCCTTCATGTAGCCGAGGGAGAAGAGGTGAACCAGCAGACCGATGCTGGTGACGACAATCATCATGCCTTTGCTGAGGGCATCGAGTTTCAGGGTGATGTCGATGCTGAAGGTGTCGCTGAATTTGATCCAGGAACTGATGAGTTCCGTGCCGTTGGAAGCCTCGCCTTTGAAGAGCAATCCGAGGCTGAGCACAAAAGTGACCACCACGGAAGCCGTCGAGAGCAGCGCGCTCAGCATGGCATGGCGCTTCAAGCCAAGCAGGATGGCCGCAGCGGTGAGCAGCGGGAGGAAAAGGATGATGGCGGCGGGACTCATAAGGGAAGAGGGGGGAGAGTTATTGGTTATTAGTTATTAGGGCCAATGCTCTGGAAAAGAGGGAATGAGGTGGAGTGGAAGGGGCTGCTGAACGAACTAATAACTAATAACTTTTAACCAATAACTAATAACTCAATCAATGCTTCATCGCATCAATGTCGTCGACGTGGACGGTGCGGCGGGCGCGGAAGAGGGCGATGATGATGGCGAGGCCGACGGCGACTTCGGCGGCGGCGACGGTGATGATGAGGAAGACGAGCATTTGGCCGTTGTAGTCGGGCAGGCCGCTCTGGGTGTTAAAGCGGCTGAAGGCGACAAGGCTCAGGTTGGCGGCGCTGAGCATCATTTCGAGGCACATGAAAATGACGATGATGTTGCGGCGGAGCATGACCCCAGCGAGGCCGATCGCGAAGAGGAGGCCGCTGACGAGGAGGTAGTCGTTGAGGGTGAGCATGGGCGGGCGGGGAGGGGAGGGGAAAGTTATTGGTTGTCAGTTATCAGTAATTAGTCGGCGGCGGCGGGGGCTGAGGCCTGAAGGTGGGGGGCTGGAACTGAGGTGGGGTGGGAAGTATAGGGCTTAAAGGTCTTATGGGGCCTATTTTTGGCGTTCTGGAATGGCTATTTTGCTGGAACGGGTTCCACGGTTTTGTCTTCGCGGCGGCTGATGACAATGACGCCGACGGTGGCGACGAGGAGGAGGACGCCGACGATCTGGAGGTGGAAGTTGTATTTGGTGAAGAGGGTTTCACCGATGAGTTTGACGTCGGGGAGTTCACCGGCGGCGAGGTCCTTGTCGATGGTGGGAACGGTCAGGCCATTGGCGTGGCGGGTGGCGAGGGCGTTGGCGGGGTCGAGGGGAACGGTGTTGATCTGGCGCTTGCCGGGTTGGAAGTCGCTGAGGACGGTGGCGAGCTGGAGGGTGAAAATGAGCACCAGGACAATGCCGCCGATGACGGCAGGGAGGTTGAGCTTGCGGCGTTCTTCGGCTTTGATGTCGAAGAGCATGATAATGAAGAGGAAGAGCACCATGACGGCACCGGCATAGACGAGCACCTGAATGATGCCGATGAAGAAAGCGCCCAGGCTGACAAAGAGTGCGGCCAGTCCGAGGAAGGACATGGCAAGAGAGAGGGCGCTGGAGACGGGGTTGCGCAGGGCTACCACCAGGATGCCGAAGCCCAGCATAATGGCGGAGAAAAGGTAGAAGAGGACGGAGGGCATTTGGTGGGGAAAAGTTATTGGTTATTAGTTATCGGTTACCAGGGCCAATGCTTTGAGTAATGGGACTTTGAGTGATCGGGCTTCGGGGAGTGTGGGAGGAAGGTGTTTTTTCAGAGCAAGGGACTAATAACTTATAACCTGCAACCAATAACGCCCCTCCCCCCTACTTCAGTGGATTCCATTTGTTGACGAGGCCTTCGCGGATGCCGCCGAGTTCGTAGAGGCGTGTTTTGTCGTGGACCATTTCGGCGCGGGTGGTGCCGGTGATGGCGTAGTCCTTGCGCAGGAAGATGGCTTGCTCGGGGCAGACTTCCTCGCACATGCCGCAGTAGATGCAGCGGATCATGTCGATCTCGAAGGCTTTGGGGCGCTTTTCGACCTTTGCGAATTTGTCGGCGGCGGGGATCTGCTCGGGGACGATGGTGATGGCGCGGGGCGGGCAGATGAATTCGCAAAGCTGACAGGCGACGCAGCGCTCGCGCTCATGCTCGTCGGTCACGAGAGTGGGGGCCCCGCGGTAGTGCTCGGGCAGGGAGGCGTCCCATTTCTCCTCGGGATAGGACATGGTGACCTTTCCCTTGCCCTGCACGAAGCGGATGAAGTGGCCGAGGGTGATCTTCAGTCCACCGATGAGGGTGGGGAAGTAGGTGCGCTCGAGGAGGGAGAGCTTGGGGCGGGGAACAGTGTAGGCCATGGGAGGGGGTTGTTGACGGGCCACGGATGGCACGGATTTAACGGATGGGCACGGATTTTATTAAAATGGGCGGAGAGCTGGGGTTCTATTGTTTGCTGGTATATATCTGTGTTATCCGTTTGATCCGTGCCATCCGTGGCCCGTGCGGTTTTCCGATGTTATTTCACCAGCATCAGGATGAGCGCGGTGAGGAAGACGTTGGCGAGGGCGATTTCGAAGAAGAAGATCCAGCCGAGGCGCATCAGCTGGTCGAAGCGGAAGCGGGGGACGGTCCAGCGGACCCACATGAAGAAGAAGATGAAGGCGGCGACTTTGGTCAGGAAGCAGCCGACGTGGAGAAGGCCGACCCACCAGTTGCCGATGGCGTCGGCGGCACCGAGGCCGAGGTAATGGCCGAAGGGGATGGACCAGCCGCCGAGGAAGAGGGTGACGATGAGGGCGCTGCCGACGATCATCGCGGCGTATTCGCCGAGGAAGAAGAGGGCGAATTTCATGGAGCTATACTCGGTGTGATAGCCGGCGACGAGTTCGGTTTCGCACTCGGGAAGGTCGAAGGGGGCGCGGTTGGTTTCGGCGAAGATGGAGACGGTGAAGATGACGAAGCTGATGACCAGCGGGATGAGGAGGATCCAGCGTTGGAGTGTCCAGCCGCTGCCCCAGGCGGGGAAGAGGAGCCAGCCATTGGCGTCCTGGAAGCGGACGATGGAGCCGAGGTTCATGTCGCCGAAGATCATGAGGACTGGGATGACGCTGAGTCCGAGGGCGATTTCGTAGGAAATCATCTGGCTGCTGGACCGGACTCCGCCGAGGAAGGGGTATTTGGAATTGGAGGCCCACCCGGCGAGGACGATGCCGTAGACGCCGAGACTGGAGATGGCAAAAACGAAGAGCGGCCCGATGCTGAGGTCGGCGATGACGAGGGGGATCTGCTTGCCGAGGACTTGGATGGAAGATCCAAAGGGAATGACCCCGACAGTGAGGAGGGCAGGGACGAGGACGAGGGCGGGGGCGAGCCAGAAGTAGAATTTCCGGACGTGTTTCGGAGTGAAATCTTCCTTGAGGAGGAATTTCAAGCCGTCCGCGAGGGGCTGGACGAGGCCGAGGAGGGCGATGTCTTTTTTCGCCCCGAAGAGGGTCATGGGGATGCCAACGCGGTTCGGGCCGATGCGGTCCTGGATGAAGGCGCTGACTTTGCGTTCCGCGAGGGAGCAGAGTGCGACCATGGGCAGGATGATGCCGAAGGTGATGATGGCGATTTTAGCGCCGGAGGAGATAATGAGAAACCAGTCCATGGGGAAGAAATCGGCGGTCGGAAGTCAGCGGTCAGAAGTCAGACGTCAGCGGTCGGGGTTTGGAGAGCGGGGTTTTGGACTGAAAGGGGGATAAGAAGAAAATAGGTCCTGTAAGTCTTATAGGACCTATATTTTCAGAGGTTAGCCGACGATAATTCCCTTGGCTTTGCGGTCTTTTTCGCGTTCGAGGACGGGGATGGTTTCGGTGGTTTCGAGAAGGGGGAGGCCGAGGTCGCCGATTTTGCCGAGGTTGAGGCCGGTGAAGGCGGGGACAGCGGCGGCGAGAGTTTTGAAGACGTCTTCGATGCTGTAGAGGCCGTTTTGACCCGTGACGGCGAGGGTGAGGTCGCGGAGAAATTCCCAGCCGGAGCGGGCTTCGCCGACGGGCTCGACGGCATTATTGAGACGTTGCAGGCGGCCGGTGGCGTTGATCATGGTGCCGCGTTTTTCGGCGTAGGTGGCGAGGGGGAAGACCACGCTGGCAGCGGCGGCGCTGGAATTGGCGAGGACGTGGGCGTGGATCAGGGTCTGGAGTTTGCCGAGCTGGGTTTCGCTGAATCCGGCCTTTTTGAGTAGGTTTTCCTGAAGGGCGATGACGGTGGTGATCTCACCGCGCTCGATTTTGTCCTTGATGGTCTGAAGCTGGCTGCCGGGATCAATGCCGAGGATGAGGCGGGCTCCGGCTGTGTTGGGGTTTTTGTCGGCGTGGACGAGGTAGTTGTCGGCCTCGCCGGTGCGGGGGACGATGTCGAGGTGGGTGACGCCAAGGTTGTCGGCGAGACGTTTGGTGAGGAAAAGTTCCTCATTGGTCATACGCCCGCTGGCGATGATGGCGATCTGGCTGGGCTGGGCGGCCTGGAGAGCGGTGGCGGCTTTGGCGAGGGCATCCTGCCAAGTGGCGGCGCGGTGGATGCCGTTTTCCCGGAGGGTGGGCTGGGTGAGGCGGGCTTCGGAGTTGACGAAGTGGAAGTCGAGCCGGCCTTGGTCGCACATCCAGGCGGAGTTCACCGCGTTGTTTTCGCGCGGGGTCTGGCGGTGGATGACGTTGCTGCGGGAGCCGATTTCCATGTTGCAGCCCCGGGCGCAGCCGGTGCAGACGGTTTTGGTGTCCTTGAGGAACCAGACACGCATGGAGAAGCGGAAGTCGCTGCTGGTCAAGGCCCCGACGGGACAGATGTCCACGGTGTTGAGGCTGTAGTTGTTGGCCAGTTCCTTGTCAGGATGGGTGGTGAGGACGGTGTAGCTGCCGCGCTCCGTGAAGCCGAGAACAGGATCGTCGGCGATTTCCGAGGTGAAGCGGATGCAGCGGCTGCACATGATGCAGCGTTCGTCATCGAGGGTGATGCGCGGGCCGATTTGCTTGTGCTTCGGCTTCTTGACCTTATTTTCCTCAAAGCGGGAGGTGCCGCGGCCGTGCTCTACGGAGAATTCCTGAAGGCCGCACTCGCCGGCCTGGTCACAGATGGGGCAGTCGAGCGGGTGATTGATGAGGAGGAATTCCATCACGCCCTTGCGGCATTCCTGGACGAGGGTGCTCTCGGTGCGGATGCCGATGCCTTCCGAAATGGTGTTGGCGCAGGCAATGGCGGCGCGGGGGCTCCACATGATTTTGGCGAAGCCGTGCTCGTCCTTCTCCACCTCCGTCTGGCCGGGGGCGGGGCGGGCGGGCATGCCAGTTTCGACGAGGCACATGCGGCAATTCCCCGGGCTGCTGAGTTTCGGGTGGTAGCAATAGTGCGGAACCTCCACGGAGGCCTGCCGGAGGGCCTCGATCATGCGCGTGCCCTTGGGAAACTTCAGCCACTGGCCGTTCACTTGGACGTTCACAAGATCCACGGGAGGGGCCGCAGGGCCGGAGGGTTGCGTCGCAGTGCTCACAGGGTGGGGGCGGATGGGTCAGAATGGGTAAAAAACTCGCGGATTGCCGACTATGAACGTGCCCCAGGGAGCGGCAAGGCGATTTTGTGAAAAATTTCACAAGCGCCGGATGCGAGCGCAGAGGGCTGAAAGCCAAGGGACCCGTTGAAGAGCGAAAGTCCAAGGGTGGTTTCGGTTGCCGGCCTGTTGGGAATGGTCATTATGGGCATTGGCCACAATCCGGGTGTTTTGGGCGTTTGGGCGTTTGGGCGGGGATGGCGAGTGCCGGGGAAAGGGGTTGGCTCCGGGTCAACCATGGGACGCGCCTTTGGCGCTGGGAAACCGGGCGGGCTGGGGTCCTGGGGTTGAAACCCCAGGCTGTCATGGAATGCGCCTTTGGCGCTCGGCTCTGGGTCAAACATGGGACGCGCCTTTGGCGCTCGCCATCAATGCGGCCTCGACGTGAATGGAACGTCGCTGCACCGGATGATGATCCGCCGGGTCGCGCGATATCTCCGCCGGGTCGCGCGATATCAAATCCCAACTTCCCGGCCAGCCGCGCAGCGCCATTCAATCAGCGCCAACGGCGCGTTTCATGACAGCCTGGGGTTTCAACCCCAGGAACGTTATACCCACAACCAACGGGAGCGCCAACGGCGCGTTCCATGAGGGGGCGGCGTTTGGGCGGGGATGGCGAGGGCCGGGGAAATGGGTCGGCTCCGGGTCAACCATGGGACGCGCCTTCAGCGCTGGGAAACCGGGCGGGCTGTGGTCCTGGGGTTGAAACCCCAGGCTGTCATGGGACGCGCCTTTGGCGCTCGCCATCAATGCGGCATCGACGTGAATGGAACGTCGCTGCACTGGATGATGATCCGCCGGGTCGCGCGATATCAAATCCCAACTTCCCAGTCAGCCGCGCAGCGCCATTCAATCAGCGCCAACGGCGTGTTTCATGACAGCCTGGGGTTTCAACCCCAGGAACGTTATACCCACAAACAAAGGGAGCGCCAACGGCGTGTTCCATCTGGGGGTGCCATCAGCGCCAACGGCGCATCCCATGATAGCCTGGGGTTTCAACCCCAGGTAATGGTCATAACCAACCACCAGGAGCGCCAACGGCGCGTCCCATGAGGGGGGCGGAATGTTGGCAGACGGGGAAAAACCCTGGCGGATCCACCGGGCGGTAAATAGCCGGAGGCAGGGGCAGGTTAGGATTGTTTCCGGCGGAGAACGGGAATATGAAGCGGTAAGATATGGTTTCCGGGTCGTTTCCTCCTTCGCATGCTTCCGCCGCTCCGGCTGGCGGGATGTTTCCGAATACCTCGTGGTCGCTGATTCGGCAGTCGCAGGAGGTGGCGGACCCGCAGGCCCTGCAGGCGCTGGATCAGTTGGCGAGATCGTATTGGCGACCGTTGTATGCGTTTGTGAGGTCCCTGGGGTATGATCAGCACTGGGCGGAGGATGCGGTGCAGCGTTTTTTTGAGCAATTGGTGTCGCGGGATTCCCTCCGGGCGATCATCCCCGGGAAGACGCGGTTCCGTTCGTTTTTGATCGCGTGTCTGAAGCACTCGATAGCATCCGAGCACCGGGCGCAGTGGCGGCAAAAGCGGGGGGGCGGCGTGGAATTGGAGACTCTGACGGATGAGCACGCGGAGGGCTTGAAAGGGGCGGAGGGGAAGTCTGCGGAGGAGGCGATGGACCGGGAGTGGGCGCAGGAGGTTTTTGAAAGAGCCTTTACGCAGCTGGAAGCGGATGCGGCGCAGCGGGGCCGGGCCGGCATTTTTGTGGTATTGCGGCCCATCCTGCGGGGGGAAGCTCCAGCGGGGGGGTATGCGGCAGTGGCCCAGGCCTTGTCCGCCACGGAAGCCGGGGTGCGGAAGATGGTCTTTGATTTGCGGGCACGCCTGGGGGTGATGATCCGCCGCGAGGTGGCGGCCACGGTGGTGAATCCGGCTGAGGAGGAGGAGGAACTGCGGTATCTGCTTTCCTTGTTATGATTGAAAAACCGTTCCTTTGGTAACGCCCGACCCCATTTGGCGAGTTCCTTTGCATGATGACCCATCCTCCCTCGAATCAATTATGCCCTACCTGCCAGCGCGTGCTGAGGCCGGATCACAGTTGCCTGCATTGTGCCATGGGTCTGGCCCTGGGGGCGGCCACGGAGAGTCCGGAGGCGGGTGGGGATTTGCCGGCGGCGCCGTTGGGCTTCGCTGGTTTTGCGGACCCCGCGCTGCCGATGGTGGTGGGGCGGTTCCGTCTGATTGCCCGCTTGGGCATGGGCGGCATGGGCACGGTGTATGAAGCGGAAGATGGGGGACTGGAGCGCACCGTCGCGTTGAAGATGATCCGGGGATTCCGTTTTTCGACGGCGGATGAAATGAGCCGCTTCCAGCGCGAGGCGCAGGCGGCGGCCCGGCTGGATCATCCGAATATCGTGCCGGTGTATGAGATCGGGGAAATCGGGGGCTGCCCTTTTCTTTCCATGAAACTCATCCGTGGTGGCACCCTGGCGGACCGGTTGAAAATGGGGGCCATGCCAGCGGAGGAGTCCGCCACGATCATGGCCAAGGTGGCGGCGGCCGTCGGCCATGCCCATGAAAAGGGCGTGCTGCACCGGGATTTGAAGCCTTCCAATATTCTCCTGGACCTGGAAGGGGAGCCGTGGCTAACGGATTTTGGGATGGCGCGGCTGGCCGGGGTGGATGCGGTGCTCACGGTGACCGGGGCGCAGATTGGCACGCCGAATTACATGTCGCCGGAGCAGGCCGCTGGTTTGGTGAGGAATGTCACGGCGGCCAGCGATGTCTGGGCCCTGGGCGCGATGTTTTACCAGATGCTGAGCGGACAGGTGCCTTACGAGGGCGAGTCGAGCGTAGCCATCATGCATGAGGTGGTCTCCGCGCCGCCGCCCCGGCTGCGCCCGAAGGCGAGGCGGGAACTGGATTTGTCAGTGCTCATCGAGCGGTGTCTGCAAAAGGAACCGGCCGGGCGCCTGCCGGGGGCCAGTCTACTGGCGGAGGAACTGCAGCGTTGGCTGAGGCAGGAGCCGGTTCTTTCGCGGCCGGTGTCCCATCTGGAAAAAGGCTGGCGCTGGGCCAGGCGGCACCGTCGACCCCTGGCTTGGGGAGCCGTGGCCGTGGCGGGATTGGGTCTTGGTTTCGGGAAATTTTGGTCCTTCACCCATTCCCATGCGGCGCAAGCTGCTCTCCCGGTTCCTGACAACATTATCACCCGGGAGGGATCGCGCCTGGTGATGCGGGATGTGAAGGGGCAGAATCAACTGCTCTGGGTAAGCGCGCGGTCACATGGCCGCATCGGTTTCCGGGAAGAAGGACGCTATTTTCAAATGCCGGATGGCTCCCTCATTCTCAGCACCACCGACGGAATTTCTCTGGAAGGCGTGACCCACATCGTGGTGGACGGCGGTGCGGGAAAGGACACCATCCAAGTGACCGAGTTTGAGATGCCATTGCCGAATCTTCAGATCAACGGCGGTGAGGGAAACGATTTGATCCTTTTTTGGAAACCAATTTCTTTTGTGCCAAATGCAGGGCTGGAAGTGGATTTGCAGGATGATGCTCCCGATCCCGGATTGGACGGCATTCAGTTTAATGCGGATACCATCGTGCAAACCACCGGCACGGGAACGATTCTGGCACGTTGCAGCGGTCGCATTTGGATTGGGAAAGCGGAGTTGAGGACGGTGGATGGAGGAATCACCCTGGAGTCCAATCAGCAAGCCATCCCCACCGATGGGGCATTCCGGGGTATAGAGACAAACATGGCGCGTATCATCAGTGAGGGCAAGGGGCCCATCAACCTCAGTGGCCGCGGGGGCACGAAGGGGATCTTTCAGTTTGGCATCCACCTGACGGCCGGATTATTCATTCAGGGCGGGACCGGGGGGGCTGTCACGCTGCGCGGTCAGGGCGGAGCCAGCATCGGGAATAATGACAATACCGGAATCAGTATTGACGAGGAGCAATGCCTGATCACCAGCAAAGGGGCCGATATCTTGCTCGAAGGCCGCGGCAATGGCGCTCCAGAAACGGGCAGCAACAATGGGATTGTCCTTGTGGGAGGCACCATTCAAGGAAATGGGAAAGTTACCTTGGATGGAAAAGGCGGTGAAACGCAGGGTGGATCGAATCATGGTGTCCTCCTGCGGGGCCCCACCGCAGCCATCCGCTCCAGCGGCGGAGAGATCCGGATCAGCGGTCAGGGCGGAGGCAGTGGCAACTCTGCTGCTGCGGGCAACTGTGGCGTGCTCGTGCAGCAGGATGCCAGTGTTAAAGCCAGTGGGCCTGATAACATCACCGTGGAAGGCCATGGTGGGCTGGATGCAGGCAATGATCAGGCGGGAGTCATGGTTGTTGAAGGAGGTAGAATCGATGCCGCCGCAGGCTCCATCAAAATCACCGGACATCCCGGCAATGAAAGCTCGCCCGGCGTCAGGATGCTCAGCCCCGGACGGGTTCAGACCGGGGGGAAGGAGGCCCGGGTGGTCATCGAAGGCGGGCGTCAGGAGATTGAAGAGGGTGCGGTGCAGGTGAAATAAGTAGAGGCTGTCCCGAAAATCCGGGTTTTTCGTCCTCCCGGGGGATGTTATAAGATCCAGGTTTTTCAGAACACCCCGCACCCCGGCTTATAATTTCCAGGTCCCGGTTTTCACGCGATAGCATCAATTTGTGCTCCGGGCCGTTG
>CAMDJM010000098.1 GCA_945900785.1 Akkermansia muciniphila
CGGGACGCAGGGTCATTTTTAGAAGGCTGGTTTGTCCTTTGCCGCGCGACCACCGCGCCTCCGGGACAGCAACCAACCTTGTATTCAACCATGGCAGGGTTTTGGCAGCCAGCAAGCAAATTGATACAAATTCACCAAAGCAGAATTAACCGCGCGGTGGCCGGAACCCCGCCCCTGAGCGAATCCGCCAGCCGGAGCGCACGCCTGGATGTCCTCACTCCCCTCCGGGAGGCGGGGCAATTGGACCAGAGCTTTGGCGATGCCATCCCGGAAGGCATGGACGCCCGCACGGTGCTTGCCCTGCCGGATGGCGGCTGTCTGCTGGCAGGCGACAGCGATACAGGCGGACGCCGGCTCATCAAGCTAACCGCAGATGGCCTGCCCGATCCCAACTTCAGCCAGACCGCCCCACCCGCCCTGATCCGCTGCCTCGCCCTGCATGGGAATGGCTATCTGGCAGGCGGAGATTTTACGACTTACGCAAACACCCCCAGTTCCCGGCTTGTCCGTCTCACGGCGCAGGGCACGGTGGATCCGGCATTCCAGCCCTCCAATCTAACCTCGAACGTCAGGACTCTGGCCGTGCAGCGGATCGGGGGGGAGGACCTGATCCTCGCCGGACTGTCAGGTTCACCCTGGCTGCGGCGCCTGCGGGCCGATGGCAGGGTGGATGCCCGCTTTGCCAGCCCGCCCCTGACAGGAAGAGTCTCTGCCATCGTGGTCCAGCCGGATGGCCGCATCCTCCTCGGCGGGCGCTTTTTTACCGATAACCTCTGGCCCTACCAGGGCATCGCCCGCCTGCGCAGCGATGGGAATCCTGACACCTCCGGACCTGCGGCGTTCAATCCCATCACCATCAGCCCTGCCGGTGCAGAAGTTCTCGCCCTAGCCCTGCAACCGAATGGCCGCATCGTGCTCGGCGGTTCCTTCAACGCCGTGGGAGGAGAAAACCGCTTTTACCTGGCCCGGCTCCTCAACAATGGGGCCCTGGACAGTCTCTTCCGCCCGGTGGCGAATGCTGGGCCGGTGAGCAGCCTGGCCGTGGAGCCGGAGGGCACCCTCCTCGTGGGCGGTGATTTTTCCCGCCTGGATGGAGCCAATTTCCGGAGCCTGGCCCGGCTCACCCCGGCCGGACTGGCGGATCCTGCCTGGGCCGGCTGTGGCTTTGATAACAAGGTGAATGCCGTGGTGCGTTCCGGCACCGCCATCTTTGCCGCCGGCGCTTTTACCCAGCCCCACCATGGCGTGGTGAAGCTGCTGGCCAACCCTGCCCCAGCCGCCCCATCAGCGGATCCCACGCCCGCTGCCCCGCTGACGAGATCCGGCATTGAGGGGCTGCCGCTTTTACTGACGGCTCCTATCACCTCAGACGGGTCCACCACCTACACCTGGAACCGTGCTGGCTTTGCTCCTGTGCTCACCACCACGCCGGAACTCTTCCTCCCTGCCGCCTCGCCCGCGCACGGAGTGTCCAAGCCACCAATAACACCGGCGAACTGACCTGGGGGCCGCTCGTGCTCTCCCTCGCGGTGCCCTCGCCCGGCTCACGCCCTGCCCTGCTGCTGCGCCCCCCGCTCCTGCCCCTCACCATCCCTACTTTTGGCACCGTTGGCATCGATATTCCCGCTCCCAGTCTCACCATCGCCGGGCTGCGGGTGCACCTGGATCTCCAGCATAACGATGTCAATGACCTCACCATCGACCTGATCGACCCCGAAGGCGGGCGCTGGAACGTGGTGAGGTCCAACGATACCCGCCGCGGCTCAAGTTTTGAGCACACCACCTTTGACGATGACGCGCCTTTTTCCATCAACGCAGGAGCCGCGCCCTTCCGGGGCAGTTGGCAGCCGTCCCATCCTGGTGGATGGCGCAATCTCCGCCGCAGCTACGCCGCCGGCATGTGGCAACTGGTGATCGAAGATAGCGATGCCGATACCAGCGCCGCCACCCTGCAACACGCCATCCTGGAATTCAGCCTGCCTGCCATCCTGCCAGGATTCACCACCCCCCTGCCGCCGCCACGTCCAGCCTTCCAGTGGTCCGGCCCCACGGCCCTCCTCCGCACCTGGAATCCCCCATTTGGCCTGACGCTGCGCTCCGAAATCAGCGCCGATCTTCTCCGATGGCAACCCGCCACCGTCCTCTCCATCCGTCAGGAGCCCGATCTCTCCCAAACCCGCCTCCTCGCCTGCCCTGCCATTTCCACCTGCTACTTCCGGAGCGCGGCCCGCTGACTTGCAGGTTTTGGATGGTTTGGGCATGGCCCACGGGGTTTCACATTTCCCGATTCCATACGGCGGGCGGAATTTTTTGGCGGAAATCTGATCCATCCTGTGCTAAAGAGTAATTCCATGAATGCCATGACCTGGGAAAACATTCTCGCGGACCGCAGCCTGCGGGACCTGCCCTATAAAATCGAAACCAACCGCTATCATCAAATCATCCTGAGTTCCGCCTCCGCGTGGCATGGAAATTTCGGGTATGAGATAGGGCTGCTGCTGGGACGGCTCCTGCCCATGGGCAAGATCATCAACAAGGCACCGGCCCGGACTTCGGAAGGGGTGCGCGTGGCGGATGTGGGCTGGATGAGCCGGGAGCGCTGGGCCCCGCAGCGCCGGGCCACCGCCTTGGAGTGCGCCCCGGAGATCTGCGTGGAGATTCTCTCCCCGTCCAACTGCCGGGAGGAGATGCTGGAAAAGATGACCCTTTACTACGCCAAAGGGGCAGAAGAAGTCTGGCTTTGCGATGAGGCCGGCCACATGGAGTTTTTCACCGCCCGCAGCGCCCCCCTGCCCGTGACGATCTCCGTGCTGTGCCCGGATTTTCCAAGGCAAATCGACGTGGATTGAGCGCGCAGGGTGAATCCTTTTTCCCGCCTATATCCGTGATAATTGGTGATGACCCCGAGTGGCAGGAGGCACGCGGCATCTGCCCCTATCTCCCGCACCCCGCCGCCCGCATGGCCGGACCGGTCACCCTAAATTCGGGAATAGCTGGAAACCACGGATTTCTTTCCGGGAAGTGGCCGGTAGGCAGTTTCAGGGGTTTGGCCGCGCAAATTGCCGCGCCGGCCGCCGGAAGTTCTGGCATTCCGCCAGACCCAAGGTCCCGCCCTTGAGCTACCCCAAAGGAAAGATCCATTGTAACTGTATTAAAATTAAGGAGTTATGGGTTAATCCCCACTGACTTCACTGGCTTGGCCGGAAGTTTGCAAAAGCAAGTTCAGGAGGTTGCCGGCGAAAACGCCGGCAGACTTTCCGAAGCACTCGAACCAACCCATACCCATGATGAAAACAATCCTCCTCCTTGCCCCGCTAGCCATCCTCGTCACCGCCTGTGACCGCAAAACTGAACTCAAAGTCAGTCCCGGAAAATCCGTGGTGATGGAAACTCCCAGTTCCACCTCCCTCTGGTGGAAAGGCAATTGGAACCAAGCCCAAGGGAAACTGAAGCAGCAATACGCCGATCTTACCGATGATGACCTCCTTTATGCCGAGGGCAAGGAGGAAGAGTTATACGGCCGCCTCCAGCAGCGCCTTGGCAAGTCCCGCGCCGAGGTCGAAAAAATTCTGAACGACCTGAAATGACCACCAGCCAGCCGCCATCCAACCATCCATTCCGGGTTCCACCCTGCCCTTGATTCCTGCTATGAAAGCCACCTCATTCGTTTTGACCGGACTGGCCCTCGTAGCAGCGGCCTGTGGTATTTGGTTACTGGTGGGAGTGCTGGCCTGGGTGGTGCGCGTGCTGGCGCTGGTTTTTCTCGTCATGGCCGTCCTTTCCATGCGGAAGAAAGCTGTGAAATAGAATAGAATAGTCCAGTTTACGCATCGACCGGCAGGTATGAGCCTGCCTGCAGCGTTTCCCTGCCCAAGCCGGCAATCACCCGGAACCTTCCGCTCAAACGCGGCTGAGGGCCGGGTGACCCGTTTGACTTGCGGCGGGGGCGGGGTGATGAGCCGGGGACATGGCCCGCATCGAATCCCGCTCCCCTGACTTCAAGGTCCGCCTGATGGACCGCTGGCCACTTTATTACTGGAGGCGTTACCCGCTATTCCTGAAAGCCAATGGGTGGAGTTTTTCCCGGGTGCAGACGATCCCGAGAGGAGCCGTGCGGCAGGCGCTGGAGCTGGGTTATTTGCGCTGGCCAAAAGCCCTGGCCACCTGGTGCCTGGGGAAAGATGTGGTGGATGTCGGCTGTGGCATGGGGTTGCACGGGGTGGGCTTCCTCCTCGAGGGAGCCATGAGCTATACCGGAGTGGATCCGCTCATCAAACCAAAGTCCGGCGTGCTGAAGAGCCTGCACTCCGGCAAGAAGCTGGACTGTGGCTGGACCCCGGACCGGCTGATGGAGCACATGGAGCGATTCCGCATGATCCGTGGCATTTCGAATGAGCTGGAGGGAAAGATGCTCTTTGATGTGGCCACCCTGCACAACGCGACGGAACATCTGACAGATCTGCCCGAGGTTTTCGATTCCGTGGCGCGGTTGCTCCGTCCGGGAGGGCGCCTTATTTTCAGTCATCACAATTGGTTTTCATGGAACGGCCACCATCAGGAGCCCAAGACCATTGGCCGGCTGGATTCAAGCCTGCCGGAGCACCAGCGCTTCGCAGACTGGGCGCATTTGACAGGCGATCATGCGCCGGACCATTACGTGATGACCAAGCTGAACCGCCTGCGCCTCGATGAGGTAAAGGCGATCACGGAACAGCACTTCGAGATCGAAACGGCCCGCACCTTTCCTTCCACGGTCAACCAGGGCGCGGGTCGCCTGACAGATCCCATCCGCGCCCGCCATCCGGAGCTGAGCGAAGCCGACCTGACGACGCAGAGCCTGTTTTGCGTGGCCCGGCTGAAAGGATAGTTTGGAAAAACGGGCAACTGCCGGGTGGCGGAAAACACGGATCAATCTGACCCTTACGGCTTTATGCAACATTGGCCGACCCCTGCATGCCGGAGCCTGGTTGGCTTCTGGCCGTCAGTTTTTTGAATCATCGCCAGTCCGGATGGCCCGGACATATTTCCGGCGATGGTCCGAGGAAATCCGTTGGCAGATTGAGCCGCCTGCTGCTTATTGCGCGCCAGCATGCCTGCACCATCTGAGAAAATTCCCCCCGCTTCCGGACGGGTATTTTCTGTATTGGGGTTATGTCTGACAGCCTGTCTGCCGCTGCTTTCTCCTAACCTTCTGGCCGCTCCTTCCGCTCCGGCGGCCCCCGCTCCGGGAGCGGCTACTGCCACGGATGAACTCACGGCTTCCGGCCTGATCAATCAGGGCCGCGCCGCCTTCGATGTCCAAGACTTTGCGAAGGCGGAAAAGCTCCTGGACCAGTTGGTCAAGGACTACGGGGAAAACGCTGAAGTGGCTCCTTTTGTGGATGAAATCCGTCCTCTGCTGGCCATGTGCAAGGTGAAGCGCGGGGTTTTTGATGAAGCTATCACCCTGATCGATCAGTCCCTGAAAAACCCCAGGCTGCCCGCGCCGGCCCGGGAGGAGTTGGCGTTCTGGCGCGGGATCTGTCTGCTGCGCACCAGTGAAACGGCCCAGGCACAGGAGCAATTCGGGGCCTACTATGCCAACCCCGCCCATGACCGCACCCGCCGCTATGAAGCCTTCCTCCTCTTTGGCACCGGCTATATCCAATTGGAGGATTACGCGGGAGCGGCCGACTTCTTCGCGGACCAAATCCCCAAACTCCCGCCTGACCAAACTGAGGTCGCTGGCCGGGCCCGGGTGCTCCTGCTGCACAGCCTGATTGAAGCCGGGCGGGAAGCCGGTGCCCTGACCCTGGTGCGGGATTCCTTCAAGGAACTCACCGGCATGACCCAGGTCGTGTCCTTCCAGCTCCTCACCCTGCAGTTGGGAGCCCATTTCCTGCAGAATGAAAAATGGTATGAAGCGATCGCCTGCCTGAACCGCCTGTGGCCCCGTGCGCGTCTCCTCGAACATCAGCACACGCGGCAGGCCGAGTGGCAGGCGAAACGCGATCTTCTCAAAAAAGAAGGAGCGAAGCGCGAGGCCCTTGTTTTTCAGATCGACGGCATCCTCACCCGCATCAGCCGGGAACTGGAGCAGTTTGAAAAAATCGAAAGTTACGATGCCGCGCGGCAATTGCGCCTGGCCCAGGCCTTCATGGGTCTCCAGCGTTGGCGCGAGGCGGGTGCCCTCCTGGAGAGCGCGGTCATCCAGCTGCCACCTGACAAATTGCTCCAGGATGCCGCCCGGACAGAACTCGCCTCATGGCAGCAAATCCCGCGTTGGGACAAAGTCCTGGAGGCCACGGTCCGTTTTCCGGAGCGTTTTAAAACCGCCCCTGACGCGCCGGAAATCCCCCAACTCCGCCTCGCCCGGGCGGAGGCGCTGCACGGGCTGAACCGCATCGCTGAGGCCGAGCGGCAGTATGGCGACCTCGCCAAAGATTTTCCGGAACACAAACTGGCTGCCCGGGCTTTTTTCATGGGCGGCATTTGCCAGATGGAACTGGAGCGCCCGGAGGCTGCGGTAATTACCTTCCAGAAACTGCGGGAAAAATTCCCCAAAAGCCCACTGCGTGCGGACGCCCTTTACTGGGAAGGCATGGCCCTGACATTCCAAAAGCAATCTGCCGCCGCCCGGGAAATCCTGGCCACTTATCTCAAAAAATATCCTGAGGGCACCAACGCCTCCGATGCCACCTTCGAGCGCGCCCGCTGCCTGCATAACCTCTTCCAGCACCAGGCCGCCGCCAAGGAACTGGCCGATTTTCTGGAAAGCCACCCGGACCACCCGCGCACGGCGGAAGCCACCCTGATCCTGGGGGAATCCCTCATGGCCTTTGGCGAAATGGACCAGGGCCTGAAAACCCTGCAGCAGGTCCCCACCGCAGAGGACCGCCTTTTCGAGGAAGCTCAATTCAAAATCGGTGAGGGACTGACGAAGCTGGAGCGATACGCTGCTGCGCGGGATCACTTCGCCGCCTTCACCGCCTCCCGGCCCCGCAGCCTGCGCCTCGCGGAAGCCGTGCTCCAGCAGGGCCGAGCCGCAGCGAGGGCGGGCGACCCTGACGCCGCGCGGAAGCTTTACTGGGAGACCCTGGAAAAGCTGGGGGATGACCCTGCAAATGAAGGCATTGAGGATCTGCTGCTCGCCACCCGGAGGCTCTATCCAGGCGGGGATGGAATTGTCAGGCTGCTGGAAAAGCTGGACGCCCTGCACCGCCAGGCCCGCGCCGCCAACCGGAAAACCATGGCGGTGCGCGCCCTCTGGGCCCGGGGCCACCTGCTCCGCGAATCCTCGCCGGAGCAGGCCCGCACCGTCTTTTTGCAGCTCGGTGACCTCCTCGATCCTGCGATGCATCATCCCCGCATCCTGGCAGATTGTGCCGACGCCCGCCGCGAAGCTGGAGCCCCCCGCACCGCGCGGGATCTTTACCTCGCACTCCGCAAGTGGCATCCCCGCGCTATCGAAAAGGAGCGATCCTCCTACGGGCTGGGGATGATTTCCCTGACAGAAGGCAAGCAGGACGAAGCCCTCCTCTGGTTCGAACGCTGCGGTCAGGAAGCCGTGTCCGGACCCGCAGGTGGCGATGCCGCGATTGAGCGCGCCCTGCTGCTGCGCGGTTCCGGCAAAACCGAAGATGCCATCGACCTCCTGGAAAAAGTCACCACCAGCCGTCTTTCCCAGCATAGCCAGAAGGCCCGCGCCCTCCTTGAACTCGGCAACACCGCCCTCGCCCGCAGCGATCTGCCGGAAGCCGCCCGCCATTTTGAGAGGTGTTATCTTTCCGGAGGGAAATTCAGAAACTACGCCGGCCCCGCCTGGTTCCAGCATGGTCAGGTCCTGGAAAGCCAGCAGAAAATTCCCGAAGCCATCGCCGCCTACCAAGCCTTCCTGAAAAAGCCGGACTACGCCGCCCTGCCCTCCGCCGCCACCGCCCGCGAACGATTGCGCATTCTAACTGCCAGCCAGCCATGAATTCCCCCGCCCCGCCCCGGCCCCTTCCGGATGCCCTGCCAAACTTCCGTCAGCCCTGGCCTGCTTCAGCCCGCGTCCTGACGGTTCTGGCGGTTTTGCTGGGCTCCAGCCTGACCGCCCTGCCTGCCCAGGACAGCGTGGTCCTGAAAAATGGCCGCAAAGCCGGGTGCCAGGTCCTTGATTTCACGGCGGAGGCCCTGAAAATCTCCTATCAACCCACCCCGGGCGCTGCGGCTGCGGAGCGGCTCGTGCCGCTGGCAGAAGTGGACTACGTGGAACTCGCCCCGCTGCCTGGCGAGACGGAAGCGTTCGCCCAGGCGATCCGTGAGGGCCGCTCCGAGCCCTTGGTCAGCTTCTGGATCAGACGCCTGCCCTGGCTGAACCGCCCCCGGACCAACGCGGGCGAAATCGGCCTCGTCTACGCAGAACTCCTCAGCCGCGTGTCCACGGTGGACCGCATGGAGCGCGCCCTGAAAATTTACAGTCAGATCGAAACCGCAGACTGGAATCCCGGCCGCCGCGGGCGGGCTCAGGCGGGCCGCCTCCGCGTCATGCTGCGTCAGGGCCGGGTGGAGGAGGTGCGGCCATTGGCGGAAGGCCTGCTGGAAAAAAGCGGCGATCCCCGGGTGCTCATCGAGCTGCGCCACGTCATTGGTGAGGCGGCGGCGGCGAGCCTGACTCAACTGGAAAAGGACCACCCACGCTGGCAGGAGGAAGATGAGCTGGTGCCCCGCCACACCCAGCTCCTCAATGATGCCCTGGACGGCTATCTTTTCCCCCACCTCTTCCACGGAGCCGAGGAAGACCTCGCCGCCCGCGGACTCTGGGCGGCGGCCCAGCTCTCCGCTGCCCAGAAAGACCTCCTGCAAGCCACCGACTGGAGCACGGACCTGACCAACCTTTATCCCGCCTCCCCGGAAGCCGCAGCGGCGAAAACCTGGCTGGCCAAACAACCCGCGCCGGCCCTCACCACTTCCCGGAAACCCCAGGCCACCCCCGCGCCCGGGGCCACCGATAATGAATCCGAAGCGGAAACAGAGGATTCCGCCGAAGAAGCACCAGAACCGGAAGCGCAGCCTGACGAGCCAAAGGCAAAATCAAAATCCACGGCCAGGCCCAAGTCCAAAACCAGCAAAAAACCGGCTGCCAAAGCCACGGAGGATGACGCCGATGAGTAAGCCCGCCCCCAAGCCGGTGGGGAAAATAGCCCCACGCGTGGCCCCCCCATCCACTGCCCGGGCCGTCGAAGCCCCACCCGATCCCCCACCCGAAAAAGGCTCCCTCGGCACCCTCGGGATCAGCATCATCCTCCACGCCCTCATCATCGCGGGAGCCGTCGTCTTTGTTGTCAGTGAGATCCTCATCAAGCCTCCGGAACCGGAATTCACGGCCCCGGAAAAGCGTGTGCAACTTCCCGCCCAATTGCGTGAGCAGGCGCTGAGCAATGCCAAGCACGATGCCGCCGCCCCGCGTCCCAGCTACTCCCAGCGCATGGCCTCCAAGGCCCCCGGGCCGGTGGCGGTGCCGGCCATGCCGGACGTCGATCTCAAACAGATGCTCCCGCTGGACCCCAGCGAACTCGTCTCCGACCAAATCTCCGGCATGATCGGTGCGAGTGGTTATGGCCGGGGCACCGGACGCGGCCTCGGCGGCGGGGGAGGCACCGGCAAAGGCAGTGGCATTGCGTTTTTTGACATCAAGGACACGGCCAAAAGCCTCGTGATCATGATTGATGTCAGCCAATCCATGTTCACCCGCACCGGCGATTACGACAGCAGCAGCCGCAAGCTCCTCAAGGAAGGCAAGGACCAGGCCTTTAACAGCATCAGGGTGGAGGCCATCAAGCTCATTAACGGGCTCGGCCCTGACACCCGCTTCGGCATCATCCGCTGGAGCGGGAGTGCCCGCAGTTGGAAGCCGGAACTGGTGCGCGCCACGGATGAAAACAAAGCCGCCGCCAGATTGCACATCGAAACGGAAATCGACGCCAACACCGCGCCCCCCACCGGCGGCCGTCCCGGTGGAACCCGCCACGATTACGCCCTGGAAGAACTCCTGCGCCTCAATCCGGAATCCGCCTTTATGCTCACGGATGGCAATGCCACTGCCACCAAACCCGGCGGCGGCATGACCCCAATCCCTGCCAAGGACCTCACCGATATCCTGGACAACGCGGCTGATGAACGCGAAACCCTCCCCCGCATCCACACCATTTATTATCTGACCGGAGCCGACAAAAAGGAAGAGGAAGACATGCTCAAGGACATCGCCCGCAAAACTAAAGGCCGCTTCCGGAAAGTGGAAGCCGCCGGTCTCGCCGCCGCCCTGAAAGCCAAGGAAAAGGAAAAAGACCGCCGCGATGACCGGAAGCGGTAATGGCGGAAGTAAAATAAACCATAACGGGAATCGATCCGGCCATAAAATACCCCGCCCACTTTTACTGGAGCGGGCGGGGCAGATACAGAGCATTTGAGCTGGAAGGTCCGGGCGGCTGGTTTGTCGTGGTGCAGGTCGTGGCAGGCCTTGCAGTTGGCGGCAGCCTTCACAGCCTCACCGGCCTTGGCCTCGCCTTTTTCCAATTTTTCGAGCGCCAGGACCTGGGCATCGGTTTTTTCTTCTCAGGAGGCATCATCCCCTTTTTTGGGTTTGGCAGGGCCTGGTTCTACTTTGTTAAGTTGGGGAATCAGCGGGCTGGAAGCCCGCTGGCCGCACAGGCTGGAAGCCTGCGCCACAGATTGACAAAGTAGAGCCAGGAGCGTAACCGGTGCCTTGTCCTCGAATACCTGCGCAAATCCTGTCCAGCGAACCCGCCCCACCTCTTCCGCCCTGCGCTGGGGACCTCCTGCTGAAATTCGTCATCCTTTTCCGGGATCTTCCTTTAAATTACGGAAAGCTGTGATATGGAGGCGCTCTGAGTGGACGGAATGCGGATGAGCCGCTTCCCCTCCCCTTGCTGATATGATCTGCCGCCTCCCCGCCCTGCTTGCATCCGCTACCCTGGCCTTCACCGCATTCCCCCTCCTGGCCCAGCCCGCAGCCCCGCGCGCCATGCCGGTGGACATGGAGGACAGCGATGGCAACTTCGCCCCCCTCCCTGAAAAGACCGATCTTGAAGGCAACCTGCGCCTTCAGATTTACCTCGACGAAAACAACTTCGGCCCAGGCTATCTGGACGGAAAAATCGGCGAATACGGGAAAAAAGCCGCCTCCGTCTACAACCAGATCAAAGGCATCCCGGTCGGGAATTATTATGGCATCATGGAGGCTGCGAAAAAACGCGTTCCCGAACTCTACACCACCTACACCATCAAGGAAGGCGACCTCAAATTCATCACCCCCAACCTCCCGTCCAGTCCCCCGCTCCAGGCAAAAACCAAATACCTGGGCTACGGCAATCTCCTCGAATTCACCGCTGAGCGCTTCCACACCAGTGATGAATTCCTCCAGAAAATCAACGGCAGGAACCTCTACAACCTGAAGCCCGGCAGCACCGTCAAGGTGCCGAACGTCACTCCCTTTGAACTGGAAAACTGGGCGAAAAACGTTTCCTACAAAACCGAGCAGCCCTTCACCAGTCACGCGGTCGTGGTCGACATTGCCGCCCGTGTCGCCATTTTCTTCGACGACCAAAACCGCCCCATCGCCAGCTTCCCCATCACCCCAGGACAGCCCAAATTCATCCAATTCGGCGAATGGAAGGTGACCAACATGGTCAGCACCCCCACCTTCCGCTGGGATAAATCCATGCTCGAGGAAGGCAAGCGCAGCGACCAATTTTACGAACTTCCCCTCGGCCCCAACAATCCCGTCGGCATCATGTGGTGCGGCACCAGCCGCAGCGGCATCGGACTCCACGGCACTCCGAACCCCCACACCATCGGGCGGGCGGAAAGCCACGGCTGCATCCGCCTCGCCAACTGGGATGCCTACCGCCTCCCCAAGCTCCTGCGCCCCGGCTCCCGGGTGGTGATCCGTGAGCCCCACCAGGCAAGTCCCCGATGAGCGCATCAGGCAGCGGATGCCTTGGCAGGAACCGTTCTTCCTTGCGCTGGCTGCCATGAAAATGTAAGGCAGGGGTATTCCCCGACCCTACGCTCCATTTTCAGAATGAAAACTGTCTTCAATCTCCTCGTGGTCGCCCTGGCCGTGATCGCCGGCTGGTATGCCCACCCCAGTCTGATCCAGACCATGGAGACCAACAAGGGCAACGCCAAAAAGAAGCACGAAGCCGAACTCGCAGCGGCTGTCCGGAAAATCACCGGCGAGTCCACCCCTGGCAGCAGCAGCCGCACTCCCTCCGCCGCCCGGGAATTGGCCAAGGCCATGCGCAACAGTGGCTCCGGCGCTTTGCCGGCGCTTCCCCCGAATAGTGGCAATACCAACGAAACATCCTCCCCGGACACGGCCAGCACCACCAGCACATCCGCCGCCCCGAACACGCCCAAAGATGAGATCGAGGCCAAATACCCGCTGCCCGCCTTCAAGGAAATCTCCGAAATCACCAAAGATTGGTCCCTGATCCCCAGCCGGGCCTTTCCCCGGCAGGTCAAAACCCTCGTCGCCATCAACCTCGAAGGAGCCACCGGAAAGGTGCCCCTGCCCGCCCAGTCCTCCGCCCTCGCCGTAGGCATGAGCCAAGGCATGCTGGTCATCATGAAAAGCCGCGACGAGTCCGCCCGCAGTTTGGTTCCCCTTGCGAATACCGATATCAAGGAAACCCTCACCGCTCTTTACGAAAAATACAAAACCTACAAGACCGAACAGGTTATGAAGGAACGCCAGCGCGCCCGCAGCCTCAAGGAACGGGCCAACGGAGCCACTTCGACCGAACTCGCCGCCGTCGGCCCCAAACCGAAAAGCGAACCCGGCGGCATCGTTACCGCCATGGTGGAAAGCCTGCGCTTTAAACAAATCAAGGAAACCACCGAAGACCGCATCACCGCCTGGGGTGACCTGAATATTGAGGAAATCGACGGGAAAACCTACTGGACCGGCAGCATCCAATGCACCGTGGACAATCCGATTTTCGGCCCCACCCCGACTGAAATCATGGCGCTTATCCGTGACGATAAGGTCATCAAATGGCTCTACACCGGTTCAAAGGAAGAGGTGCAATAGTAACAGGACGTTTACCAAACCCCGGTTTCGAGGGCTTGCACCTCTGTTCAAATGATTCCATAAAGTTGCAGATCCGCTGGACAAAGTCCTTAATCTGCCTTAAGGAATCACAAATACTAAAATCATGCTCAAGGCCCTCTTTTTTTCTGTCCTCGCCATCGGTCTGGCAGCCGCTTATCTCCTGACCACCGGCCATGCCGAACCTCTGGCGCAGGGGGCCAAGGCTCCCACCGATGCCGTGATGGACCAGGATGGCAAACCATTTGACCTTGCCGCCGCCTACAAAAAAGGCCTGACGCTCGTCTATTTTTATCCGAAAGCCGACACCCCCGGTTGCACCAAACAAGCCTGCAGCCTCCGCGACGAAAATGCCGCCATCACCAAAGCCGGCATCCAAATCCTCGGCGTCAGCATCAACACTCCCAAGGAACAAAAAGACTTCCAGGAAAAATACAAACTCCCCTTCACCCTCCTCGCTGACGAAAAGGGAAAAATCGTGGCCGGTTTTGGAGTGCCCAAAATGGTGATCGGCCTCGCCACCCGCCAGTCCTTCCTTGTCAAAGACGGCCTCATCGTCTGGTCAGACTCCGCTGTCTCCCCCGCCACCCACACCGCCAAAGTCCTCGAGGCTGCGGCGAAACTGAAGTAAAAGTCCCGGGTAAAGTGATCTGGTCCATGGCCTGTTTGTTTTGTGCCGGTGCCGGACCTTGGCGGGCTTGGCAGGAAGTTCCCTGAAAATGCCTTTGCCGCAGGTATCACCCCAAAGGGCCCGCATCGCAAAAGCTGTGCCGGAGTGTGTTTTTTACCTGTTTTTTGGCAAAAAAGCCTTGCCGTTGCGTAATAAAACTCCTGTTTGGCGGAAGTCAGGCCAGGGGCCGGCTTTTCAGCGACACCAACATCCAACAAATCCACCATAGACCTCATGAACACCCGTCGATCATTTCTCAAGAAATCCGGAGCCGCCGGCCTGGCCGCCAGCACGCTGGGTTTCCCGAATCTCCTGCACGCCCAGAACAAAGGCGAAAAACTGCGCCTCGCGGTGATCGGTTCCGGCGGCAAAGGAGGATCGCATATCGATCAAATCACGGGCGCGGGAGATATCGTGACGGCTTTTGCCGATGTGGACAAAACCGCCTGGGGCAATGTCACCAAGCAGTGGGCGGATGCGAAGGGCTACCAGGACTACCGCAAGCTCTTTGATGCTGAGATGAAGAACTTTGATGCGGTGATGATCGCCACGCCGGACCACCACCACTTCATGCCGACGGTGCTGGCCATGCTCGGCGGTAAACATTGCTACACCCAGAAACCCCTCACCCACACCGTCTGGGAGGCCCGCCAACTGAACCAGGGCGTGCAAAAGCTGAAACTGGCGACCCAGATGGGCAACCAGGGCCATAGCAATGGCGGCAACCGCCGCATCTACGAATTCGTCAACGGTGGCCTGCTGGGTGACGTGACGGAGATCCATTGTTTTTCCAACCGTCCGATCTGGCCCCAGGGCATCGGGCGTCCGGAAGGCACGGATATGATTCCGGACACCCTCGATTGGGATCTCTGGCTGGGCCCTGCCCAGTCGCGTCCTTTCAAAAAGAATGTCTATCATGCCTTCAACTGGCGCGGTTGGTATGACTTCGGCGGCGGTGCCCTCGCCGATATGGCCTGCCACACCATGGACTCCATTTTCATGTCCATGAACCCTGGCTACCCCACCAGTGTGGAAGTGCTGGAAATCAACGGCCACACCACCGAAACCTTCCCCAAGGGATCCATCATCAAGTGGAGCTACGGCCCCGGGAAATTGCCCAACGGCAAGGACCGCCCCGGCTTCGTGGTGTATTGGTATGATGGCAAGCTGAAGAATGACAAAGGCGAGGACGTGCCAGCCGCCGATGTGGCTCTCACCAAGATCCCCGCCGCGCTGCTGGTCAGGCCGGATGGCGGCCAGGTGCGGTTGCCGAATTCCGGCAACGTCTACATTGGAAGCAAAAACAGCCTGCTGGTCACGGGAGACTATGGCGACAATTCCCGCATCCTCCCACTGGCCCAGGGCAAGGAAGTTGGCGAGCCTCCGAAGCTCCTCGAGCGGCTTGGGGCCGGTGGCGAGCCAGAGCACTACGCAGACTGGCGCGTGGCCTGTGTGGGTGAAAAACCATGGAACCACCCCGGCTCCAATTTCACCTACGCGGCTCCATTCACGGAGACCATCCTCCTTGGCAATGTGGCGCTCCACGTGGGCAAGGGCCAGCGTCTCGACTGGGATGCGGCCAACATGAAATTCACCAATAGTGAGGAAGCGAACAAATATACCAACAAGGTTTACCGCGAAGGTTGGAACATCAAGCTGGTCTAGTTCTACTTTGTTGAGTTGGGGAATCAGCGGGCTGGAAGCCCGCTGGCCGCGCAGGCTGGAAGCCTGCGCCACAGGGAACTTAACAAAGTAGACCCGGCCAGCCAGGGCCGCCCTCCGGGGGACTCTTCTCACGGGGCGCTTCCTGCAGCCGCAGGGAGCGCCCTTTTGCGTGGGCCGGGCCGGGCGACCGCTCATGGTTTGATTTCCCCAGCTGATCTGCCATGATGGAGGACACTGCGGCAGGGCCTTTTTCCTTTCGTTTCCGATTCACTCTCAGAGATGCCGGAAAACATCCAGCCGCCATTTTCTCCGCAACCTTTCCACTCCAAAACGTCAAGGTTCTGTGGCAGCATGATCCGCGACGATGACCACCGCACCTCCACCCCATTTCCACGCAGCTCCGTTCCTCACCACACGGTGGACGAGGGTCTGTCTGGCGAAGGCGGACTCGGAGGATGGGCGTAAAGCCCTTGCCGATCTTTGCGACGCCTATTATGAACCGGTGGTTGCTTACTTCTGCTTTGGTAAATACCATAACAGTCAGCGCATTTCCTCCGGTGGCTCCTCCCAAGGAGCTTGCCTGGTGTAGGCGGAGTCGATGGAGGCCTGCCGTTTTCGATGACGCTGATCCATCTGACGCAGCACGTCTTCCGGAGTGAC
>CAMDJM010000099.1 GCA_945900785.1 Akkermansia muciniphila
CCACCCGGAAGCCCTATGACGAAGCGGAAGCCTTCAAAATCACCCCGCGCTCCCTCGAACGCCAGCACGCCCAACTCATCAAACAGGCCCAATCCCTCGGCTTCCAACTCGTTCCTGCTGCGTAACTTATAAATGAGTTATTCAGGAGGATAATCGGTTCGGGCAAAGGCGAGTGGCGTGACCTCGAGGGCGCCGCCGCTTGGCCGAACCGGAGATAGTCAGCCTGCAAGGCTGCCCGCAGGGTGAGCCAAGCGAATCAATACCTACTGCGCGCCCCATTCTCTCTCCAAAAAATCACCTGGAACCCCGACACCAAAACCGTCATTTACCGATCCCGCCGCAATTGGCACACCAAACGCAACTTCGAAGTCTTCAAAGCCACCGACTTCCTCGGCGCCGCCATCGAGCACATCCCGCCCAAAGGCCAGCAAACGATTCGTTACTACGGCCTCTACTCCAACAAATCCCGCGGCCTCGCCCGTCCCACTGCATCCCTCGTCCAGCCGCCCTCGGAGAAAACCCCAGAGAAATCCCAACCGGAAATCCCGCTCATCCCCGCCCCGCCAAAAACCACCGCCCGCGCCATGAGGCCCCTCTGGCGGGACCTCATCCTCAGCGTCTGGGGAGCCGATCCCCTCAAGTGCCCCAGCTGCCAAGGCATTATGAAACGCGTGGAAACTATCGTCCGCCTTGGTGAAGTCGAATTCTTCCTTCGTCTCCTTGGTCTTTGGGAGGGATTGGTCAGCCTCCCGCCACCGCCTGCCCCCCCTTCGACATCGAAAAAAACCGAGGGAGCGGAGGTGTTTGGGACGCAGGCGAAAGCCGGAGCCCGCAGGGAGAGCCCGCCAGGTGGGGCGGGCGAATCAAACCTTCGAGCCCATCGAACATCCCTGGCAGGCTATCCGTAATTGGATACCAGCCGACGGTGACGAATCCCCAACCGACACGCCCGAACTCTGGGACCAAACCACCGGCACGGGGTGGAAAACCCCGGAAACCGATCCCGGAGATGGACGCACTCCCGTCCTCGAATACACCTGACGCCCAAGGCCACCTACTCGAAGCAACCCGCCGAAATCACCCCAAAACCCGCTGCCAAAAATAGTTTGGCGAGGCGGTCGGGAATGGTTTGCTCGAGTGTCGTTCAAATTCACCATGAACCAAGCTGACACCCCAAGCCATCAGCCAAATTCAGCCATCCGGAACCGCCCTCTGCTTGCGGTTGCTTATTCTCCCCTCAAATTTCAGACTTCTTTTTTACCTCTCTCCCTCAAGCCCCGCTCTCCCCGCTCCCGGTCCCGCCCACGCCGCCACCCGCGAAAAGCAAATTCCTTTTAGATGGGTGAGGCCGCTGCATACCGTGGACGTCGAACCGGGAGCTGCCGGAGTTGGCTGAGGAGACGTTTCGGGGGCGGTGGAAGCGGCGGGGGGGGATGAGATGAAGCGAGGAGGGGGCCTGGCTTAGGTGGATGCGGGAGATGTGGTCTCCGGGAGTGTGGGGCTCTCCTGTTTGCTGCCGTTCCGCATCTTGCAGGACTTCCGGGTGGCCCTTTTGGGGAGTGCTGGTGAAAGCTGAGGAGCGCAATGTCCGTGCTTTGTGAATTAACCATTTGGAGCGGCGGCGGCCGCGCGTGAGCAATTGACTTGGTTGGGACACTGTACTAGTAATTGTACAGCGTACTGCAAGCCGCCGAATCAAATGAGTCTCATCCGAAAAATCGCCGTTCAAGCCATCGCCATATTTCTTTTGCCTTTGGCAGGAACCGCTCAGAAACTTGAGCTGACCCCTACCGGACAGCCGGGGCTTCCATCGCACCGCCTTGCGTGGGATACGGACGACGGATTGCGTTACAGGCTGGAGAAATCGACCAACCTTCAGACGTGGACAACGATGCCGGGTTTCCCACGAGCATCGAATTCCTTGGCGGATGAATTCCTCCTGAACCCCAGCGGCGGCCAGGCGTTCTTCAGAGTTGTGGCGATCGACGAGCAGCCGCCTGAAATTGTAAGGACGTTTCCGGAGGCCGGAGCTTTCGGTATCTCCCGCACCGCCAGAATCGAGGTGGACATCGAGGACATGAGTGGGATCAACGCGGCATCGATCTCGATGCGAATCGGAGGCAGTACTCCGATGAGTCTGGCGGATCCCAGGATGGGCTTTTCCGGAGACAGAATCACCTTTACGCCAGGAGCGACGCCGATGGGTGCTCCAGGCGAGGTCGTCGCGGTTTCGTTGACGGTAAGTGATTCGGGCGGGCGGATGGCGGTGAAGACATGGAGCTTCGAACTTGAAGTTCCGCTGGTAACGGTGCCGGGAGTTTTCATCCTGGGTACTCCTGAGGCGATTGCGGCAGGGCAGGTTCCGCCTGGTGGCGGTACTTCTGCGGATCCAGTCAGAAACTGGAACTTGCATGAAGTGACGGCGGATACGATTTCGATCAGTTACCGCGGGGCTGCGCCAACGGTATTCACCACCGGACTGAAGGTGTGCAATTCGCAGCCGGTCTTTGAGTTGGATGGGTTCTTCCGCCGGATCGAGTCCGTCAGAAACAATACGGCTGCACGGGTTCTAACACTGGTTACGTCCGAAGCCCGGCTTGGGGAGTTCATCAGTGAAGGGTCATTCACTGTTGTGGTCACCCCTGAGCAACCAACGGGACAGCGCGCCCCGAAGTCTACTTTCGAGTTTGGAAAGGCGCTGCCGACGATTGGGCGTTCGTTCGGCGATCAGGTTGTTGTGGACGAGGGTGACATCCAGCTGGAGTTAACGCGGGCGCAGCTGGAGATCAGCTCCAAAGTCACAGCCTCGATTGAGTTTAGTGGGGGGGAGGTCCGTCGGTTCAAAGCTTCGTTTGACGGCACTGTGGATGGGAGCATCGGAGCGAGCCTGACTGCTACGGCCGGAGCGGCTGCATCAAGGAGCAAGGATCTTTTTACGGTCAGGCGGCACGTTTTCATTCGCGTCGGTTTGATCCCGATTCCGTTGATTCTCAGTGGCAAGGTGCAGGCAGTCGGGAGCGTCGCGGCGTCGGTGCAGGGCCGGGTTGGCAGTTCCGTTGCGCAGAACACTGGATTTTACTTCACGTGCGATTACGATTCGAGGAGGCAGAGCAAGCTGAACTTTGACGCGGACGTTGATCCGGGCCCAATTGTGCGGAAGCCGCTGACCTTTGAGATCGAAGGGAAGGCGCAAGCCGAAGGAGGGTTCGAGGGTTCTGTAGAGGCTGCGATCTTTGGTGCCGTTGGATTCAGGGCGGAGGTAAATCCGAGGTTTGGATTTCGAGGGGAGTCCACAGCCGATGCATTGGTGGGGCGTCGGGCTCGGTGGACGCTTTACGCGGCCGGTGATTTTGAGGCGAATTTCTTTATTTCCGGAGGGCGGTCATGGACGCTCTTCGAGCAGCCGCTTTACCGATCGGAGTGGGTGGTGTGCTACCCGAAGAGTGAGGAGGTTCCCTCTCTGAGTCCGGACAGCACGATTACTCGGCCGGGCAAGAGTGTCACCCTGACAGTGGCGGGGTGCGCGCCGGAAACCGCGCGCTTCAGGTGGTTTCACAAAGGAAAGCTTGTTCCCGGGTTGACGGGCGACACGTACCACATTGCCAGACTTGATGAGAGGCATAACGGGGAGTATCATGTGGAGATTGAGGTGAATGGTGCCTTGCGGCGATCGAATGTTGCGGTGATCTCGGTCGAAGCATACCAAGTCGACTACGAAATTGTTTCGGTGATGACGGATCCTGTGGTCGAAAAGGCGATCCCTGATCCGAACGGCAATGACATGACGTGGGTGATGCTGTCTGCTGAATCTGCCGAACCTGACGAGCAAGTGGGTGCGCAGCTAAGGTATCTCGTCTTGTGTGAATTCGACGAAGAAGCCGGTACGGTGATTGTGAAAGCTCCAGTCGAGAACGCGCTGCAGCAGCCCGACGGGGGGGGGATTCTAACTTTCTCGGGAAGCTATAACGCGGGGACGGGTGATTTCCAGATTACGCTGAACCTTCCGCGCGAGATTTATACGAATGAACTTGGTGTCACATACACCGCTGAATCAAACCAGGTGTGTCGCGGGCGGTATGATGCGGCTTCAGATACATTTTCAGGGACTCTGACGGAAGTGTGGACTCTTTCCTGGGACCTCGACTCACGCAAAGTCAGGGCCATCACTGTTGGACGCTTCAGCGGCAAGTGATCATCTGCTGGGGATTGACGGAGACGTTTCGGGAGCGGTGGAAGCGGCGGGGCCGGAAGTAGGCGGTGATTGAAGGAATAGGGGAGGCTGAAAAGCACTGCTGCTGTCTGGAAATCGCTCCAGACCCTCTATTTGGCCAAGTGAAATCGCGAGTTTTAAATTAAAGTGCGACTTTAATATTTAGTTGCAACTTTAATTTAAAGAATGCAATTTCCCAGCTAAATTACGAAGAAATCGAGCCCATCGAACCTCCTTGGCAGGCCATCCGCGCTTGGATACCAGCCGGCGATGACGAATCCCCAACCGACACGCCCGAACTCTGGGACCAAACCACCGGCACGGGATGGAAAACCCCGGAAACCGATCCCGGAGATGGACGCACTCTGGTCCTCGAATACACCTGATGACCGCGGCAACAGGCTCGAAGCAACCCGCCGAAATCGCCCCAAAACCCGCTGTCAAAAATAGTTTGGCGAGGCGGCCGGGAATGGTTTGCTCGAGTGTCGTTCAAATTCACCATGAACCAAGCTGACACCCCAAGCCATCAGCCAAATTCAGCCATCCGGAACCGCCCTCTGCTTGCGGCTGCTTATTCTCCCCTCAAATTTCAGACTTCTTTCTCACCTCTCTCCCTCAAGCCCCTCTCTCCCCGGTCCCGGTCCCGCCCATGCCGCCACCCGCGAAAAGCAAATTCCTCGCAGATAGAGGCCAAGTTTGGTTTGGATATTCATGCTCTCTCCTGACGACGCCTTACGATATTATCGCCCCCAATTCCCCTACCAATGCGGCGGAGGTTTTTTCCATATCGCGGAAGAGTTTCCGGATCATGCCGTGATCCGGACGGGGCACGGCGTTCCTGCTACCACGCGGCCACCGGGCCGGTAGCGGTATCCGATTTCACCAGTCTGAGCGGGAGCCTTTCCGAAGGCCCCTTCATCACCGGAACCGATGGTGCACTCTACGGCATCAGCCGCGAGGGCGGCACCAGCAACCGGGGGACGATTTACAAGCTCACGACGGCTGGCGTCCGCACCCGACTGGTGTCCTTTACCGGAACCACAGGCGCTGCCAAAGGCCAGCGGCCCGGTGGCCCGCTGGCCCTGGGACCAGACGGGAATTTCTATGGAGTGACGGAACGCGGTGGCGGAGCTGACGCGGGAACGCTGTTCCGGATGAAGGCGTCCGGCACGCTGACAGTGTTGGCGGAATTCACGGCGGGCGGCCCGCGCCTGCCTCTGGGCGGACTGATCACGGGCGGGGATGGGAAGCTCCATGGGACCACCTCGGCGGGCGGAGCGCGCTGATACCGGCACTCTTTTCCAAGTCAATCCGGTCACGGGCACTTGGATGCTGCTGGGTGAATTTACCAGCAGCAGCGGCTTGGCTGCGGGCAGCCGTCCAGTCGGAACTCTGGCAAGTGCTGGAGCCGGAGTGGTCTACGGCCTGACCACCGTTGGAGGAGCCGACAACTGTGACGGGTGTTTTTGCTATGACCGAGCCTCCGGCTTGAGGACGTTGGTGGAATTCACCGGTAAAACGGGAGCAGCCCCCGGTGCTGGCCTGGCGGATCTGGGGGGAGGCAATTTCGCGGTGGGCGGGGTGGTGGCAGCCGGGCCCAACCTACTCTACGGCGAGGCACCGGCCGGTGGTCCAGGCGGCGGCGGGGTGGCCTTCCGTCTCACTCTGGATAGCGCCCAGAGTCCGTTTTCCCAGTGGCGCCAAACCTTCGCCGGCGATGCTGCGGCCCCCATGCTGGCCGATCCGGATGCGGATGGAGTTCCGCTGCTGATGGAGTATGCCCTGGGCTTGCTGCCCACAGTGCATGATGCCGCTACCATGCCGGCGGCGGGCCTGTATCCCGATCCCTCCGGTGAAGTCCGGCTCCGCCTGATCCTCACCCGTGATCCCGCCCGGAGCGACGTCACGATTACCGTGCAGGCCGCCTCCGATCCGGCGGGGCCGTGGGATCCTCTGGCCAGCAGCGTGATGGGAGCCCCTTTTTCCGGAACGGGCTATCCGTCAGGGGATGCCGCCACCCCCGGTCTTAAAACCAGCGAAATCCGCGACACGGCCACTTCCTCCAGCACGCTCCCCGGTCCCCGGCCCGCCGATGACGCCACCCGGGAAAAGCAAATTCCTTTCAGAAGGATTGGGTGGCCGTCGTGCGTAAGCAATGAACTCCACCTGCCCGATATGAAACTACTCGCCATTTTCAGTGCGCTGCTCGCCAGTGCGATTCCGGTCGTTGCCGTCGGGCGGCCCAACATCATTCTCATCATGTCCGACGATGTCGGTTACTCCGACCTCGGTTGCTACGGGAGCGAAATCGCCACGCCGGCGCTGGATGCGCTGGCGCAGGGCGGTGTGCGCTTCACGCAGTTCTATAACACCGCGCGCTGCTGTCCGACGCGCGCCTCGCTGCTCACCGGACTTTATGCGCAGCAGGCGGGCATCGGGCACATGGTCGACGGGCCGGGGCCAAAGACCGGCTCGCCCGCTTATTCAGGCGAGCTTTCGCGCAACGCGGTGACCATCGCCGAGGTGCTGAAAACGGCTGGCTACTCGACCTATATGGCGGGCAAATGGCACGTCACGCAGAAAATCAAACCCGACGACGACAAAAACAACTGGCCACTCCAGCGCGGTTTCGAGCGTTTTTACGGCACCATCCATGGCGCGGGCAGCTTATTCGACCCGAACACGCTCACGCGCGATTACACCTACATTTCGCCCGTGACCGATGTGGAGTATCAGCCGCGCGAGTTTTATTACACAGACGCCATCAACGACCACGCGGCGCGTTTCGTCACCGAACACAAGGCGCGCAACGCGGAGCAGCCGTTCTTTCTCTATGTCGCGCATACCGCTGCGCACTGGCCGATGCACGCCAAAGAATCGGACATCGCCAAATATCGCGGCAAATACGACGCGGGCTACGATGCCATCCGCGCCGCGAGGCTGGCCAGGATGAAACAACTCGGCCTGCTCGACCCGCGCTGGCAGCTATCGCCACAGGCGGGCGATTGGAACAAGGTCGGGGACAAGGCTTGGGAAGCGCGCTGCATGGAGGTCTACGCGGCGATGCTCGACTGCATGGACCAAGGCATCGGGCGGCTGGTCGAGACGCTCAAAAAGAACGGCCAATACGAAAACACGCTCGTGCTTTACCTCCAGGACAACGGCGGCTGCGCTGAGGGCATGGATCGGAACGGGCCACACAAACCGCGCGCCGATGCGCCGCCGCTGCCGCCGCTTGCCAAAGATTATTTGCAGCCGGACATGATTCCCAAGCAAACGCGCGACGGTTTTCCCGTGCGGCGGGGCAAAGGCGTGATGCCGGGCGCTGCGGATACCTATATCGCCTACGGACAGTCGTGGGCGAACGTGAGCAATACGCCGTTTCGCGAATACAAACACTGGCAGCACGAAGGCGGCATCAGCACGCCGCTCATCGCGCACTGGCCGCGCGGCATCGCAAAAAAACGCCACGGCCAACTCGAAGCGCAGCCCGCACACCTTATTGACCTCATGGCGACGTGCGTGGAACTTGGCGGCGCGAAATATCCCGCCGTTTTCGCCGGGCAAAAAATCCAGCCGGTCGAAGGCATGAGTTTGGTGCCTGCCCTCGCCGGGCAGCCGCTCGCGCGCACGCAGCCGCTTTTTTGGGAGCACGAAGGCAACCGCGCCATTCGCGCTGGCGACTGGAAGCTCGTTTCAAAGCATCCCGGCGGTTGGGAACTCTACGACATGGCCGCCGACCGCAGCGAAATGCAGAACCTCGCCGCACAGCATCCAGAGCGCGTGCAGGAACTCACCGCGCAGTGGAACGCGTGGGCGCAGCGCACCGGAGTCCTGCCATGGCCGCTTACCGCCAAAGACCCGGCGAATCGTCCGGCAAAATAACATGAAATTCATACCCATTCCCGTCTGTCCCGCCATGCTCATCTCCCACGCACACGCCGCCGAAACCAAGCGCCCCAAGTTCCTCAGCATCATTTGCGCTCTCTGCTTCCTTTGCGCTTCTTCCGCGCGGGCGGCGGAGAAGCCGGACATTCTCTTCATTATTGCCGACGATGCGTCGCGGCATTTCGGAAAAACTTACGGCTGTGAGTGGGTGAAGACTCCGCATTTGGACCAGTTCGCGCGCGAGGGACTGGCATTCGACAATTTCTATGTGCCCACCTCGAAGTGCGCGCCGACCCGCGCGGCCATCCTCACAGGTCGCTACCCTTGGCAAAACGGTGAGGCAGCGAATCACCAGAATTTTTTTCCGCCGGAGTTGCGCGCTTTCAGCGAAGCGTTGCACGCCGCCGGAGCCGCCAGTGGCAGCACGGGCAAAGTGTGGGGGCCGGGCACCGCGAAAACGGCGGACGGCGGGAAACGCGACTTCGCACTGACGCCCGCCAAAGGCGCGGGCAACACACCGGGCGCGAAGTTCACCGCGTTCCTGAAGTCGCGGTCCGCAGGCGCGGCGTTCTTCTATTGGCACGGCAGTTCCGACCCTCACCGCGTCTATGTCGCCGGCTCTGGCCTCGCGGCGGGGAAAAAGCTCACGGACATTGACCGTGTGCCCGCCTATTGGCCGGATAACGAGATCGTCCGCAGCGACATGTTGGATTACGCCGTCGAGGTCGAGCGATTCGACGCGCACGTCGGCGAACTTCTGGAGGCGCTGGCCGCGAGCGGCGCTGCGGCCAACACGCTGGTCGTCGTCACCTCCGACCACGGCATGCCGTTCCCGCGCGTGAAAGGCCACACCTACGACGACGCGCATCGCGTCCCGCTCATCGTGCGCTGGCCAGCGGGCCTCGCGAATCCCGGACGCCGCGCGAAGCAACTCGTGAGCGCGGTCGATTTCGCGCCGACATTTCTCGAACTCGCAGGTGTGGACGCCGCGAAATCCGGCCTGACGATGACCGGACGCAGCTTCGCCGGCCTCCTGCGCGACCACCCCGTCGTTGAGCGCCCGCACGTGCTCATCGGTCGCGAGCGCAACGACGTTTATGCGCGTCCCGGCTCGGCCACCGGCTTGGGCTATCCGGTGCGCGGCATACGCGCTGACGATTTTCTGTTCATCCGCAACTTCGCGCCCGACCGCTGGCCCTGCGGCGACCCGGACCTGGGGCTGGCAGACACCGACGCCAGCCCGACGAAGGCGCTCATCGCGAAACCCGGCCCCGGCGATCAGTTCTGGGAGCACGCCTTTGGCAAACGACTCGCCGAACAGCTTTTTAATGTCGCCACCGACCCCGACTGCGTTGTGAACCTCGCCGCTGACAACGCCCACGCCGCCACACGCGACCGCCTCCGCGCCGCGCTCATGGCCGCCCTTGACCGCCAGCGCGACCCGCGCGTTCTAGGTAAGGGCGAGGTCTTCGACCACTACCCGACTGTGAAACCCGCTCCCGCCGGCTGGACTGGCGAGCTTCCAAAACCCAAGCCATGAAACACCTATTCCTCCCTCTTTGCGCTCTTGCTTTGCTCTGCGCTTCCTCCGCACGGGCGGCGGAGAAACCGAACATCGTGCTCGTCATGGCCGACGACCAAGGCTGGGGCGACACCGGCTACAACGGCCACACCGAACTAAAAACGCCGCACCTCGACGCGATGGCCGCCAGCGGCCTGCGGCTGAACCGCTTTTACACCGCGCACTTCAACTGCTCGCCCACGCGTGCCAGCGTGCTGACCGGACGGCATCCGCATCGCATGGGCACGTTCGGCCCCGGTTCGCCCATTCGCGCACAGGAACTCACCGTGGCCAAGGTGCTGCATGGCGCGGGCTACGCGACCGGCCATTTCGGCAAGTGGCACCTCAACGGCAAGAACGGCGACCGTGACACCAAGACGCCGCCGGGCCGCGCCATCCTCGCCGATGATCCGCTCTCGCCCGGCAAGCTGGGCTTCGATGAGTGGGTTTCGGCGGATAACTTCTTTGATCTCGATCCTGTGCTGGGCCGCAACGGCGTGGCGGAGAAGTTTCACGGCGACGGCTCGGACATCGCCACCGACGAGGCGCTGAAGTTCATCCGCAAGCAAGTGGGCGCAGGTAAACCGTTCTTCACAGTCGTGTGGTTCGGCAATCCGCACACGCCGCACGAGGCGCTGCCTGCGGACAAGGCAGTTTACTCCAACCTCCCGGAGAAGGACCAGAATTACTACGGCGAAATCTCGGGCATTGACCGCAACGTGGGCAAGCTGCGCGCTGCGCTGCGCGAACTGAAAATCGCGGACAACACCTTGCTCTGGTATACGAGCGACAACGGCGGCGCGGCGGGGCCGAAGTCCACGGGAAATCTGCGCGGCAGGAAAGGCACGCTGTGGGAAGGCGGCGTGCGCGTGCCCGGCCTGATCGAGTGGCCCGCACGCATCGCCAAGCCTTTCGCCAGCGATGTGCCGTCCTCGACGCTCGATATCTATCCAACCGTCCTCGCCGTGACCGGCGCGGTTGCCGCGAAACAGATTCAACCGCTCGACGGCATCAACCTGCTCCCGCTGCTCGACAAAAAAATGGACGCGCGCGACAAGGCCATTCCCTTCGTGTCCCAAATCGGCCGGGCGAACTCGCACGCTACGCTTCTCGATTGGCCCTACAAGTTGCACACCAACGCCAGTCTCGGCAAGAAAAACGCCGCCGCTGACGATGTTCAGCCGGTGCTGCTCTATGACGTGTCGAAAGACCCGAACGAAACTGCCGACCTCGCTGCGCAGCAACCCGAACGCGTCGCGAAAATGACCGCCGCACTCGCCGCGTGGAGAAGCTCCGTCGGGAAAAGCCTCGCGGGCGCGGACTACGACGCGCCGTTGCAGGAACCGGCGCCAGCGGCCAAGCAGCAAGGCAAGAAGGCGAAATAAAGACGCCTCATGAAATTCAAACTCTTCACCCTCCTCTGTGTTATCGGCGTCCTCTGCGGTGTTTCCGCGCGGGCGGCGGAAAAGCCGAACATCGTGCTCATCATGGCCGATGATTTCGGCTACGAGTGCGTGACAGCGAATGGCGGGCAGTCCTACCAGACGCCGCATCTCGACCGGCTCGCCGCTGCGGGGATGCGCTTTGAGCAATGCCACGTCCAGCCGCTCTGCACGCCGACGCGCGTGCAGTTGATGACCGGGCGCTACAACGTGCGGAACTATCTCAACTTCGGCACGCTGATGCGCAGTGAGACGACCTTTGGCAATTTGTTCAAACAGGCGGGCTACGTCACGGGCATTTGCGGCAAGTGGCAACTCGGACGCGAAAAAGACGCGCCGCAGCACTTCGGATTCGACGAGGCGTATCTTTGGCAACACACGCGCCGTCCGCCGCGCTACGCCAATCCGGGTCTGGAACACAACGGAGTGGAGAAGGAGTTTCCCGAAGGCAGCTATGGCCCGAAATTGGTCAACGACTTCGCGCTCGATTTCGTCGCGCGCCACAAGGCACAGCCGTTTTTCCTCTACTACCCGATGATCCTGCCGCACAACCCGTTCCAGCCCACGCCCGACAGCGCGAACTGGGATCCAAAAGCGCGCGGCGACCAGGTGAACAACAACGTGAAGCACTTCGCCGACATGACCGCCTGCACGGACAAGCTCGTTGGCCAACTCGACGCGAAACTCGGTGAACTCGGCATTCGCGACAACACGCTGCTGATTTTCATTGGCGACAACGGCACGCACCCAACCATCACCAGCCGCTTCAACGGCGCGGACTACCGGGGCGGCAAAGGCACGACGACACGGCGCGGCCATCATGTGCCGATGATCGTGAACTGGCCTGCGGTAATCAGGCAGGGCCGCGTGAACCGCGACCTCATCAGCAGCACGGATTTTGTGCCGACACTCTGCGAAGCGGCGGGCATAAAAGTTCCCGCGAACGTGGATGGCGTGAGCTTTCTTCCGCAGTTGCGCGGGAAATCCGGCGCACCGCGCGAGTGGCTTTACCATTGGTATTCGCCACGGCAGGGGCAAAACGCCACCGTGAGCGAGTTCGTGTTCAACCACGACCACAAGCTTTATCGCGATGGGCGGTTCTTCGACTTGAAAGCCGACCCGTTCGAGCAGCAGCCGCTTAACAGGGTCGCGCTTACGGACAACCAAACAACTGCGCGTGGCAAGCTTCAGCAGGCGCTCGAACAGTTCAAGGACGCCCGCCCGGCCGGGTTGGACCGTCAGCTCGAGCAGGAAACACGGGCGCAATCCCCGAACCCTGCGCCGAAGAAAACCAGGAAAAACGCAAGGTAATTCCGCTTTCCCACTAAATTCCTCCCGATTCCCGTCACCCTTGCCCTCGCGGTGTCGTCCGCATTGACCGCGCCAAAGCCCAATGTCGTCGTCATTTTTTGCGACGACCCCGGCTACGGCGACCTCGGCAGCTACGGTTCGCCCAACATCCGCACGCATCCCGGCGAACTCTACGACCTGCGCGCTGACCTCGCGCAAAAGCAAAACCTTTACGGCAAAGAACGCAAAGAACCGGACAAAGTGAAAGAACTCCAAGGGCCAAGTGCGTTAACAATTAACAACTTTATGAAGCGACTTTTCATTTTCGCCTTACTCGCCTTTGTCGGCGACTTCGCCCTTGTCGGCGACCGGGCCGTTGGCGCCACGGACACGGTGGGGATGAAGGGAACCCAAATTACCAGGTAATTTGCATGGGGAACCGGAGCGCAGCGGAGATAGACTGCCGACAGGCAGCCTACAGGGTGGAGCGTCAGCGACATCGAACCCAAATTACCAGGTAATTTGCATGACCAGGTAATTTGCATGGGGAACCGGAGCGCAGCGGAGATAGACTGCCAAGGGAACCCAAATTACAAGGGAACCCAAATTACCAGGTAATTTGCATGGGGAACCGGAGCGCAGCGGAGATAGACTGCCGACAGGCAGCCTACAGGGTGGAGCGTCAGCGACATCAACGCCTTGTCAGCCCCCCGCCACCCCCAAAGCCGCCTTTCGATATCGAAAAACACCGAGGGACCGGAGGCGTTTTGGACGCAGGCAAAAGCCGGAGCCCGCAGGGAGAGCCCGCGAGGTGGGGCGGGCGAATCAAACCTTCGAGCCCATCGAACATCTCTGGCCGGCCATCCGTGCCTGGATTCCAGCCGACGATGACGAATCCCCAACCGACACGCCCGAACTCTGGGACCAAACCACCGGCACAGGCTGGAAAGCCCCGGAAATCGATCTCGGAGACACTGCCTAGCCGCGCTGAGCGGCCTGCATCCGGCGAAGCGTGACTGCAGAGCCCGAATGAAATGAGGGATAACCGCACTCTAGTGCTCGAATACCCCTGACGACCAAAGCCACCGGCTCGAAGCAACCCGCCGGAATTACCCCAAAACCCGCTGCCAAAAATACCTTGGCAAGGCGGTCGGGGATGGTATGCTCAAGCGTCGTCTCAAGCGTCGTCAAAATTCACTTTGAACCAAGCTGATACCCTATGCCACCGGCCAAATTCAGCCGTCCGGAACCTCTGTCTCCGTGCGGTTCATCATTCTTCCCTCAAATTTCAACCTTTTCCCGCCCCTCTCTCCCCCCAGACCCCCTCTCTCCCCGTTCGCCGTTCCCCGTTCCCCGTCCCGCCAATGACGCCACCCGCGAAAAGCAAATTCCTTTCAGACCCCTATGGTTTTAACGGCTATACCGATGCGAGAAACGGGCGCGTGGTTGGCTTGCAAGTGGCGTTGTTCGAGGGAGTGATCAATTTCTTCGACGACCCAACAACCAAGGTGCCTGCACGCGCGCGTCGGAGCGCCGACCTGCGAGCGCCCGCAACGACGATCCTGTTCCGGGATGCCTCGGAAGCCATGTTGGATGGCACTGATGACACGCCGATTGGATTATCGCAGTGGGTCGCCTTCCCCGATCTCCTCAATGAGTCCTATCGCCACAACGATCGCGGCAGCATTATGTGGGCGGATGGCCAGGCGCGCCGGGGCACGACGAAATGGCTTGAGGATTGGTATATCGGCCAACCACCAAGGCCCTGAGAGACCCTCGCGGAACTTAACCTATGAAGAACGCCATCATCACGCGCCGAAGATTCCTGCGCGACAGCGCTGCGGCGTGCGGCACCTCGCTGTTCATAATCCCGCAACTCGTTTCTCTGGCTGGGCCGGAGCCGGTCAAGGAAGAGAATCGTCTCGTGCGCTTTGGCGTGATGACCGATGTGCATAAAGATGTCATCCACGACGCGGATCACCGGCTGGAAGTTTTTATCAACCGGATGACCCAGTGGCGCCCCGATTTCGTAATTCAGATGGGAGACTTCTGCATTCCGGTCCCGGAGAATCAAGCCTTCCTGGAAATCTGGAAGCGGTTTGACGGGCCGCGTCACCATGTCCTGGGCAACCACGACATGGACGGCGGTGGTAAGCATCGACCGGACAGGGCGTATGCCTTCACTCCGGAGGAAACCATGGCGTTTTGGGGAATGAAAAAGCGCTACTATTCATTTGATGTGCAGGGCGTTCATTTTACCGTTTTGGACGGTAATGAAAAGGGTCCCGGACAAACTGGCTATTACCGGTTTGTTCTCGGGGAGCAGGCAGAGTGGTTGCGTCAGGACCTGGCGGCTACGCCGTTCCCCACTGTCGTGTTCATCCATCAGAGCCTGGAACGCGAGGACGGTGGCGTGGCCAACCAGGTCTCGATCCGAGCGATTCTGGAGCAGCCCAAGCTGAACAACGGGGAGGGCAAAGTGATCGCCTGTTTTTCCGGCCATCATCATCGCGACTACGTGCGGCGGATCCGGGGCATCCTTTACCCGCAGATCAACAGCATGTCCTATCACTGGCTGGGCGGGGATTTTCTCCACGACAGCTATGGTCCGGAGATCGCGAAAAAACATCCCGACCTCCAATACACCGCGCCCTACAAAGATGCTCTCTACGCGCTGGTGACCCTGGATCGGAAGCGCGGTTTCTTGCAGATCGAAGGAGTCAAAAGCGAATTCGTGGGACCATCACCGTGGGAATTGGGGGCGTCGCGGGAGAAACTTGATGCCGCCACGTTGACCCCAAACCTCTCGGACTGGAAGATGCCAATTTGATGCATTCGAGTCACCATGAAGCCAACCTCACCAAAAACTGAACGATCCCTATCAACTCCACGCCGAAAAGTAATTTCCGGAAGTTCCCGTCAACAGTTTAAGGGACTGCGCCAGGTCCTGCGTTCAATGGCAGCGGTCTGGTTGATGTTGATAATCGCTGGAACGGCACAGGCGGAAAAGTCAACTGCGCTGGCCACACCGACGCCCGAGCAGGCGGCTTGGCACGATCTGGAAATGGGCATGTTTATTCACTTCGGTATCGAAACGTGGCAGGACAAGGAAACCGATGAAGAACCGAAACTGGAATATACCAAAATGTTCAACCC
>CAMDJM010000100.1 GCA_945900785.1 Akkermansia muciniphila
GCCTGGCAACTGGCAGAAACCCGGGGATAATGCGCCAGCATGGCGGATGAATTCCTCACCACCCGATGGAGTTTGGTAATGGCTGCGGCTGCGGGAGAGGATTCTGCAGCGGGGGCCGCAATGGAACAGTTGTGCCGTGATGCGTGGCGTCCGTTATACGTCTTTGCCCGCCGCTGGGGCTGCACCCGGGAGGATGTGGAAGATGCCGTCCAGGGATTCATCGCCTCTGTCCTGGCCCGCCAATCGTTGGGAACGATCGAGGCCGGCCGGGGCCGTTTCCGTTCCTTTCTCCTCGCAGGCATGAGGCATCACCTGAGCGATCTCCATTCGAAAGCGACTGCCACCAAACGTGGCGGC
This sequence comes from Akkermansia muciniphila, assembly GCA_945900785.1. Lineage (GTDB taxonomy): Bacteria > Verrucomicrobiota > Verrucomicrobiia > Verrucomicrobiales > V1-33 > CAIZWU01. The sequence goes on from CAMDJM010000100.1 coordinate 358, forward strand.
GGAGCCCTGCAGACGGTAGTTATTTATCCTGACAGCCAATCGCTGGCGGCCCTGACGTCGGGAGGATTTGCCCGCTACCGCATTCCGGATGGCCAGTTTCTTCAGCGCTATTCCTATCCGGATGCCCACACCCTCTCCTTTGAGCCTGATGGCAGCGCCATCGTGGCCGCTGGAAAGGCCATAGCCAGATTTTCCCCCGGCTCTGTCCCTGTCCCGGCACCGGAACAGATCCACCCGGCAGTCACCATTTCCTAGCCTGGCCTCACCACTCTGGCAACCCTGCAGGCCCCGGGTGACCGGCCGGTTTACCAATTGGCCATCTCCCTTGACAGCCGCTGGCTGGCGGTTGCCACCACCCAGGGCCGGATCCAGCTCTGGGACATGCAGGCTATGACCGCTCATCTGCAAAGCCTCGGGCTGAACTGGTGAGCCTACTTCCGCTGACGCACGCACTCGAAGAGACACACGCCGGTGGCCACGGAGACGTTGAGGCACTCCACTTTGCCAGCCATGGGGATGCGGGCGAGGAAGTCGCATTTTTCCCCGGTGAGGCGTCTCATGCCGGGACCTTCGGCTCCCATCACGATGCCGATGGAGCCTTTCAGGTCGATATCATAGAGCAGCTGCCCTCCTTCTTCCGCCAGGCCAACCAGCCAAACGCCGAGCGCCTGGAGTTTTTCCATGGTGCGGGCCAGGTTGGTGACCTGCATGAAAGGCACGCTCTCTGCAGCCCCACAGGCAATATGCCGCACCGTATCCGTCAGCGTAGCCGCGCGGTCCTTGGGCACCACTACGGCATGCACCCCGGCGGCATCAGCAGTGCGGAGACAGGCTCCGAGATTGTGTGGATCGGTGATCCCGTCCAAAATGAGCAGCAGGGGTGTCTTTTCCGCTTTGACGATGGCGTAGAGGTCCTCCTCATTGCCAATTTTCGGGGCTTTGGCGTAGTCCGTGTGCTGATGCTGGCGGACGGGCTGGCGCGGGTGATCGGAAGCGGCGGCGCGGGCGGGACGGGGCGGTTTCATGGCAGGAACCGCAGGCGCGGCAGATGAGGCAGGTGCCGGGCAGGGCTAGAAGGTTTCACCTTCCGCGAAGAACCGCTTCACTTCAGCCGCAGCCGCTTCAAGGCTGTCGGAGGCATGGCACATGTTGACCATCATGTCCGTGCCGAAATCTCCGCGGATGGTGCCGGCGGGAGCCTTTTTGGAATCGGTAGGGCCGAGGAGGTCGCGCACAGCGGAGATTACATTTTCACCGGAGAGGGCGAGGGCGACGACGGGGCTGCTCTGCATGAAGGCAACAATGTCAGGGAAGAAGGGACGGTCGGCCACGTGGGCGTAGTGTTCCTTGAGCACGGCTTCGCTCAGGGTCATCATCTTGAGTCCTTTCACCTGGAAGCCGGCGGATTCAAAGCGGGCGAGTACGGTGCCGGTCAGGCCTTTCTGGACGCAGTCAGGTTTGAAGAGGATGAGGGTGGTTTCAGTGGCCATAGTTATTGCTGGGAAGATGGATGGGGAATGGATCCAGCCTGGACGGCGGTTTCCGGGGGGCCGATCCTTTAGCCGGAACTCCGTGATTTGCAACTGTTGATGCAGGAAGGGGAGTTGCCAGCCAGGAGTTGGGAACTGGGCGTTGGGAACTGGGGGTTGGCAGGCGCTGGCGCCGGGAGCTTTGCCACGAAGCTCGTCCCTTGGAACCTGTGGGGGTGGGCGGATCAATCCACGGTTGGGCTATATCTCCGGCGGATCCACAGGATCAGGATGCCGAAGAGGGCCAGCAACAGCATGCTGGTGGAAGCCTGGGTAAGGGCTTTTTGGAGGCTTTCCTTGCCGACACTGCTGCCGGCCAGGGCTACCGGAATGTTGCTGGGGAGGTATCCGATGAAGGTGCCCAACAGGAAAGTGGCATGACGCGTGGGGAGCACGCCGACCAGGACATTCACCACGATGCCAGGCACGGGCAATTGCCGGGCGATGAAGATGCTCAGAATGCCAGGGCGGGAGAGCAGACTGCGGAGTTTGCTGCTTTTAGCCAGCTTCCCGGCCACCCATGCTTTTGGTGCCCAAAGCCGGGTCAGGAGAAAGGCCCCATACGCCCCGCTGACGCCCGCGAATTGCGATAGGATCAGTCCTTCGGTAAAGCCGAAGAGGATGCCGCTGATGCCGCAGAGGAGCAAGCGGGGGAAGCCCAGGGTGATGGCGAGGACACTGCCCAGGAAAAAAGCGATGTGGGCTTTCCAGCCATAGCCGTCGACTTCTGCTTTGAAGCGCTGGGCGGTCTCAATCAGCTGCCTCAAGGGCGTGAAGTGGAGGATCAGCACGATCACGGTAACGATGAGCGCTCCGAGGAGCAGGCGCATCGTTTCCTTTTTGGGGTCCTGCTGGCCGGATGGCGGATCTGAGGACATGGGCAGAGTGGCCGGGGTGGCGGAGCTTAAGGGGCAGTGAAGAATCCATGACCCATCCGGCCCATTTGACCTATCGGGCCTATTTTCCAAGCTGGCAGGCTACGCTCACTTCAGGAAGTGGAGCAGCGGCTGGGGATAGACGCCGAAGCCCAGCACGGCGGCGATCAGGAGGATCATAGTGACTTTGGTGAGGAGTCCGACGCTGATCGCCTCGACCGGCGAGGCGGCGGGAGGATTCCAATACATGTTCCGCACGACTTTCAGATAGTAGTAAAATCCGGCGGAAGCCCCGATGACAGCAAAGACGAGCGGGAGCCAAAGGTGTTGGCTGGCGGCGGCTCCGAAGACGAAGAACTTGCCGAGGAAACCGACGGTGAGGGGCACCCCGGCGAGGGAAGCCATGGCGGCCACGAGGGCGAAGGCGAGGAAGGGGGAGCGCTGGTGCAGGCCGTTGAAGGCGCTGAGGTCATCGCTGCCGGTGACTCGGCTGACGACCACGAGAACGGCAAAGGCCAGCAGGGTCATGAACAGATAGGCCGTCATGTAGAAGGCGATGATCTGGGACGGTTGGAGCCCAAAACCACCGGCTTTTCCACTGGCCAGCGCCAGCACGAGAAAGCCAGCATGGGAAATGGAGGAGTAAGCGAGGAGGCGCTTGAAGTTGGTCTGGGGAATGGCCGCAAGGTTGCCAACGAGGAGGGTGGCGCAGGCGACGGCGAGAAGGATCGCGGTGGCGTTGTGGCTCAGAGCATCGGCTCCGAGGTAAACGCCGACCAAACGGGTGGTGATGATGAATCCAGCGGCTTTCGAACCGACGGAAAGGAAGGCGGTGATGGGAGTGGGCGCGCCCTGATAGACGTCAGGAATCCAGAATTGGAGGGGCACAGCTCCGATCTTGAAGGCGAGAGCCACGAGGATGAGCGCAAAGGAGAAAAGGGCCGGGACAGTGGCGACGGTGCCGGAATCGAGCTTGGCGGCGATGGCGGTGAGATTGGTCTGGCCGGTGATGCCATAGAGCCAGGTGAAGCCGTAAACGATGAATCCAGTGCTAAGCGCCCCGAGGATGAGATACTTCACCCCGGCTTCGAGCGAGCCGACGTTCCGCCGCATGAAGGTGACCATGACGTAGAAGGCGATGGTGACGAGTTCCAAGCTGACAAAAATGCTGGTGAGGTCCGTGGCGGAGGCCATCCACATCATGCCGGCGCAGATGAAGACCGGGAGGCAGAAGAATTCGCCCCAGGTGCCTTTGCCCCCGACGCGGGCGGTGAATTTTTCGAGCACCGGGATGTAATCGAGTCCCAGAATGAGCACAAGGATCGTCGTCAGAAGGGCGATGCCTTTGTAGGTCATCGCGAGGGAATCGGCCGTGTAAAACTGCCAGAAAGCGGTAGTGCCCGGGGTGCGGTCCACAAAGAACAGAGCCACCAGGATGGCCCCAAGCCCGAGCAGGGCGATGTGGCCGACGAAGCGTTTGTCACGTCCGTCCACAAAGGCCTCGAGCATGAGCAGGACGAGTCCGAGCAGGACGACCGCAACTTCCAGATAGTAGGCCGGCATTGTCAAAAGGAGGGCAAAAGTGAAGGAAAGAAAAAGGGAACTCAGCGCAGGGCGGCGAGGGCATCAGCAAACGGGCGGATGGCCTTCATGAGCAGCTCGGGAACAAAACCGGTGGCCAGCAGGGCCACAAGAAGCAGAAGAATCGGCAGACGGGAGGCGAAGGGCAAGTCGGTGGCCTTGGAGCAGATTTCCGCCGGCTCGCCGAGGAAGACTTTGCGATAGGCGCGGAGCATGTAGACGGCGCTGATCACGACACCCCACAGGGCAAGGATGGTGGTGATTTGCAGGGGGCCGAGGTGGTCAGCGGGTTTGTCCTTGAAGCCACCGAGGAACACCATGACTTCCGCCGCGAAGTTGGCAAAGCCGGGCAGTCCGATGCTGGCAAACGCCGCCATGCCGAAGGTGAGGCCGAGGAAAGGAGCGTATTTCGCCAGACCACCCAGCCGGGCAAGTTGCATGGTGCCGGTTCTTTCCCGGACCTGGGAGCAAAGCGCGAAGAGCAGCGCGATGGAAATACCGTGGGCGAACATCAGGAAAACCGCGCCGCTGTAACCGAGGGCGTTCCCGCTGGCGATGGCGAGGAAAATGTAGCCCATGTGCATCACGGAGGAATTGCCCAGGGTGAGATCGAGTTCCTTCTGGGCGATGGTGACGAGGCCGATGAAGAGGATATTGCCCAGCAATAAAACGAGGAGCAGGTGCTGGATCCACTCCGCATGAAATCCAGCCGGCAGCATGGGAACCACGACCCGGAGTAGTCCATACAGGCCGAATTTCTTCAAAACCCCGGCATGAAGCATGGCCGTGGGTGCGGGAGCAGAGGCATACGCCGGAGCGGCCCAGGAGTGGAAAGGGAAGAGGGAGATCAGGACGCCGAATCCAAGCAAAAGAGTAAGAGCGATGGGTTCCTGAGCGGCAGGAGCGATTTTCGGTGCCAGCTCACGGAGCTGGGCCATGTCAAAGGTGGTCAAGCCGGTGCCGCTGGCGGTGGTGACCAAGGCCGCGAGGCCAGCGAGGAGGACCAAGCTGCCGAGGCCGAGGAAAATCGTAATTTTCCATGCCGCGTCCCGGTTATCACCTGTGCCGCGCATCCCGATCATGAGGAAGGTGGGAATGAGAGCCAACTCGTGGAAGGCGTAGAAGAAGAGCAGGTCGGTGGCCACAAAAGCACCCATCGCGCCGGCCGAAATGAGGAGACTGCTACTATAATAAAGCGCTTCTCCGCCGGCTTTGACCGGACGCATCAGCACGGCAGCGAGAGTGACGATGCTGGTGAGGAGCACCATAACGAGGCTCATCCCATCAATGCCAACATTAAATCCGATCCGGGGATCCACCATGACGGGGCGGGCGGCTTCGAATTGAAAGGTGGCTCCAGCGGCGTAATCAAACTTCAGGAGCAGCCAGGCCGTGATTCCTAGATTGATCGAGGCAGCCACGAGGGCGGAAAGGCGGGCAGGAGCACCCGCCGCCATGGCCAGTGCGGCAGCAAGCGGGACGAAAATCAGCAGATCGAGCGGACTCAAGCAGGCGGGCGGTTGGGGATAAAAACGAGCCCAAAGGCGGGCGGATTCATATTCAGGCGGGGACGGGGACCGGCAAGGGGATTTGTGAAAAATTTCACAAGCGCCTTGGGATCGCTCCCGTCGTTGCTCATATTGAATTTTTCCTTCCTCCCGGGCAAACCCGGTGACATCCTCCTCCAAAGGAAGTAAGATGGGTCCGCACCGCCTCCACTGAGGCAAACCCACCCTCCCAGATGTCTGTTTTTATCCTATCTCATCCATGGCGGCTGATTCCCCTGCTGGGGATCCTGAGTGGGTCCGCTGTTCACGCCCAGTTCGCCCCTGTTTGGGACATTGGGAAGGACGATCAATCCAATGCCGAGTTCCGCGAGGAGTGGTTGGTGGATGATGATTTCACGGTGGGTGAAGCCACTTCAGGCATGGAGCGGGCGCTCTCCCGCGACGACAAAATCTCCCGCATTCTTTTTAACCTGCCGGCTGCCCAGCGCGCTGCTTCCGCGCGGCTGCGCTTCCGTGTGGATCTCACCGCTGCCGGCTGGGCGGTGCCCAATGGAGCCTGGCTAGGGAATGGCTGGCATAACTTCCAGCTTTCCCTCAATGGCACGGTGCTCAATACTACGACGCGGATCGGCGTGGAAAACCTGACGATCATCGCGGAGGTGGATGCCGCCTCCGTCACCACCCTGGCCACCAATAACGTGCTGCGCCTGGAACGCACCGGGGGCTCCGATCTGACGCCGGATGGCAATGCGGCATGGTCGTGGATCGGGCTCGACTACCTTTCCCTGGAAGCGGATCCCAATGCCCTGACGGATACCGATGGCGATGGCCTCCCGGCCTGGTGGGAGCGGGCCTGGCTGCGTTCCACGGAGTCCGCCAACGGCTCCGCCGATGCGGATCGCGATGGCCTGACGGATTTGCAGGAATTCACCAACAGCACCAATCCTGACCTGGCCGATACCGATGGGGATGGACTCAGCGATGGAGCCGAGCGCCTCACCGCGCCGCTCAGCAATCCCCTGCTGGCGGATAGTGACGGGGATGGCTTGTCTGATGCCGCAGAGAAAACCGGCAGCCCTCAAACCAACCCGCTGCTCGCGGATACGGATAGTGACGGCGCGCCCGATGCCTGGGAGCTGCAATGCCGCACGGATCCTGCCCTCGCCGCTTCGGTGCCTCCGGGGTTCGCCCAGGCCATCGGGTTCGATTTCATCCAGCGTTCCAAAAACAGCCTGCTCTCTCCTGCCGAAGTGGCGGGCGTGGTGCCCCAGCCCAACTGGAACGCCACCTTTCCAAGTGCGCAATGGGCTCCCACGGCAGGGACGATGAATCAGATTGCCGGCCCTGCCGCCGGCGCGCTGGTGAATAGTGCGGGGGTTGCTTCGGGGGTCACTGCCACCTGGTCCGCCCCCGGCGCGGGATCAAATGGCAGCAGCGGCAGCCCGGCGGCCAAGGTGCTGGAGGGCTTCCTCTCCGCATCGGAATCCGTTCCCGCAGTTCTGACATTATCCAATATTCCCTTCGCCAGCTACGACCTCATCGCTTACGTGGGTGGCAACAGTAATCAAAACCGGGGCACCGCTGAAATCGCCGGGCAGCCCGCGACACGCCGTTTTTTCCTGACGGAAGCCGCCACCCCTTTCCAGGGCTACATGGAGGCCACTACCACCCAGGCGGAAATGGATGCCGCCGTGGGTTCCACGACTGTCCCGGAGGAAATCAACCGCCGCCGCCAAGCCGCCTGCCGCACGGGCAACTATGTGCGCTTCCGCGGGCTGACGGGATCCAGTGTTTCGGTGCAAGTGCGTGAGGATCTCTATGGAGCGGGCCTCTGTGCGGTTCAGATCGTGGATACGGCGGCAGACCGTGATGCCGATGGAATGGCAGACAGCTATGAATTCGCCAACGGGCTGCAGCCCGCAGTGAATGATGCCGCCGGGGATGCGGATGGGGACGGCCTGACCAATCTGACGGAATCCGCCCGCCGCACCAACGCCCGCCTCGCGGATACGGATGGCGATGGCCTGGGCGACAGCACGGAGTCCGCCGCCAATGCCCTGACCCGGGACTCGGATGGCGATGGTCTGAGCGACTATGCGGAGAGCACCAGCGTCCGTCCTACCAATGTCAATGCCGCCGACTCCGATGGGGATGGTCTCTCCGACCTCGCGGAAACGGAGGGCTTCAGCGATCCTCTGACGGCTGGGGGAGCCCTGCGTCCGGTGCCGGTTTACAGCAACACCGGCACGCCCACCTGGACGTGGCAAATCGACAGCCAGATCGTGATCGACCGCACCACCGCATCCTTCACCACGGAGGCCTTCGGCCCCAAGGACGTGGTTTCCTTCGTGGTCTTTAACCCGGCGGAGCCCTCGGACTCCTCCCTTCAGATGGCCCTGCGCTCGGATCAGGGAAAGCTGACGTATTTGCTCCATACCAGCCGCGCCGCCGCCTTCAGTCAGACGGGGAATGCCGGCAATTCCGCGTGGTATTGGGATGGGACGGATATGAGGGCGCTGCTGGGGTTCAGCGGTTATGGCAGCGCTGACATCTCCGACCAATTGCGCCTCCGGTTTACCGCAGTGCGGCCGGGCGCGGCGAACAGTTGGAACCTGACCTTTCAGATTTTGAATCTCGATCTCCCTCCGGCTTCCCAAACCGTATTCACCCGCACCTTCAATAACACCACGGCCGGCACCACCACCAATGCGGGCACCACCCCATGGCAGAGCAGTCTTTCTGATCCTATCGTGAACGGCCAGTGTGGCATCAATGCCATCCCGGGCACCACGGTTTGGATGGGATATCCCGCTTTGGAAACGCTGCCGGCGTTTGCGGCGGCGAAGGACAGCGATGAGGACGGCATGCCGGATGCATGGGAGGATGCCAATGGGTTCAACAAAACGTCCGCCGCTGATGCCACGGCGGATGCAGACAGCGACGGGCTGAATAACCGCGCGGAATTCCTCGCCGGCACCAAGCCGCGCGCGGCAGATTCTGATGGCGATGGGGTGCGTGACCTTGATGAAATCAATGCCGCCGCCAACCCGGTCCTCGCCACCAGCCAGCCGCCCTTCTTCACCGCCGCGCCGCCCCGCGGGGAAGATCTCAATGGGAACGGCTTGCCTGACCTTTGGGAAATGTGGACCGGATCCTTTTCCCTGACGCCCGGTGCCGATGCGGATGGAGATGGATTTTCCAATCTGGCCGAGGCCCGCGCCGGCACCAATGCGCTGGATGCGTCATCGCTGCTTTCCCTGGAATGGGTGCCGGTTTCCCCCACCCAGCGTCAACTCCGCTGGCCGGCTATCGCGAACAAACAACACCGTGTCTTTCAATCGTCCAGCCCGGGTGATAGTTCCTGGACGGTCACGCCAGGCACGCCAGCGGCCAACTCCGGCAAAATGGCCATGGTTGTCCCGGGACCGGGGGCTTCCGCTGCCACCCGGCTCTTTTACCGCGCCCAACTGAACGATCTCGACACGGACAATGATAGCGTAAGCAACTGGGCCGAAGCGATCCTTGGCACCTCCCCGGCCAATGCCAACAGCGCCCGCAGCGCCGCTCCCAGTGACACCAACAGCGATGGAACGGCTGACACTTCCACTTCAGGCGACTATGCCGCCTTTGCCGAGCGGATGCTGGGCGGGCAGGCCAGCGGAGGTTATACGGGCGGAGCCCCCGGGGCCATGTCCCGTCCGGCGGCGGCCCGTCTGCTCCTGCAGGCCACTTTCGGCCCTACCATGCCGGAAATTGACCGCCTCACCACCATGGGGGCCAGCGCCTGGATCAACGAGCAAATCAGCCAGCCGCCGACCCTGCTCACTCCTTACATCCGCCAGATTTATGCGGACTTCTTCGGTCCCCAGACAGACCGCTCCTACAACGGCAGCGCCCAGGACAGCTTCCTCTACGGTAATAACGTCAGCACGCCTTTCTTCCGCAGTGCAGTGGCTGGTCCTGACCAACTGCGGCAGCGCACCGCCTTCGCACTCAGCCAGATCCTCGTGGCCTCCCGGCGGGAGGCAGCGCTGGAAAATGTCCTGCTGGGCCTGGCGGACTTTTACGGCATCTTTATCCGCCATGCCTTTGGCAACTACCTCGACGTTCTGACCGAAGTCTCCCTGCATCCGGTCATGGGGCGATACCTCAGCCACATTGGCAATCAGAAGGCCAACCCGGCGATCAATCAGTATCCTGACGAAAACTACGCCCGGGAAGTCATGCAGCTCTTCAGCATCGGCCTCTGGGAACTGAACTTGGATGGCACCCGCCGCCTCACCCCGGGCGGCGAGCCCATCCCCACCTACAGCAATACCCAGATCACGCAATTCGCCCGCGTCTTCACTGGACTGTGGTTTGGCGGTCAGGAGTGGATGCAGGGGGGCTACAATGATGCGAACTACGCGGTGCCCATGGACCTGTTCCCGGAGGCGCATGACTTCGGTGCCAAGACCCTGCTCGGCGGCTTTACCCTCCCTGCCCGCGCCCCCACCCGCGAAAACGCCCTGCAGGATGTGAGGGACGCGGTGAAGAGCCTCTTCGATCATCCGAACACGCCTGTCTTCATCAGCCGCCAGCTCATTCAATTCCTCGTCACCAGCAATCCCAGCCCCGCCTACGTGCAACGCATCCAGGCCATCTTCGCGGACAATGGCAGCGGGGTGCGGGGTGACCTGGGCGCGGTGGTTAAAGCCATCCTGCTGGATCAGGAAGCGCGGGATCCGCGTTGGTCGCTGGGGAATGTGGCTTTTGGAAAACTGCGCGAGCCTGTGATCCGCACCATGCACCTCGCCCGCGTGGGCGGTCTGGCCCGCCTCCAGGCTCAGGTGTGGTGGAATTGGGGGGAATTCTACGACGCCATGAAGCAGGAGCCGCTTTACTCACCCAGCGTCTTCAACTTCTACCGGCCGGACTACCGCGCCCCTGGGCTCCTCACGCAATTGGGCCTCAGCGGCCCCGTCTTCCAGATCACCGACAGCTACTCCGCCATCTCTGTGCCGAACACGTTATGGGATTTCATCCAGGGCGGGATGCGTTCCTCCAATGGCATCTGCTATCCTTTGGATTTTGCAGCAGAAGTTGCCCTCGCCGGCAATCCGGAACTGCTGCTGGACCGGCTCAACCTTCTTTTCTGCGCCGGCCGCCTGTCTGCGGCCACCCGCGCGATCATCATCGATACCGTGGACGATCTCCCCGCCACGGATGCCCGCTCCCGCGTCCACCTTGCCGTTTATCTCTGCCTGACCGTTCCGGAAGGAGCCATCCAGCGCTAACCCCCTTTTCCTTTTTGTCATGAAACGCCGCGCTTTTCTCGGACAGGCCTCCTGCGCCTCCCTCAGCTCCATTCCGGTGCTGAATACCCTGCTGAATCTCAAGCTGGCCAACCACGCCGCCGCCCAGGACCTCCTGCCAGGAACCACCGACCGGAAGGCGCTCGTCTGCGTCTTTCTCAATGGCGGCCATGATTCCTACAACATGCTGGTGCCATCGGCCGGGGCGGAATACACCGCCTATGCCAACGCCCGCAGCAATCTGGCCCTGGCTTCCGGCTCCCTGCTCCCGCTGAATCAATTGGCACCTGCCTCCGGAGGGGATGGCCGGAGTTACGGCCTGCACCCTTCCATGGCCAATACCGCGCATCTCTTCAATGGCACCGGTCCCTTTGCCACCAGCGGGCGGCGCGCGGCCTTTGTGGCCAATGTCGGCACGCTCATCCAGCCCACTACCCTCGCGCAATATCTGGCAGGCAACGTGCCGCTGCCGAAGGCGCTGTTTTCCCACAGCGATCAGATCGAACAATGGCAGACCTCCCTGCCCCAAGGCGGAGCGCAGCTCACCGGCTGGGCGGGGCGTGCCGCCGATATTATGCACAGCGCCGCGAACCAGCAGCAGGTCTCCATGAATTTCTCGCTGGGTGGCAATAGCATCTTCCAGGTGGGCAACCAGACCGAGCAGCTCGTGGTCAGCTCGAATGGCGCGCTCTCCTTTACCAACAGCGCGGTCGGCGCGGCCAATCTGCTGGCGCTGAAAAACCGGGGGCTCACTTCCGCCATCGGCCAGACTTACGCCAATGCCATGGATGACGCCTTTGCCAAGCTCACCAAAGGCAGCGCGGCGGCACAGGATTTTTTCCAAACCGCCTTCAATGCCCAGACCCTCACCCCCACGGTGGAGGGGATGTTCCCGGCGGGGAACTTCGTGGCCCGCAATCTCCGGGCCGTCCTGAAAACCATCCTTGCCCGGCAGGCGCTCGGCCTGAGGCGGCAGACCTTCTTTGTCTCCTACGGCGGCTGGGACCACCATGGCGAACTCCTCACCACCCAGGCCGCCATGCTGTCCTATCTGGATGCCGCCCTCGGCGGATTCCAGCGTGCCCTTGATACCCTGGGCCTCGCCAATGATGTCGTTACCTTCACCGCCTCCGACTTCGGCCGCACCCTGCGGAGCAATGGCCGGGGCACTGACCACGCCTGGGGCGGGAACAGCCTGATCTTCGGCGGCCCGGTGCGCAGCGGGCGCATTCACGGCACCTATCCAGTTTTCAATCAATCGGGGCCTGACCAGTTCGGCCCGGTGGATGTGGGTTACGGCGGGCGCTTGCTCCCCACGACTTCCGTGGATAGCTATTTTGGCTCCCTGCTGCGCTGGTTTGGCGTCTCGGAGACCAATCTCCCCTATGTCCTGCCCAATCTGCCGAATTTCACCGGCAGCCCTGCCCTGAACCTCCTGACATGACCCATCCTGCTGAAACACCCTCCCCAGCCCGGAAAGGCATCTGGTTATTAGTCGTGGTGGGGGTGGCCACGCTGCTCCTTTGGTTCTTTTCCCGCCCCCCGGCGGGCCAGCCTGCGCCGGTGGGGACGGTTCCCCCTCTGCCGGCTCCAGGGGTGCCGGATGCCGCCACGGCAGCAGCGGTCCTGCCCGGGGATAAGACCCTGCTCGGCTATGGCGACGCCACGCAGCCGCCGGAACAGGATCTGACCCTACTGCACCGTTGTCTGGATAACTTCCTGCTCCTCGCCAAAGGCATGAAAACCCAGCCCCTCAGCGCCAATGGCGAAATCGCCGCTGCCCTGCGCGGGGAGGGAAAGGTGCGCCTGCCCTTCATCTCTCCCGGGCATGCCATCTTTAATGCCGATGGCCTGCTCACCGACCGCTGGGGCACGCCGCTTTTTTTCCATGCCGAGCAGGCCGGGGCTATCAGCCTCCGCTCCGCCGGTCCGGATAAAACCCTCTGGACTGCCGACGATCTGCACCGCCAACCCGGGGGCTCCTTCCTCCGGGGTGAGGCGCTCAACCCTCCCAGCCTGAATTAAAAACGCCGGATGCAAGCTTTGCATTTCCGCGTATGGACTTGGCGGGGGGATTGCTCCTGCCTGAGCCTGCTTCACTTTTTTTGAACCAATGAAATACATCGCACTGCTGGGATTTTTTTTCTGTATCGGATTGTCAGGTTGCGGCAAGCCTGCGGAAGCGGGCGGGGCCGGAAAGCCCTTGGTGGTGGGCATGGATATGACTTACCCGCCCTTCGAATTTAAAAACGCCAAGGGTGAACCGGATGGCGTGGATGTGCGCATGGCTGAGGAACTGGCGAAGAAGCTGGGCCGGCCGCTGAAGCTGGAAAGTTACGCCTTCGATGGGCTGATCCCCGCGCTTCAGTCCGGCAAGATCGACCTGATCATCTCCGCAATGACCGCCACTGAAGAGCGTGCTCAATCCATCGATTTTTCCGAGCCCTACACCCACACGGGCCTCGCCATGCTGGTGGCCATGGACTCGCCTATCCAAGGGGTGGATGACTTGAAAAAACCTGGCATCCGCATCACCGCGAAGCTGGGCACCACCGGCGAAACCTGGGCCCGGGCCAATCTGCCTGGAGCCACCGTCAACGCCCTTGATGGCGAAGCCACCTGCGCCCTCGAAGTCGCTCAGGGCCGGGCAGATGCCTTCCTCTACGATCAGCTCAGCATCTTCAAATACTGCCAGGCCAACGCCGCCACCACCCGGGCCATCCTCAAGCCTTTTGTGGAGGAATCCTGGGCGATTGGCATCCGGAAAGGAAACGACACCCTGCGGGCGGAAGTAAACGGATTCCTTGATGAATTCCGGAAAAGCGGGGCCTTTAGCCGCCTCGGCGATCAGTATTTGTCGGAAGAAAAAAAGCTGCTGGAATCGATGGGCCAGCCCTTTATTTTACGCTAGCCGCTCCGATGGGACCGTTTGCAGGCGACGGGCGGACCACCTTGGCTTTGCGGTTTGCGTTTCACCGCCTCATGCGCGGCGGAACAGGATCGTGCCATATTGGCCGGGGCAGGATTTCCGGTTTCATGGCCGGCGGGAGGAGCAGTCTGAAGGATCGGGGCCAGCGTCCGGGAGCCTGCCCCGTGCCTTGATGGATGTCACCAGCCTGACTCCGTTTTCTGACATGGTGGGGCACCACGCCAAGCCAATAGGGATTGCCAATCCACAGTCCAATTGTTGGAAACCAAGGTGTCCATTTGCATCAGGACTTGGTAGGCAATCTCATGCCGCGACTTCGCAATAGGAAGCATGGGAGGAAGGCTGTGGGATCTCCAAACCGGCCAGTTTCAGACCCTCAATATGGAATTCCATGGCGTCATGCATTTCCTGCTCTAATGATTGTCCCAATCCCCCTCGGTTTCCCAGCTTTCACCCTGCCTGTCTGCTGCCATTTTTTGATGGCGCTGACATTCTCGTCGATGGCTTTAAAGAATAGGGAAGCCGATGAGGCGATTGATTCCATCACACATTAAACCGGAAGTCCACCACATCGCCGTCCTGCATGGTGTATTCCTTGCCTTCGATGCGGACTTTGCCGGCTTCCTTGGCTTTGCTGTGGGTGCCGGCGGCGACGAGGTCGGCGTAGGCGACGATTTCGGCGGCGATGAAGCCGCGCTCGAAGTCGCTGTGGATGACGCCGGCGGCGGCGGGGGCCTTGTCGCCGATGCGGATGGTCCAGGCGCGGGTTTCCTTTTCGCCGGTGGTCAGATAGGTGCGCAGGCCGAGGAGGTGATAGACGGCGCGGATGAGTTCGTTGCAGCCGCTGTTGGAGACGCCGAGATCGTTCAGGTAATCGGCGGCTTCTTCCTTGGAGAGTTCCGTCAGCTCAGCCTCAATGGCGGCGCTGATGACCACGGCTTCGGCGCTGTGGCTGGCTTTGACGTATTCCATCACCTTGCCGACATAGGGATGCGCGGCGGGGTCGCTCATGGCCTGGGCCAGTTCGGCTTCGCTGACGTTGCAGGCGAAGATGGTGGGTTTGTTGGAAAGGAGAAAGAGGCCTTTGGCGAGCTTGCGTTCCTCATCGCTCAGGGGCGCGGTGAGGGCCGGGTTGCCGTCGTTGAGGTGGGGGAGCAGTTTTTGACAGAGCGCCACTTCCGCCTGGGCTTCCTTGTCGCCGCCTTTGGCTTTTTTCTGTCCGCGCTCGATCCGGCGCTCGACACTGGCGAGGTCGGCGAGGACGAGTTCGGTATTGATGACTTCGATGTCGCGCAGAGGATCGACGGAACCGCTGACGTGGTGGACGTTTTCGTCTTCAAAGCAACGGACCACTTGGATGATGGCATCGACTTCGCGGATGTGGCTGAGGAATTGATTTCCCAAACCCTCGCCGCTGGCGGCCCCTTT
>CAMDJM010000101.1 GCA_945900785.1 Akkermansia muciniphila
TGGGTGTGGGTTTGGGTGTGGGATTGGGCGGGGGAAGGGGAAAGAATGAGGAAGGGGAAAATGAGGAAGAAGAGAATGTTGGAACGTCGAACGTTGAACGTCGAACGTTGAACGTCGAATGGGGGGGAGGGGCGGGTGTTGTGAGGAAATTTCATCCGAGGCGGTGGCGGCGGGTGCGGAAGAAGTTGACGAGGGCGGGGAGCCAGTTGGTGCCGTTGGTGAATTCCAGGAGGTCGACTCCCGTGGAGCGGATGGTGGCGGCGGTGCGGGCGCGGCGGGCCTGGGATTGGGCGCGGTAGGTGTCGCGGACGCTGGCTTTGCTGGTGTTGAGCTGGAGAATCTGGCCGGTTTCGGCGTCTTCGATGCGGAGGCGGCCGACGTTGGGGAGTTCGGCTTCGCGGGGGTCGGTGATGGTGACGGCGATGAGGTCGTGGTGCTTGTTGGTGATGGTTAGCTTTTTCCGGAGGAGGGCGAGTTTTTCCTCAAAGGGCGGGCCGGGCTGGAAGTCGCTCACCAGAAACAGGATGGCGCGTCGGGAGATGACGCGATTGGCAAAATCGAGGGCGGCGACGATGTCGGTGCGGCGCTGGGTGGGCTGGAAGTAGAGGGCTTCGCGGATGAGGCGGAGGACGTGGGTGCGGCCTTTGGCGGGCGGAATGTAGAGTTCGACGGTGTCCGTAAAAAGGATCAGGCCGACTTTGTCGCGGTTCCGGATGGCGGAGGCGGCGAGGACGCCGGCGGCTTCTGCGGAGAGTTCGCGTTTGCTGTCAGGGGTGGAGCCGAAGTCGGAGGAGCCGCTGATATCGACGAGGAGGAGAATGGTGAGTTCACGTTCCTCGGTGAAGAGTTTGACATAGGGGTCGCCGGTGCGGGCGGTGACGTTCCAATCGATGGCGCGGACGTCGTCGCCGGGGACGTAGTTGCGGACGCGGTCGAAGTCCATGCCGCGGCCTTTGAAGACGCTGGCATACCGGCCGGCCATGGTGTCATCGGCGAGACGGGTGGTCTGCACCTCCATGCGGCGGACGCGGCGGAGAATCTCGACAGCGCGGGATTCGGCGGCGGCGGCTTCAGTGGGAGTGGGCATGGGGTGGTGGGGAGTTATTGGTTATTTGTTATTGGTTCTTGGTTCTTAGCTCTTAGTTCTTAGTTCTTGGTTCTTGGTTCTTGGTTCTTGGTTTTTAGGGGTTCGCGGGGAGGGAGCAGGGAATTGGCCTTATCAACTAATAACCGATAACCAATAACTCCCTACCCCACCACCCTCCTCACGGCACGGGGAGTTCATCCAGAATGCGTTGCACCAGGGTCTCGCTGCTCAGCCCTTCGGCTTCGGCTTCGTAGGTGACGGCGACGCGGTGGCGGAGGACGTCCATGGCAATGGTTTTAACGTCGTTGGGGGTGACGTAGGTGCGGCCCTGGAGGAAGGCGTGGGCGCGGGCGGCGAGGGCGAGGCCGATGGTGGCGCGGGGGGAAGCCCCGACTTTGATGAAGGGGGCAATGCGGACGCCGAAGTCGTCAGGGCGGCGGGTGGTGTGGACGAGGCGGACGATGTATTGCTTGACGCGATCGTCAAGGTAAAGGCTGGCAGCGGTCTCGCCGGCCTGGCGGATGGCGTCGAGGGTGACGACGGGCTGGGGACTGGGCAGATCTTTGATGGTGGCGGCGAGGTCGAGGACGAGAAGTTCCTCAGCTTCGCTGGGGTAGTCTACGACGACTTTCAGAAGGAAGCGGTCGAGCTGGGCTTCCGGGAGGGGGTAGGTGCCTTCCTGTTCGAGGGGGTTTTGGGTAGCGAGGACCATGAAGGGAGTGGCGAGGGGGAAGGTTTGGTCGCCGATGGTGACTTGTTTTTCCTGCATGGCTTCGAGAAGGGCGCTTTGGACTTTGGCCGGGGCGCGGTTGATTTCATCGGCGAGGATGAAGTTGGCGAAGACGGGGCCGCGTTTGACGCGGAACTCGGCGGCGCGGGGGTCAAAGATTTCGGTGCCGACGATATCGGCGGGGAGCATGTCCGGGGTGAATTGGATGCGGTTGAACTTCGCGTCGACAAGGGCGGCCAATGTTTTGAGGGCGAGGGTTTTGGCGAGGCCGGGAACGCCTTCCAGCAGGACGTGGCCGCGGACGAGGAGGGCGATGAGGAGGCGGTCCACCATGGGGATCTGGCCGATGAGGTAGCGGCCGATTTCGGTGCGCAGAGGCTGGATCCAGCGGGAGGCGGCGGCTACGGCAGCGGCAGCGTCCTCAGCGGAAGATTGGTGGGAGAAGGAGGAATCGGCGGTCATGAGTGGTCGGAGAATGAGAAGGGGGAGATCGGGGCGTGTCTGGGGTGGCGGGGTTGGCTGCGTGCACTTGCCAGCAAGGCGGGGGAAACTCAACTGGCGAAATGGAAAGCGCACCCAGCCGGGTGAAGAGCGCCGCTGCGGGAGGGACTTGGTTTACTCCAGTGGTCAGAACGGTGTCTTTTTGAGATGGCCGGGGCGCAGCTGGTTTTTGCTTTTGCTGGAGGTCCGCTTTAACTCTACTTTGTCATTCTGCCAAATAAAGGTGGCGCGGGCTTCCAGCCTGTGCGGCCTTCGGCCTTCCAGGCCGGAGTTTACCGTTGATCCAGCGGGCTGGAAGCCCGCTTGCCGCACAGGCTGAAAGCCTGCGCCACAGGATGACAAAAGTAGAGTTAATGACACCCAGCGGGCAGAGGCGCTGGCGGAAGGGTGGTTTTTCTCAATTAGCAGGCTGAGGGCGCAGGGCGGTGGGGACGAAGGCGAGGTCGCTGGCTTCGGTGACGGCGAGGTCGATTTGGAATTGCATGATGTCGGTGGCGACAGCGGGCTGGTAGTCCTGGAGGCAGGCGAGGGCGGCTTCGGCAGGGAAGAGGTTTTTGGTTTTGACGAGGCGGTAGATTTTGACGGCCAGGGACTCGGCGGCCCCGGGGGTGAGCCAGTTAGGAATGTGAGGCTGGAGGGTGGCGTAGGCTTCCCGGTCGAGAGGGACCTGCTTTTTTTTGCAGAGGGCACGGAGGAGGGAGAAGCCCTCTTCCGGAGTTAGAGTGGGGAAGATAGGGATCTTGACATCGACGCGGCCAGGGCGTTTGAGGTCGACCTCAATGAGGTCGGGCCGACTGGAGGCGAGGATCCAGACGATGCGGCCCCGGTTGGCGCTGTTGGACATTTCCTTGGCCATCATGGAGTAGACGCGGCCGCCGACGCCGCTGTCGCCATCGGTGCTGCGCTTGCCGAGGGCTTGATCGGCTTCGTCGATAAAGACATAGCATTTGCCCAGGGCCTGGAGGAGGGCGAAGATTTTTTCGAGGTTGCCTTCGGTGCTGCCGACCCAGCGGTCGCGGAAGTTTTTGAGTTTGACGACGGGGACGCCAGCTTCTCCGGCGAGGCATTCGACCATGTAGGTTTTGCCGGTGCCCACGGGGCCGCAAAAAAGATAGCCCATGGGCATGGCGGCGGTGTCGTTGGCGCGCCAGAGGGCGAGATCCTGACGGAGCCATTCCTTGACATCGGCCTGGCCGTGCAGGTCTTCGAGGGTGCGGTCGGCTTCGATGAATTCGATGAGGTCCTGACAGTCTTTTTCGATGAGTTCCTTTTTCAGGCGGGAAAGGTCATTTTCGCTGATGGGCTCGCGGCGGTGTTCCTTGGTTTTGAGGAGGGACTCGATGGAAACGAGGGTGGCCCCGGCGAGTTGGGCGGCGGGGAGGTCATATTTGTCCTGCCAAGGGCCGAGGGCGATGGGGTATTTGGGGGCGAGGCGCTGGAAGGTGGCGGCGAGTTGTGAGGGCGGGGGGAGGGGAATGCGGATGTTGGCAGAGCGGAGATCGCGGGAGAGGAGAGGGTGGAGGTCGTTGAGGTTTTCGGTAAGGAGGAAAGTGGCGAAAGGGTGCTCGGTGAGGAGGGTTTCGCTCGCCCAGGTTTTGACCTGGAGGGCCATGGCGTTGAGGTCGTAATTCAAGCCGCCCTGGAGGGAGGGGATGGCGAGGTGGGCATCGCGCAGGAGAAAGGCGATGCGGGTGGCGGCACCGTTGGCGCGGCGGACATTGGAGGCGTAGCGGGCGTAGTGGGTGAGGAGATCGATGGCTTCGCGGGGGGCGCGGGGCATAGCGGAGCCTTGAGCCGGGGCGCTGGGCCATGCGGCAAAGAGGGGCTGGCCGCGGACCACGCGGAGGCCGCCGCCGAGGTCGTAGGTGAGGACGACTTCAAATTGGGGGATGAGGACGTCGAGAACGTATTCGTCCAGTTTGCCGAGGCGGGAGTCGCCGATGCCGGGGAGGAGCAGGGAGTCCTGGACATTGCCGTGGAGGATGAATTGGGAGGCGGCGTGGCTTTCGTAGAGGGAGGCGATTTCGGCAGCCCAAAGGGGAAGAGTGGACATGACAGGCGGGGACAGGTGGGTGAAAGTGGTGGTGGTGGTGAAGGTGAGCGGGAAGTTGTAGCAGGTGGAGGTTGGGTCGCCGCTACGCGGCTTGATGGATTTGGCGGGGAGATTCCGGGGGTTCTGCGGTGCTCCACCCCCGGCTATTCATGGGACGCCACGCTGTGGCTGGTTCGTGGAAGTAGGGTGTCTGTGACCTCGGCCTTCTGACCTCTGACCTCTGACCTCTGACCTCTGACCTCTGACCTTTGACCCGGAACCAACAACTACCAACTAATAACCAATAACAAACACACCCCTCCCTCAATAAAGGGATTTCTGATTCGGGTATTGGCGTTTGAGGACGCGGCCGGTGAGGGTGGGGTTGGCGGCTTGCCAGATTTCCTGACGGGTGCGGCGGGGGACGATGGTAAGGAGCAGCAGGAGGCCGGGGAGCAGCAAAATCCCACAACCAAGGCCGGCCCAGATGGAGGAAAATCTCGCACGGGCGAGAGCGGTGCTGCCGCTGATCCAGAGGAGGTATCCTATCCCAATGAGCCAATACATGGTGCCAGTGGCGGAGGGCTTGTCCGGCACGTCGTCCATGTAGAAGTAGCTGGTGACCACCATGAGCACGCCTCCCAGGCAAAGCAGAAGGCCCGCGATAACTGGACTGGCGTAATAGGGATCCTTCATCGGAGCAGGTTGGAGGGTGCGGCCCGGGGCGGGCGCAGGGTTATTCGGTTTGGGCGGGACCCATGGTTTTGGTGCTGTCGCTGGTGCCTGGGGAGGGGCTGGAGGCGTCAGCAGCAACGGGTTTTTCAATGGCGATGCCTTCGGCAGCGGCGAAGTCGGCGAGGGCGAGATCTTCCATGGCAGACTGTTCGCTGGCTTTGGCGGTGATGCCGGACATGTCGATGCTGTCCTTGGCAACGCGGGCGCGGCCGGCGGCTTTTTCCTTGTCTTCGCGGACGATTTCCTCGAGCCGGTTGAGGGTGTCGCCGGCGGTGCCGATTTCGCCGATCATGCCGGATGCCATTTCGTTGAGTTCTGCGGTGGCCTGGGCGATTTTGGCTTCGTTAATGCCGCGCTTGAGGCTCTCGATTTTATCGCGGGCGGCTTTGACGCTAACGTCGCGGGCGGTGAGGAGTTCCTTGTAGGTTTTCTCGGCTTCCTCCATTTGGGACTTGATCGTCCCGTGCTCCTTTTTCACCTGCTGGTGGCGGAGGGCGTATTGGCCGGCGAGCTCCTTGTTGCCGGCACGGAGATGGGCCACGACTTTGGCGTGGAGTTCCTTTTCCTCGTTTTCGAGGGCGCGGGTCTGGCTGATGAGCCGTTCGCACAGGGCGGCGTGTCCGGCGAGGCCTTTGTTATACTTGGCAATCTGCTCGCGGAGGTTTTCCTTCTCGACGTCGAGGAGTGCTTCGGGGTTCTTGCGCTCGAGTCCGCCAATGAAGAGTCCGAAGAAGCCTTTGAATAGGTTGCCGATGCGTTTGAACATATGGGAAGCAGTGGTTGCGGGTTGACGGGTGGAGTGGGGGCAATTACGATGAGTAAGGCCGCTGGACAACCTTTTTTCGCAGTTCCTTTTTTTCATCGTGATGACCGCTTCCGATCCCTATCCCGTGCTGAAATTGATGCAGGCCCACTTGGAGGGCCGCCTGCGGAGCGGGGAAAAACGACTGTGGCTGACACAGGAAGCAGCGGAGGCCCTGCGGGAAATCGTGAGGATGAAGCCGCGTCCCCGCCCTGCCCTGCCGGTGACGGAACCCGTGGCGGCCCCTGCCCCGGTGTCGGTGGAAAAGGCGGCTTCCGTCAGAAAGGAGCCGGATTTGCCCAAGGAACCCGGGATCAAGCCTCAGGAACATCCGCAGCGTCTGGTGTTGCCGGAGGCCATGCTATCCGGAACGGTGGATCTGGCCAAAGAATCGCGCCTGGCTGCGGTGCGGGCGAAGGCCGGGCTGGGCACGACGGCCCGGGCGCTGGGCACGCTGCGGGACCGCATGGTGTTTGGGATAGGCTCCGCAGAGGCGGAAATCATGATGGTGGGCGGAGCTCCCGGCGCGGAGGAGGAGGCGGCAGGGGAACCATTCGCCGGGTCCTCAGGAATGTTGCTGGGGAAAATCCTGAAGGCGATGGGGCTGGAGCGATCCAAGGTCTATCTGACGCTGCTTTGCAAATACCGGCCAATGCCAGATGCAGGGGAGTCCGGCGAACGCAACCTGACAGCAGAGGAAGGAGCCTCCTGCCTGGAATTTGTGAAGGAGGAAATCGCGGTAATCCAGCCCCGGGTGGTGGTGCTGCTGGGCGACATTCCTTTTGCGGGACTGCTGGGACGCTGGGGCGGCGTGATGCAGGGGCGGGGAAAATTCTACGACCTCAACGGCATCCCCGTGATGGCGACACTGGATCCCTCGTATTTGCAGGAACGGGAGGCGGACGGACCGGAGGCGGCGAATGCCGAGAAACGCAAGCTGTGGGAGGATATGCTGATGGTGATGGAAAAGCTGAATCTCCCTATTTCACCCAAACAACGCGGATTCTTCTTAACAAAATGAATACATCTTCCCCTTCCCTGCACCGCCCTTGGAGGGCGGCTTTTTGGTCGATGGCGCTGGCTCTGGGGCTGGCGGGTCCGGCTTCAGCCCATCCGATCCTGCAAAACCCGATCTGGATCGAGGTGGCTCCGGACCGGCTGGAAGTGAAACTTTACGTCAGCATGCGGGAGTTGAATGTGGTGCAGGGCCTGCCCATCGCGGCGGATGGAGCAGTGGATATGGCGGAGGCAGAGGATGCCGCCCCCCGGCATACCGCTTATTTGCTGGATCATTTATTTTTCAAGGCCGACGGGCAGCTGCTCCAAGGGAAGGTGGACCAGGTGACCCCGCCGAAGCACGTGGGCAAAGGCGTGGAGGGGCCGGACCGGGCGCATTTCATCTACTATATCAAATACCCCATGGCGGTGCCGCCAGCACGGATCACGTTTTCGCAGACAATGGTGAAGGAGTTTCCCTCCGCCCCGGGGGTGCCATGGGATTTGAGTTATGCCTACCGCTTTGGACCGGTGGGAGTCGCCGCCGTGCAGTTCGGAGCCCTGCCACGGGATACGGAAGTTTTCTATGAGACGCCGTTTCCCCGGACCGCTGGCACTGACTCTCCACCTGCGGCGGCCACGACGCCCAGTTCTCCCCGTGGCCCGCTGACAGGTCTGGCCCTGCTGGGGCTGGCGCTAGGCCTGGGCCTGGCTTCCCGGAATCTGATGGCGCGCACGCTTGGCGTGGTGCTGGCTGCTTTTCTGGCAGGCTGGAGCATCGGCTCCGGACTGGGTCTGCCGATGCCGTCGTTTTTGGCGGCAGCCTTGGCCGGCATCGGGATTTTGCTGGTATCCGTGGATAATATTCACCGGGAAGCGGCGACGCAATTGACCCGCCGCTGGCTGATGGCGGGGATTTTTCCAGCCGCCGCAGGCTGGGCGGCCTGGAGTGCCACCAGCGCGGCCCCAGCTTTTGGGCCACGCCTCGCGGGCCTTTCCTTATTGGCGCTGCTGGGGGCCACCGTGGTGGGCAGTGTGCTGGCCATGCGCCGTTTTACGTCTCCGGCGCAGGAGGGTTCCACGGGGAAAAATGGGCTGGTGCAAGCGATTTCCCTGGGGGTGTGCCTCGGTGGATTGGTCATTTTGTGCGATGGCTTGGGCATCCGTCCCTGGACCTACTGGCTGGCCCGCCTGGGGGGCTGAGCGGGACGGGGCGCGATGTTTTCATGGAAAAAAGGCGACAGATGCCCAAAATGGGGTATAGCTGCCCGTTTTATGGAAAAGCGCCCGTTTAGTGAATTAGGTCTTTCAGCCGCTGCGCTGAAAGCAGTTGAAAAGTTAGGTTATGAAGAAGCATCGCCCATTCAGACAGCTTCGATCCCCATTTTGTTGACCGGCCGCGATCTCGTCGGCCAGTCCCAGACCGGCTCCGGCAAGACCGCCGCCTTCGTCCTCCCCGCCTTGGATCAAATCGATCACGACGGGAAATACCCCCAGCTTCTGATTCTCTGCCCCGCGCGGGAACTGGCCATGCAGGTCGCCGAGGAAGTGCACAAGCTGGCTGCCTTTATGCCGAAAATCCACGCGGTGCCAATCTACGGCGGCGCGTCCTACGAGCGGCAATTCTATGAACTGAAGCGCGGCCCGCAGGTCGTCATCGGCACCCCCGGCCGCGTCATGGACATGATGGACCGCCGGGCGCTGGACCTCAGCCGCATCAAAATGGTGGTGCTGGATGAATGCGACCGGATGCTCGACATGGGCTTCCGCGAGGACATGGAAAAAATCCTCGGAGCCGCCCCTCCCGGACGCCAGACGGTCTTTTTCAGTGCCACCATGCCCGCTCCGATCCGCGAGCTGATCAACCGCTTCTCCACCAACGTGGAGCACATCCGCATCGCCACCAAGGACGTGACCGTGCCCACCGTGGAGCAGGTCTTTTACGAGGTGCCCCTGCGCAATAAGCAGGACGCGCTCATGCGCCTGATTGATATGCAAAGCGTCCGGTTAGGGATCGTCTTCTGCAATACCCAGCGCATGGTCGATGAACTGACGGACATGCTCCAGGGCCGGGGTTATTCCGCCGACCGACTGCATGGCGGCATCACCCAGGCGATGCGTTCCCGCACCATCGAAAAATTCCGCAAGAGCGGCTTCGATTTCCTCATCGCCACCGACGTGGCCGGCCGTGGGCTTGACGTGGAGGAAGTCGATCTGGTGGTGAATTTCGACCTGCCGTGGGATCCCGAGGATTACGTCCACCGCGTGGGCCGCACCGGACGGGCTGGCCGCAAGGGCCTCGCCTTCACCCTGGTGAGTGGCCGTGAGATTTACAAGCTGCAGGCGATCGAGCGTTTCACCCGCAGCCGCATCCGCCGGGGCAATGTGCCGACCATGGATGAAGTGGAGCAGAAGCGCGCAGGCGGCGTCCTTGATAAAGTCAGGGAGCGCCTCACGACCGGGCGCTTCAAGCCCCAGGACGGCATGGTGGAGCAATTGCTGGAAGAAGGGCATTCCTCCACGGATATTGCCAGTGCGCTCTTCCACGAGCTGCTGGCGGCCAGTGGATTTGAGCCGGACATCCGGGGCCAACCCCTCATGAATGCCAAGCCCGCCCCGAAACCGGTCGCCGTGGCCAAGCAGGAGCGCGCCGCCGCTGAATTCGTAAGGGAAGATGAAATGCCTCCCGAGTCCAAGCCCGCGAAACCCAAGGCCGTGAAACCCGTGGAAGCCCCCCGGGCCGCCGAAACCTCAGAAGCTGCGCCCCCGGAAGCCGCCAAGCCAAAAGCTGAGCCAAAGGCTGAGCCAAAACCCGCCGCTGCCGCCCCAGCGCCAGCTCCCAAGCCAAAACCCAAGGCAGCGGAACCACTGGAAAGCAAATACGACGAGGTCTTTTTCGAGGAAGAAGAGGAAATGCCCGCCAACTTTGGCCGCCCGGGCCCCGTGCGCGAGTCCCGCAAGGACGCTACGGCCCCGGAACCCACGGGCAAGTTTTCCAAAAACCCTCACGAAATGGTCACCCTCCCCGCCGCCGCCCGCGGTTTTCAGTGGGTGCGCGTTGGCGTCGGTAAAAACCAGGGATTCGGACCCCGGGAAATCGTGGACCTCTTCGCCAATGGTGCGCTGAATTTCCCCCCGCAGGCCGTCGGTCAGATCAAGCTGATGGAAGACCAGAGCTTCTGCCAGATCCACAGCAGCCACAGCAAGACCCTCGTCGCCGACATGGAGGGCTCCGAGCATGAAGGACGCCCTCTCAAAGTCAGCTTCGCGGCCCGCGGCCCCGGCAGCTTCGGCCCCGGCGGCGAAGGCCGCCCCCCCCGCCCCGGCGGCAAGGGCTTCGACCGCGAAGGCCCCCGCAGCGGCCCTGGCAAGCCGCCCTGGAAGAAAAAGTAATCACCTCCCTCCAGCGGGCCGGACCCAATCCGGCCCGCTTTTTTTGGGCTGATGAATGAAGCCAGGGTTCCCATGGCGTTACCTGAGCCGGAAACAGACCATAACATGTGGCCGGCCCATCAGTTTCAGCCCATGCATTTTTCCAACCAATCACCCCCACGGAATCTCCGCCACCATCACCGGCACCCCGCCGGCAGCGGCGGATTTGTCGGCGGCGAAAATCACCTGGTGGCTGCGCATGGCGTCCTTCAGGCTGGTCAGGGGCATCTCCTGCCCGGCTTCCAGAGCTTTGAAGAAGGCCTCAAACTGGGTTTGATAGGGATGGTCCGCCACATCACCGGAATCAATCGGGTGGATGCTCAATCCGCTCCACTTGGACTTGTCCAGGCCAGCGATTTTATTGGTGTGGAATTTCCCGTCCAGCAGGCTGCCCTCGCTGCCGACGAGGTGGGTATGGAAGTAGTAGGGCTGGAAGCAGTCGATCACGCTGGCACATTTGCCCACCCGGCCGTCCTTGAACTTCACCAGGCTGGTGGTGGTGGTCGGGTATTCGTAAATGCTGAAATACGGATGGCTGCTCTGGGTATTCAGGCTGGTCACCGACTCCACTTCCCCATCCATGCACATCAGCAGGGCATCCATGGCGTGGCAGCCGGCGGATAACAAACTACTGCCGCCCCCTTCCTTCTTCGTGTTCCAGCGGTATTGGCCATACCATGGGCCCACCCCGTGGTAGTAATCCACCTCCCCGTAGTGCACCCGGCCCAGCATTCCCGTATCGATCATGCTCTTCGTGGTGGAAAACTGGCCGCTGAAGCGCACCTCGAAACACACGCAGGTTTTCACGCCCGCCGCCTTGGCCGCAGCCTCCACCTCACAACATTCCGCCCAGGTAAGGGCGATGGGCTTTTCAAGGATGAAATGCTTCCCGGCCTGCGCCGCCTGCACCGCGTAGCGGGTGTGATCCTGGGGGAAGCCCGTGATATCCACCACTTCCAGATCAGCCTGCGCAAAGAACGCCGCCGGATCCGTGAAGCTGGTGATGGGGCAGCCGTATTTGGCGGAGAGTTCCGCGTCATCCAGCTTCCGTGAGGAAAGAATGGACGTCACTTTGCACTGCCCTGTCGCCTGCAGGGCGGGGATGTGAGCGGTCGCCGCCCAGCCGTAACCAATGATGCCAGTATTGAAAATTTTTGCCATAAGACTGCCATGATAGCCCCGGATACCCCTGCTGCGCCAGTCCGGATGCAGGTGCTTGGCGGGCGATTTTACATACTTTTCTGAATCGGCGGGCCCCGTGAATTGCCATTTGTCATTTTCCCAAATGCCTCCACAGTCTCCCTCCCATGTTGACCTTTTTCATCTACCTCTTCAGCATCCTGCTCGTTATCGTGTGCCTGCTCATCGTCCTGCTCGTCCTGATGCAGCGTCCGAAACAGGAAGGCCTCGGCGCGGCTTTCGGTGCCGGCGTCACTGACCAGATCTGGGGATCCCAGACCACCAACGTCCTTCAGAAAGCCACCGTCTATCTCGGCATCATGTTCTTCATTTTCAGCATCACCCTGTGCATTCTGGAGGCGCGGCAGGTCAGTCAATACGTCGGCTTGAAAGTGCCCGCCAGCACTCCGGCCGCGACGGCTCCGGCCTCTCCGACGACACCTGCCACGGAAACCCCCTTCGGCACACCTCCAGTCACTCCAGCGGTAGAGTCCCCCGTTCCGGGTGCCCCTGCCGCAGCAGACCTGGTTCCAGCGGCTGAAGCCCCCTCGCCACCGGTCGTCCCCGCCGAAACCCCGGCTCCCGCCCCGGCTGACGAAACTCCCGCTCCAGCTGCCGAAACTCCCGCTCCTGCCGCTGAAACACCCGCCGCAGAAGTCCCTGCTAATGCCACTGGGTCACCCGTCCCTGCCAGCGAAACAGCCGCCCCGGCTTCGGAGCCAACTCCCGCCCCCGCGAAACCTGCGGCGCAAGCCGACAGCAAACCTGCAGAGAAAACCCCTGCCAAGGCCCCCAAATAGTCCAAACGCCACACCTTCCAAAGCGCCCGGACCATCCGGGCGCTTTTTTTGTTCCCAGTGCCGCGCCTTTTCCGGCTGAAAACTGAAACCTCTCAAACTGAAAACATCCATGCCTCACTCCCCTGCCCTGCTCCAGCACCTCGCCGCCACCACCGGCACCCCCTTCTGGCTCTATGAAGCCGAAGTCATCCGCCAGCGCATCGCCGCCATCAAAACCATCACCGCCGGTGAAGGCGTCCAGGCCCGCTTTGCCATGAAAGCCTGCCCCGCCACCAAAGTCCTCCAGGAAATGGCCGCCGCTGGCATCTGGATCGACGCCGTTTCCGGCAACGAAATCCTCCGCGCCCTCCACGCCGGACACGCCGCCGGCCAGGAGCCTCCTGTCATCTGCTTCACCTCCGATGTCTTCCGCGACAACGCCCTTGAAGTCGTCCTTCAGCATAACATTCTCCCCAACATCGGCTCCCCTGGCATGATCCGCGATCTCGCCGCTGCCGGATACCGCGGAAAAATCTCCCTGCGCGTCAACCCTGGCTTCGGCCACGGCCACGTGAACTCCTGCGATACCGGCGGCCCCAGCTCGAAGCACGGCATTTGGTATACCGACGTCCCCGCCACCCAGGCTGCGGCGGCCGCAGCCGGCCAGCAAATCGTCATGCTCCACGCCCACATCGGCAGCGGCCCGCAGTTTGACGAACTCCTCGCCAACCTCGGGCGCCTCGTCCGCGAATTCGCCGCCCTCGCCCCCTCCCTGCCCCATCTCGCAGCCATCAGCCTCGGCGGCGGCATCCCTCACAACTACCGCGACCCTGCCGCCACCCTGCCTCTCGAAAAACTCGGAGCCCTCTTCACTGCCGCCCGCGAAACCCTCAGCCAAGCCGCAGGCCGCCCCATCCGCCTCGAAATCGAGCCCGGCCGCTATTACGTCGCCCCCGCCTGCACCCTCGTCACCCGCGTCACAGACGTGAAACAAACCCAGACCAACGAAAAAGGCCCTGGTGCCACCTTCGCCATGGTTGATGCCGGATTCGTCGACCTCGTCCGCCCCGCCATGTATGGCTCATGGCACGGGATCGAAATCGTCGGCCGTCCCGCCGATGCCCCCACGGAGCCCATCGTCATCGCCGGCCCCCTCTGTGAAAGCGGCGACGTTTTCACCCGCGACGACGCCGAACTCCTGCAACCCCGTGCCCTGCCCCGCCCCATCCCGGGCGACCTCCTCACCCTGCGTGACGCCGGGGCCTACGGCTACGCCATGAGTTCCAACTACAACTCCGTCGGCAAAGCCCCCCAAATCTGGCTCGAACCCGACGGCACCCTCCTCCAAATCTCCCGCCGGGAAACCCTCGAAGACATCCTCAAAGCCGAAACCAACCTGCCCCTCCCCGCCAGCGCCTGAGCCAGCCAGCCTTCCACAAAAGGCCGGGATCATATTTCTTGGCGCTCCCCTCAAACCGCGCCCGGCGCGGTTATTGGTCGGTTCCATTTCGGGATGTTCCAGAAAGAGCAGCACCAGCCCACGGTCGTGTTGCCGTCCAATGCCGTCGAGCAGCCGCTGGTGGTCGGCGTCTTTGAGCCGACGGTCCCGCAATTAATGATTGATGATTCAGCTTTTGCCACAGTCGTTGGCCCTGCTCCTGGTAGTCCTCAAGGTTACAGGCTCCACTCCGGTAGTCCTGCCACCATTTGATCGCTTCCCGCAGGGTGGCCTTCAGGTCACGGGTGAAGGCCAAGGCCTGAAGTTGACAAAAAAAAATATCAATTACGATGCAGAAACTATGAAAATTCTTAAAATATCTGCCAATGCAATGATTGAGAACATAAACCAAATGGTTTTTCCTAAACGGCGTTCCGGGTCCTCATTACGCGTGAATCAAGAGTGGGGAAGTAAGCTGCGGAGGAAAAGTCTGGTTGTGGTGGCAGCAGCATTGAGTGCTGGATCCATAACCGTGCAGGCAGCGCCGACGGGTTTGAAAGTAGGCATTTACAGCGGCACCGGAGCGGAATCGAGCACTATTCTGGCTCTGTTCAGGGCAGTTGCCTCTATGGGGAACATCCCCATGGCGATCACCAAATCGGACATCGTCAATGGCCGCCTGACCCCTGCGAATTTTAATGTCCTCGTGATTCCTCCTGGCGAGGATGGGAAAAAATGCTGCGCGGGCAAGTTCGCGGATGTTAATGCTCTGGATCAGATCGCCACCAAAAATGCGATGCGGCTTTATGTGACCAACGGAGGCGGTCTGGTGGCGGAAGAGGCCGGCGCGTTTTTTTCCTCGCAAAACGGGGGAACATTTGACGTTTACTCTGGAAATTACACCAACGTCACCACGAACATCGGCAAGCGCACTTTCACCATTACCGACCCTGCCTTTGGCTCAGGAACGCAGGAAGCCTGGCATTCCTACGGCGGCGGCTTTTTCCCAACCCCAACGTCTGGAGTTACCGTGGTAGCGAGGGATTCCTCGAACAACGCCGTTATCGTCCGTCAGGCATTTGGATCGGGCCGGATCGTCATGACCTCGTTCACGCTGGAACTCCGGGGCGATAGCGAATTGGATTGGACTATCTGGGACAATTGGACCATGGGTGGTGTGCATGCCAATTCCGTCGGAGCCTGGACAATGCTTGGAAGGATGATTGGTTTTGCCTATAATGGTGACGCCTCACTCCCCACGATCGCGCCCGCACCAAACCCCGCAGGCCAGCGCATCGCGGTGATGGCTCAGCATAATGGGGATGGCGGTGCATGGCCGGGACTTTTGCCGGCGGTGGCCCGGGGGATCGAATCGACGGGGCACGTTCCGCTCGCCATTCGATTCAAGGAAGTCACCAATAACCGCCTCACCTTGGCCAATTTCAAGGTGATTACCTTCCCCGGCGGCTATTCTTACGGCTACAAAACCGGCTTGGCTGGACAGGAAGCGAAGATCCGCAGCTTCATCAGTTCCGGCGGCAGCTATTACGGGATCTGCGCTGGATCTTTCTATGCACCGGATTCCATCACTTGGCTTGGGAAGACTTATGCTTATTTCTGCTTTGGTGAATTTATATCAATTTGCTTGCTGGCTGCCAAAACCCTGCCATGGTTGAATACAAGGTTGGTTGCTGTCCCGGAGGCGCGGTGGTCGCGCGGCAAAGGACAAACCAGCCTTCTAAAAATGACCCTGCGTCCCGCCTTTTGGCGTTGCCGCGCCGCC
>CAMDJM010000102.1 GCA_945900785.1 Akkermansia muciniphila
ACATAGGCTTCCATATCAACGCCATCCGATTCCTTGTAGGCATAGCAGATCGTGTCCGCGAGGAGGCTGCGGTTCCGGTCCATCATGGACAGCGGATCGACAGCTCGACGCATCGCGGGAAGGGAGGACATGGGGAGAGGCAAAGGGAAACGGAGCGGATAAGAGGGACTTTCGGATAGTTGCGAAGCGCGGGGGAGGCAACCGTTTTCCTTTATTTGCAAGCAGGTTGCAGCGTAAACCGTTCCAAAGAATGAAGGAATTGGAGGCGGGTTGCTATCCAGTAGCGGGCAATTGACGGCCCGGACCGTCAATGCCAGTCCGGGAAAGGATGGAAGCGCAGCAATAAAGTATGCCTCCTGGGCAAAGGGAAAAGCCCCATGCCAGCGGTTGGCATGGGGCGTTTGTGACAGGGTTTGGGGGGCCCTTGATCAGATGGCGTAAGGGGCACGCATCGGGCGGGTCAGCTGTGCGTTGATTTCCGCGTCATTGCTTTGTTCGGTGACGGGGTCCCATTTGAGGGTGGATTTGCCTAAGCGAAGACCAAGATTCGCGAGGTGGGCGATGCTGATGGCGCGGTGGCTGGCTTCAATGGGGGCAGCGGTGGCTCCCCCATCGTAGACGTGGTCCACGAAGTCGAGATTGTGGTTATATTTTTTGCTGAGGTGGAGCTGGATTTCCTCCGGTTTGATCTGCTCGCGGCGCAGCTCCTGGGGCGTGAACTCGATGAGGTCGCGCTTCACGAAAATCTTTTTGCCATTATCGCCGGTGAACTCGATGCCTTCCCGGAAGCTGCTGTCGACGATCATGCGGGTGCCGTTGGCGTAAACGGCTTCGAAGTGGAAGGCGGTCGCGGTGTTGTAGAGGTCGCCTTTGGCAGGGAGTTCGCCTTTGATGTTTTCAATGGCGACAGGGCCACTGGTATCCATATCGAGAGCCCACTGGGCGATGTCCATGTGGTGCGCACCCCAGTCGGTGATCATACCGCCGGAGAAGTCGTAGTTGTGACGCCAGTTGAGTTGGAGAAGGGCGGGGGAGTAGTCGCGTTGCGGGGCCGGGCCCAGCCAGAGGTCCCAGTTCAGTTCTTTGGGGGCGGCTTCGGGGGCTTTGCGTTCGGCGAGTTTGCTCCAGTTGGTGTGGCCGGCGGGCAGGCCGATGCGGACTTCCGTGATTTTGCCGAGGCGGCCATTGCGGACATAGCCGGCGGCCATGCGGAACTTCAGGTCGCTGCGCTGCTGGCTGCCGGTTTGCCAGGTGATGCCGGCTTTTTTGACTTCCTCCACCATGCGGCGGCCTTCCCCCACGGTGAGCGCGAGGGGTTTTTGGCCGTAAATGTGTTTGCCTTTTTGCGCACAATAGATGGCCATGTAGGCGTGCCAGTGGTCGGGCGCGGAGACGTTGACGGCGTCGATGTCTTCCTTGGCGAGCAGCTCGCGGAAGTCCTCATAGGCGGTGCAGCCTTTGAAGCTGCCGTCCTTGGCCCCGGTGTAGTGTTTTTCGATCAGGGCCTTGCCGACGAGGCGGCCCCCGGTTTTTTCGGCGGAGTAGCCGTAGTTTCCGAGTTCGCTCACGGGATCAGCCACCGCCACGATCTGGACGCGCTCGTCCTGGAGGAAGGCCGGGACCGTAGTGTAGGCGATGGTGCCAAAGCCAAAGGCGGCCATGGTGATGCGTTCGCTGGCAGCGGGCCGCCCGTTCAGACCAAGCGCGGTGCCGGGGATGATGGAGGGAAAGCCGGCCGCGGCAGCGGTCAGAACGGAGTTTTTCAGAAGGGCACGACGGGTTAACATAAAAATGCAGGGGAATGGGGTTGGAAGTTCCAGTGCTTGGATCACACTATCCGGGGCAGGAATTGTCAAGCCTTTGCTGGAACATGTTTTATTGACGCAGGGTGGCAGAGGCGCGGCATTTTGAAGTGAAAAGATAGCTGGAGGTCCTCTTTTTCGTAGAACCCGTAGGTGCAGGGCTCCCCTCCGGAATTCCCATGCGCCCGGTTGTCATACGCGATGACACCAAATCCTGCCTTTTGATAGCGGGTCATGTAGAGCTTGTCCCACGGGTAGGCAATTCCAACTCCTATGGAGCTGCTGAGAGTTCCTGCGAGGAGAACCACAGCATCCGCGGCAGATGGAACGGGCCTTTGAAGAGGTTTCCCTTTGCGCGCTGGGAGGGTGTGCCGTCGCGGTGGAG
This sequence comes from Akkermansia muciniphila, assembly GCA_945900785.1. Lineage (GTDB taxonomy): Bacteria > Verrucomicrobiota > Verrucomicrobiia > Verrucomicrobiales > V1-33 > CAIZWU01. The sequence goes on from CAMDJM010000102.1 coordinate 2,188, forward strand.
GTAGCCGAACCATTCTCCATACTCGCGGTCAGGAAAATGCGCGAAGCTCCAGTCGTGGACTTGCGCGTGCATCTCCGCATAACGAGAATTCCCAGTGAGCTTCCAGGCGAGCAGCGTGGCGATGATCGCCTCGCAGTGCGGCCACCAGAACTTCATGTCGTGCCAGTATTCCTGCACCGGCAGTCCGCGCAGGTCGGTGAAGTAAAGGATGCCGCCGTGCTCTGCGTCCCAGCCGCGCGCCCACATCCAGTCGAGGATTTGCGCGCCGAGCGCGATCAACCCCCGGTCCTGCCGCAGCCGGCCTTCGTGCATGATGAACCACGCGCACTCGATGGCATGGCCGGGGTTCAAGGTGCGCCCGTCGAGATGATCAAGGATGCTTCCGTCGGGCGCGACGACCTCCATGAGCGCCGCATGTTCCGGCTTTAGAAAATCGCGCCCGATTTCCGAGATGCCCGCATCAATCCATTCGCTGCACGTCCGCCCGTTAACGCTAACGTCGCCTAGATTTGCGCGCAGCTCCTGCGCGGTGACGAGGCCGATCATGTGTGCCCCGATGCCTTTCATGGGGCGCGTCGGCTCATATTTCGGCAGCATCGCGCCGGGCTCGAAACTGAAGCGCAGATAAGCAGCAAACGCCTTCATAGCTTCGTCCGCCGCGCGGGCATCGCCCGTCGCTTTTGCAAACGCCGCGTAGCTGACCGCCGCGAAGCTTTCGCTGAAAACATAGCGCCGCATCCGCAGTGGCGCCCCTTCGCGGGTGACGGTGAACCACATTTTTCCCCCGGGTGAATGGCAATGTTTTCTCGAAAACTCCACGCACGACCGAGCCGCTTCCAGCCACTCTCCGCGCGGCTCGATGGTGTTGAAAAGCGTCGCGAACATCCAGCCGGCGCGGCCTTGGAACCAGACGCTCTTGTCCGAATCGAGCAGCGAACCGTCGCGGTCGAGCGCGGTGAAAATCCCGCCGTGCCCGCGGTCGAGGCCGTGACGCAGCCAGAAGGGCATCACATCATCGAGCAGCACGCTGCGATACAGCGTGGCGAGTTGCTCACGGCTGGCGGGATTTGTTAGATCGGTGGTCATTTTTCCAACATCCACTCAAGGGGGAAGTGCGCGAAGACGAGGCCGGCGCTGTTGCCGCTTCGTGAGTGGTTTCATTGGATCCAGTCGAAGAAACCAAGCGTCTCAAGTTCCGAACGCAGGACTTTTGACTGCCCGGCGCTAAGTGAAGTATTCGGCAGGCGCGCGGGGCCTACGTCCACGCCGAGCATCGCCATGGTGGCTTTTGCCGCGCCCATGTAGCCGTGGCGGGCGAGCAATTGAATCAACCTTACGCCACGGAATTGCTCCACGCGTGCCCTTTCCAAATCGCCTGCGGAGAAGGCTTCGAGCAGTCGCAGGTAAAGGGGAGCCGCAAAATTGAATCCGCTGCCAACCGCACCCTTCGCCCCCATGGCGAGCGCCCCCAGCAGGTGTTCATCCACGCCGAAGGGCAGATCCCATGAGCCGTCCCCGGCCTGCAGACACAGCTGATAGGCCATCAGATCCGGATTGGTAAACTTCAGTCCGGCCAGCGTTGGAATGCGGTCCGCCGCCTGATCGAGGAATTCCGGCATGGGCAGCATCACACCCGTGAGCGCCGGGATGTCGTAGAAGTAAAAAGGCGTTTCCGGAGCGGCGGAAGCGATCGCGGCACAACAGTCGATCAATACGTCCAGGGAGCGTGGTTTGAAATACGAAGGTGCGAGGGCCGAGATGGCGGCCGCCCCCGCCTGGCCGGCCTGCGCGGCAAGGGTGCGGGCATCGGTGAGGCAATTCGACCCGACATGCACCACCAGATCCATGGCTGTGCCCTGGACCACCTCCGCCCAGCGGCCCGCCAGATCCATCCTTTCCTGCAAAGTCAGGCTGTGGCTTTCGCCAGTGCTGCCGCCGATGAAAACGCGGCGGACGCCCTGCTGCAAAAGATAAGCGGCCTGTGTTTCCACGACGGCCGGATTCAACGCTCCGTCAGGATGAAAAGGGGTATGGACGGCGGCGGTAAGGCCATGGAGGGGGGAGAGGTTTAACATAAAATCAAAAATCAACGTCCGCGGCGGGGCGGGGTTTGATGAGCAGCACCAGCACGACCGAAACCAGAGCGGCGCAGGCGAAAACACTGAAAATACCAGCCAGCGGCACCTGCCGGTCACGCATGATGCCGAAGCCCCAATCCGCGAGACCGCCTGCGCTGATACTTACCAGATTCATGATGCCGTAGCCGGTGGCGCGCAGCCCGGGACGCGTGATCTGGCAAAGGATAGGCATGTTATTGCAGTCGAAAAAGCCCCAGCCGAGCCCGAACAGAATCAGGAATGCGATGGCGACCCAGAGCAGCCCGGTCTGGGGGGCGTAGCCGACGCCGAACATCGCCGGGATGATGCACGCCATGCCGAGCGCGCTCACATAAATGCGTCCGCGCTGCGTCTTTCGCATCCAGCGGTCTGCCAGCCAGCCGCCCCCCAGCGCACCGATGATCGCGGAGACCTGCCAGTAGAGCGTTGCCGACACGCCGGCCTTGCCCTGGCCGAGGCCAAACTCCGTTTTCAAAATCGCTGGCATCCAATCACGCACCACCCAGCCCGCGAGCGCGGGCAGGGTGAAATAGAGCACGAGCAGGATGAACGAGCCGTTTGTAAGGAGCGCCTTCGCCGCGCTGAAAGGAGGCACCACGGTTTTCTCCCGGCCCGTCACGCCCGGCGAATCGCGCAGCAGCCATAGCAGCGGGAGGGTGTAGAGGATGCCCGCAAGGCCACACGCATCGAAGGCCCAGCGCCAGCCGAAGTCAGGGGCATCCGCCACATAGCCGCTGAAGCCCCCAATGATGACGCCGCAATAGATGCCCATCTGGTGAATCCCGATGGCGCGGGAACGCGTCGGCCCAACGTGAAAATCCGCGATGAGCGCGAGAGCCGCCGGGATGTAAAACGCCTCGCTGATGCCCATGAGGGTGCGCGCCGTGAGTAGCCCGGAATACGAAGTGACGTGTCCCGTCCACCACGTCACCGCCGACCATGCGAAGAGGCTTCCGCAAATCGTCAGCCGCCGCGAATAACGATCCGCGAGGTAGCCGCCGATGGGGCTGAGAAAAGCATACACCCACTTGAATTGCCCAAGCATCCGTCCCCAGTTTGCTTCACTGCCGATGTCCGTGATGTCGGCCATCACGGAAAACTTCATCGTCGCCAGCATCTGCCGGTCCAGATAGTTCAGCAGCGCAACCGGTGCGAGCAGCACGACGATGAGCCAGGCGGTAGAAAGGCGGGGGGATGGTGGGTCAGCGCTCATTTGGAAAAGGACCACACCTCCGGTGAGCGCACGCCCGGCCGCGCCTCGCCGCTGGGGATGATGAACGCCCCGCGCCACTCGATGCATGGCACGGTCGCGCGCGGCGCGGGAACTTCGCCAAGTGCGCTCCAGCGGTCGAGCGCGGGGTCGTAGGCGAGGATGTCTTTGGGAAAGCCGGGATGTTTTTCCAGGGGTTGAAAACCGGCGAGCGAGCCGTCATCGCCCGAGAGCAGCAGGAGTTTTCCATCCACGAATGGAGCGGGCGACGGCGCGGCGACGCACGGTTTCGGGAGGTCGGCGAGGCGCTGCCAGCCTTGCTCTGCACGGTAGCTCCAAGCTTCGCGGAGATAGGTGCGCGCCATTTTTCCCTCCGCGCCCGCTGCGGGCGAGGCGCCGCCAAAGAGGTAGAACGCCCCATTGTGCGCCGCAGCGGCGGCGAGGAGGCGCGGCGCAGCGGGGAGCGGCGGGAGTTCGCGCCACGCGGAAGTTTTCGCGGTTAGGTCCAGCGCGAAAGCACGATTCGTTGCGGCCTGCTCCCCCGGCAGCTCCGCCCCGCACGCGACGATGAGCATGTCACCGAGGAGTGCCCCGCCAGCGCCGGAAAGGGCCATGGGCAGCGGGGGGAGCGGGTGCGCGATGAGCGCGCCATTTTTCCAGATGAGCCGGAACGCATCGGCGTGATGCCGCCCGGCATCACTCCCGCCGACGCACACGACCCCGCCGCCTTGACTCACGCACACTCCGTAGCCGAGCGGGCGCAGGAGTTTGCCGGCGTCCCGCCAGTTCCCGTCAGGCTTTTCCAGCACCCACACCTTATCGTGCCACACTTTTTTGCCGCCCTCCCATGGCATGCCGTCGGGAAAATTCGCGCCGCCGGCGATGAGCAGCGCATCGCCGCTCACGCCTGCGAATGGTGCGGCGACACCCAGCGGGTCTGGAAGGGGAGGGAGCTTGCTCCACTCCTGAGCGGCGCATGGAACGCCCAGCAGGCCAGCAGCATGGATCATATTCAGGAGGAGGAGACGATTCATGGGGCAATATTCAGTTGAAAGGGGCTCAGAGGCAAAGGGGCGGCGTTCATGACATTTCCCATGCTGAACGGTTGCCCGGAGTAGCGGATTTTGACAGGCGTGGCGACGCTGCGGGTGACTGTGATAGTCTGGCCGGCCAGAGCAGCGTTGGCCGGTTGGAAGGTATGGTCGGCTCCGGCGATTTCAAAGCTGTCGGGCGGCAGCCCATTGTTGATGAGTCCGACGGGAACGTTGAGGGTGTTGAGGATTTCCTGGCCGAAGAAATAACCGATCTCGCTGAATGGTGCGGCGGACGTGGCACCGGCATATGGGCCGGCGTGATGGCACGGTAGTAGTGCTGCGCCGTGCAAATCGTGTCCACGATTTGCCCGATGCGGGTGACGGGGCCGGCAGGCACTAGCTGGAAGCTTTTCCATGACTGGAGATCGGTGGAGGTTTGCACGGTGTAGCTCTTGCCTGCGGGGGCTTGGAATTCAAGTCCTGTCTGGCCCGCTGGTGCAGGGATGATCTGCAGTGTCATGCGGCTCTGCCGGCATCCAGCGGATCGGTGCCGTCAACGAATTCCCCGGCATTCGTCGCGCTGTCGCTGTCGGCATCGTTGCTGCTATCGGCAGTGCCGACGGTGAAGCCGTGGAGCGGCTCCCAGTAGTCTGCCATGCCATTGATGTCAGTGTCGGCGAGGGAAAGATCGGCGCAGGGGGTTGGCAACGCGGCAGTCCATGTCAGGACACCGTAATCTGGCGCGGCGGGGCCGGTGCGGTGGAGCCGGTGACCGCTGCCGTCCGGCCCGGTGCGCCTGGGATCATTGTCATCGTAGGCGAAGGACCAAACGACATCTGCGTCCTGCGAGAGCGTCAGGTTTTCGCCGCCGTTGTGGAGTTTGCCGGTGAATGTGCCTTGCAAGGTGCAGGCGGGGAATCTTGAGGCGGACGCTGCGGGGAATTCCCGCCCTGCGGGTCACAGACTTCAGGAATACCCATTCCTCAAACCGCCGACGGTTCAGCCGGTGCTGCGGTTGAGGACGAGCACGGGGAAAAGGGTCAGAAATAGCATGGCGGTGCCGGACCGGACCAGCGCGGTGTGCTTTTTCTGGAAGGCCATGAGGGCATCACTGGTCAGGCCGTAGTAGGACAAGGCGAAGATGGCGATCAGCGGGAGGACTAAAGCCATGTTTTAAAATCAACGAATGGATCGGATGGGGCCTCCCGTTTCAGGGGACATGATGATCCGGATGTTCTGCTTTTGTCTCCTGCTGGTCAGTCCCTGTGGCGCGGCGGAAATGGAGTCCTGCGTTTATAAAAAGGCAGGCCCCAGGGATTTGAAAATCACGCTGCTCCGTCCCCCAGGATGGCAGGCGACGGATCATCGTCCGGCGATTTTATTTTTCCATGGCGGCAGTTGGACGGGAGGGGTGCCTACCCAATTTACCCGGCAAAGTGAATACCTCGCTTCACGGGGGATGGTGTGTTGTCAGGTGGAGTATCGCCTGATTGGAAAAGACGATCCCGGCCCGCCCCTTCAGGCAGTGGCGGACGCCAAGTCTGCCCTGCGCTGGGTGCGCAGCCGGGCCAAGGAACTGGGGATCGACCCCGGCAGGATCGCCGCCGGGGGTGGCAGCGCGGGCGGGCATTTGGCGGCCTTCACCGGGATGGTGGAGGGCTTGGATGATCCGGCGGATGATCTGAAGGTTTCCCCGAAGGCGGATGCGCTGGTGTTGTTCAACCCGGTTTTCGATAACGGCCCGGACCAGGGCTGGGGCTACAGCCGGGTGGGCGCGCGCTACCGGGAGTTTTCCCCGGCCCACAATATCAGCCCGGACGATCCGCCGGCGGTGATCTTTCTGGGGACGAAGGATCCGCTGGTCCCGGTGACCGTGGTGGAACGCTTCAAGGGCGGCATGATCAAAAACGGTGTGCGGTGTGAGGCGCTCTATTATGAAGGTCAGGGCCACGGCTTTTTCAATCCTGGCCAAAAGGGCACGGACCAGTTTTTTTACGAAACCTTGCTGGCAGCGGACCGTTTTCTGGCCTCGCTGGGCTGGCTGCAGGGCGGGGCTACCCTGACGAAACCCTGATGAAGGAAAAGGCAGGAGCTGGACAGGGGGACCGCGCCACTTTCTGACTTGTGAAGGCCCCTGTTCCGCTTCTTTAGTGAGGCCATATGAACCTGGGAAAACGATCCATTTTTCTGGCCCTGGCTGCGCTGGTCATGGCCTTGGCGGCTCCATTGCCGGGCGCGGACAGGAAGGCAGCCGGATCTCCTGCCACGCCAAAGTCCGTTCCAGCAAAACCCAAGCCCGCCTCCAAGCCCCCAAGGGCGATTCCCCTCGAACCGGTGAAGCCAGTGAAGCCCATCAAGCCCGCCAGCCTGGCCCGCGATCCCTATCTGGGGGCCATCGTGGTGGATGCGGCGGATGGACGGGTGCTTTTTGAGGAAAGGGCAGACGAAAAAGGTTACCCGGCCAGCGTGCTCAAGCTCATGTTATTGCTGGTCGCCTTGGAGCAGATCGATGCGGGAAAACTCAGCCTGCAGGATGATGTCACCGTCAGTGCCTCCGCCGTAACCCGGGAGGGCGCGGACCTGCAACTGAAGGAGGGGGAAGTCTTTAAAGTGGAGGATATGATGTATGCGGTCATGATCCACTCCGCCAATGACGTGGCCACTGCCCTTGCCGAAAAACTGGGCGGATCACTGGCGGGTTATCTGGAGATCATCAACCGCCGCGCCCAGGAATTGGGGATGGTGAACAGCCGGTTTGTTTCCGCCAATGGACTGGGCCCCGCCGTGCCTGGAGACCCTTATGATGTCACCACGCCCCGGGATCTGAGCCTGCTCTGCCGGGAGATCGTGAAGCACCCCGGGGCCCTGCGCTTCACCTCCACGCAGGAAAAAATGTTCAGTCCCGCCGGCGGAGCCCGGAAGATCAAAATGGAGACCCATAACTACATTTTGGATACGGTGAAAGGCTGCGACGGATTGAAGACGGGCTTCATCCGGGCCGCCGGTTATTGCATCGCCGGCACCGCGCAGCGCAAGGGCCGGCGGGTCATTGCCGTGCTTCTCGGAGCGCCCTCGGAAAAGGCCCGCAACAAAACCGTGGCCCGCCTGATCGACCAGGGCTTCGCCACTCTGTGAGAAATTCCTCCACGGGTGGTTCGTTCAGGGGTTCCGGCTATTGACGGCGCAGGCGGAAGAAGCGGCGCGGTGCGGCGGTCATATCCAGGGTCACTTGCCTGACCAAACCTTCATTCTGGGAAACGCGGGGAGCCGCGAGCGCCGTCTAGGAATCAGGCCCCAGGGTGGTGCTGGTTTCCAGGCGATGGTTACAGGCTGCATCCAGCCAGCCGAGGGTGATTTCATTCCCTGCGGTGCTGTAGAAGAGGGGAGGCAGTCCACGGGAGAAAACGACCGATGCCCAGGTTCTCTGATCCACCCAATTCATGCCCACAGGTCCAACGGAATCATCTCCAATGGCAGAGATCCAATGATGCGCCAGCCCGAGGCGCAGCTGGTAGTTCCAACCGCCGATCAGGGTTGCCAGCTCGAAACGGAACTCCACACTGTCCCCCCCCGCTCCTATCAGACCATAAGCGGTCGGCTCCCCGTTGAGCGCATCACCTGGGGTCAGGGCAGTGTAATTGCCCGCCCCATCCCCACGCTCATACCGTCCACTGGCCGGGACCGTGGCGGTGAGCGAGCCATCGAGCCGCCTCGAGTTGAAGCGGAACTGGTGCTGGCCCACCGGAGGAGTGTCCCCCAGGTTTGCGTTTGGATCCACCATCACCGAAACAAAGGATTGATCCCGGGTCCACGGCGCCACCACATCCCGCAGGCCTTTTACCCCGATATAGAGGGCACGGTTTCCCGGCTCATCACGATAGGTGAAATAAGCCAGGGCATCCCGGATGCCGGCCGCTCCAGCCTGATAGCGGATGACCATGATGTCAGAGTAGGCATATTCGCTGACCAGGTCCACTTCCCCGTCCAGCACTGCGGGATCTGTGGTGCGGGGCACCACCAGCCATTTTGGCAGGATCCCTTCGGTAACAGGAGAGGGCCGGAGGGCATTGGAATAGGCAAGAATTCCGGAAAGATCCTCCTCTGCTCCGCCGCTGCCGAAAGTGGCCGCCAGATCCAGTCCGGTGCGTTTCTCGCGGTTGATGGCCGCACCGAATTCAGCACCGTATAGGGAACGGTTGTAGAGGAGGATCTCATCCATCAGCCCGCTGAATCCGTAGCCGAAACCGCCCTCCGTGAAATCCCCCCCGATCGTGATTGGATTGGTATTTCCTGTGCCATTGTTCAGTAAAGGACTGACTCCGGCAGGGGCACCATCAATATAGAATCTGGCATTGAGGCCATCATAACTGACGGCCACATGGCTCCACTGGCCCGCTGGCACATTGCGGTCCGAGTCGGCAAAATGACCTCCGCTGCGGTAGAAGCGCAGGGCATTGCCACAGAATCCGAACCAGAAGGACTGCTGGAAGTTCTGGGAAATGATGGCCTCGCAACGCGCGGCATCATCCCGTTTCACCCAGGCAGAGACCGTCATCGCGGGAGCGCTATGCCAATCGGGTTTGTCAGGATACTGGAAATGCGTGCCCGCGCCTGGCGTGAAGCGGTGACTGCGCACCGGCGGCGGACAGGGGGCCAGCAGGGTAATGGTGAACGCGCAGGACGCCTCATTGCCCGCCCTGTCGATGGCGGTGCAGGTCACGGTATGGACTCCCGGAAAGAAGTAGGAACCGCTGGGAGGATTGCAGATCACGCTGACACTGCCGCAATCGTCCGTGGCCACAGGGGCTGGATATTGCACCGTGCCGCCGGCAAAGGTCGGCGCATCCACCACCATATTGTCAGGGCAGGCGATGGTGGGTTTTTCAACATCCACGGTGACCTGTTGGGAAAAGCTGGCGCTGCGGCCGTCCTTGGTCGTCACCGCAATGGTGACGGTATGCCCGCCTGGAGCCAATCCGGCGGGCAGGGTGAAACTATAGGCAGGACTCACTCCTGCAACAAACATGGCATTTTCCGGTGGCAGCCCGTCGAGCGTCCAGGTGATCGTCTGCACGATCGCTCCATCGCTGGTCACGGAACCATTCACCACCACCGCGCCCAATCCGATACAGTCCGGCAGGCCCGCGCTAACTCCCACTCCATTGTCCACACAGACCCTGCCCCGGGGCGGCACGGTGACCGTAAATGGGGTCATGCTGGTGAAGCCGTCTGCCCCGCTCACCGGATGCGTGCCCACGGTGGGACGGAGGGTGTAGGTGCCGGCCGGCAAAACCGTCCGCAAGGTGACCGTGCTGGCGGCACCGGCCGCCGTGACAGGATAGCCGTAAGCACGGATGCCCTCCACCTGCCACACGTTGGCAGGATCCTCCACGAGGCCATTCTCATACCATAGGATTTGCGGATTAAAAAGCAGGGTGCTGCTGCCGGGGGCCGCACGGACCGTGATGCAGACCTCCCCCATGGGCACGGTATAACTTTGCGTCCGGGTCTCCCCGGCCACCAGAATCAGAGGCGAATCCCCCCGGAGCCTTAACAGATAGTCAGAATTAAAATAGCGGTCCGCGCTGGAGGAGTCCTGGCTGGCGGCGAGCATCCTCAGGAGCGGGGCCTCCCAGGTGGAGGCCGCCCCAAAATTTCCTCCCAGCGCCAGCTCATAGGGCGCGGTGACATCCGGGGCCAGCCACTGGTGCTCCAGCACCTGGGATGCGCTAGCCCCCTCCGCGGGGTTGGCATCGGCCGCTGCGCCCAGCATGGTGATCCCCGAGCGGTCGAGCCATGCTGCCGGATTGGTATTGAGTGGCGCAGTATCAGGCAGGCCGTCGTCATTGCTGTCAAAAGCCGCCGCACTCAGCAGGCTTCCCAGCACCGGCGGCTGACCCGCGACCCCGGGAGGCCCGAGGAGCCGGAACGTTCCCCGCACGTGAGCGGGCTGAATCTGAAACGCATTCCCCACTGTGGCACTGCCCCCAGCCGGCACATGGATCGCCGGGGTTGGATTATAAACTCCCGTGCGGAAAAACTGCGCGGCCTTTTCCCCTCCAGGCAGGGTCCGCTTCAACCACGCCTCGCCCTGCACCACATATCGCCCGGCCGGGCTGGATGGGGTCAGATGATTCAAGGTGAAAGCACCGGAAGAGGGATTTCCGGAAATGACCGTGCGCCTCTTCCAATCCGCCACCGGGAAGGGCTCGGGGCTCAAATAACTCCCCGTGATCAGACTATATCCGCCATAGGTGCTATCCGATGATGTCAGGCTGACCTCCGTTTCACCCAGTATATCAAAGGTCCCCGTGATGGTTCCCAGCGCCCCGCCATTGGTCAGGTTCAAGGCCACGGGCAACACCTGATCTGCAGGCACGCCACCAGCTCCGCTCCAGGTGCTCACCCGGTGAAAGACCCGCCGCGCGTTGCCCAGGGGACCGCCGCTGCCCACCTCCAGCCCGACATCAATCACCAGCGGCTGACCCCCAGGCACCACAAATTCACAGCGCGTGATCCCGGCAGGCAGTCCCTGGGTTTCTGCCAGCGTCTGGCCCGGGATGCCGGCAGGATAGACCCGGATGGTGCCGCCGGAAATCGCCTGACTGAACGCAAAATCCACGATACTGACCTGCCCTGACACCGTGGCCGTGATCGTGCCGCCCGGTGCCAGAGGCTGGGCCGCCGTCGCCGGCCAGTAAAACTGCTCCCCATATTGCTCAAAGTCCAGACGCTGCGACCCCACAATCCATTGAGGAAACGGGACTCCAGAGCAGTCCACCTCAAACGAAAGGGTGCTGGACAAAGGCCCGGAAGGCGCAGCAATCGCACTCGCTGCCCGGACCACCGCCTCGGTCGTGCGCGCCTGGGTGTAATGATTCCGCAGCCGCGGCCCATCCAGAGCCGTCAGGCGGGCTGTCACCGCACCGGGAGGATTGGTCAGGCTGACCACCGAAGTGATGGTGCCAGGATTCACGATGCCCTGACTATACAGACAAGGCACCAACCCCAGCGCCCCTGCAAAAATAAAAAGTGTTTTCATAAGAAAGGAAAGACCAAAACATCTGGCATTTCCCGGGGAATCGGGTGGACCTGGGGAAATCTTGCAGCTTCCGGAAAAAATTTCGCTCCCACCAGACCCTGGCTCAACGCTCCGCGCTGGGTTTATTTTCCTAGCGAAGCCCGGCACGCTGCGCCGGCCGGCAAGACCTTCCCTTTGCCACATGACCCCCGGCCTGCAACGCCCGCCCACGGCCATGGCAGCCCGGACGGGCCTCCCTGGCCACCTCATCCTGCAAAGGAAAATGGAATTTGCACAGAAGGACACAAAGATCACAAATTCAGGCACCCATATCGAAAAATTTCTTTTTGTGGATTCACCTCATGGATGAAGCGGGAAATTCCCGTAAGGGATTCGCTTCCTGTCCTTGGTGCCCTTCTGTTCAAATTCATCCCGGTTTATCGGCTGATGGGCGGCAGCCGCCAGCCGAATTCCGGCAGGACTGGTGAATTCCCAGGAAGTGCTCACCCCGCAGGGAGAACGCGGCCGGTTGCCGGTTCAACGCCGGTATATCGGAGCGGAGGAAGGCACCCACTCCACCAGGCCGGATAGTGCGCCATTATAGCCGGCCCCCGTGGAGGATCCCGCAATGCTGCCGCCGGCTTCGTCGAAGCGCCAGATGGACACGAGACCCGGAGCACCCGCCACCGGCGAGAGACGGTAGGCTTCTGCCAGTTCGGGCGGTGTCAGGGTGGTGTTCCAGAAGGTTGCTTCTTCAATGTCGCCGATGAATCCAGTGGCATCATATTTTCCAAAGCGCAGCGGCAGGGTGGTGGTGGCCGCACCGGGCGTGCCCGTCCATGGCAGGGTGCCGCGCAACACGCCGTCCACATAGAGGCTGCCACCATCCAGACCGACGGTGAGGGCGCAGTAGTGCCAGAAGCCATCGTTGACAAGGCCGCCATCAATGCCCAGGCCATCTCCGTCGGGATTCCAGATGTAGTTGGAGCCATCACGGAAATACCATGCCCGCAGCCGGCCCTCATAGGTGAACATGAGCCAGCCGTTGAAGGCACCGCCCACATATTTTTCCATGATGCCCCTTGCCGTGGCGTCATTGGCCGTAGTCAGCGCATACGCGCTGGCCGTCATCGGATAGGAATTGAACACTGGATCGTGTGGCACGGTGACCACGCCATCTGTGCCATTGAAGCGCACGGCATGGCCGGGATCCACGACGGCATCGGTGTCCGCCGCGCGCAGCCGGTAGAAACGGCTCGGCGAAGGCTCCGTGGGCTGGTGCTGCACCCGCACCCGCAGGGAATCTCCGACGATGGTTTGGTAGAGGTCCTCCCATTGTCCCAGAGTGGTTCCGGTCTGCACGATGACGCGTTCGCCGGGCTGGCCGGTCCAGACCAGAATGACGGTGGCCTCACTGGTGTCAGGGTCCACGCCTGCCACGCCAGTCGGAGCAGGAGGCTGGGGAACAGTGCCGGGAACGATGGTGACGGAGACGTTGGCGGATGCGCTGAAGGGTCCGTCGCTGACCGTTAGAGTAAAGCTCAGAACTGTCGGCACGGAGACCACCGAAGCGGTGAACTGGGTTGCGCTGGCGTCTGGTGAGCTGAGCTGCACCTGGGAACCGGATGTCTGCGTCCATGCGAAGGTGAGGGCGTCTCCATCCGGATCGGTGCCCGCCGAGCCGTCGAGCGTCACGGCTTCTCCACTGCCAGCCATCGCGGGCGCGGCAGCGGCAGCGAGGGGCGGCTGATTTGGCAGCGGCGGCGGCGGTCCGAGGTCTGCAGGTGTCCATGAGTCTGGATCATTCACGGCAATGTCGCCGGGCCAGACCTTGTCGGTTACGAGGGTTTGCAGGCTCA
>CAMDJM010000103.1 GCA_945900785.1 Akkermansia muciniphila
GAGGTGTCGGCCCAGCCGAAAGGCGGGAGGAGCGTCATTTTTTATTAGGGCCGCCGGTTTTCCGCCTCAAGGCGAACTCCCGGTCAAAGCCAATTATAGAGTCGCATGGATTTCTGGAAATGCAAACAATATTTCAAACACAGTAGAACTACGCGTCCCTTGTGCTCAGTGGCGTGATGAAAGGCCTGGCCAAAAACGATCCTGCCGCTGCGACCGCTCTGGCATTGGAGAAGGACGGCGACAATTTGGACGGCCACTTCAATCAATGGCTGGATTGCGAGCCGGAAAAGGCGCTGGCCTGGATGCGCGGCCTGAGCAATCCTGCCATACGCCGCCGCTTGGAGGATCTCGCCATGACACAGGCTATCGTCAGGGATCCCGCCGCCGGGCTGGAGCAAGCCCGGCAGCTGCCACCTGGCCGGAGTCAAGCCACCCACACCGTGGAAGCCATCACCGCACTCTCACGTCAGGACCCGGCGGCGGCGCAGGCCGCAGCGGAAGCGCTCCCCTCGACGCACACGCAACAACTGGCGCTCGCCGCGCTGGCGGGTTCTCTGGCATCCTCCGATCCCACCGCGGCAGCAGCCCTGGTGACTTCCCTTGATTGGGAATTACTGAACCGGTCCTATCCTTCGCAGTGGGCTTACCGTTCGATAGACAATCCATCAGCGCGCGGTGGTCATACTGGTCATACTGGTCATACTGGTTATACTGGACAAGCGGCTGCGGAAACGACCCTGACTCAACTCATGTCCGCCGCGCCGCAAGTAACCCTTGATGCCCTCGCCACCCTGGCGACCACCTCCGAACCGCCATCCGGACCGTTTGATCGCTGGGTGCCCTTGGCAAAAGCGGTGCAAAAATGGGCCGCCATGGAACCTGAAGCAGCTTCCGGCTGGTTGAAAAATCAGCCGCCCGGAGCGGCCCGGGATCTTGGTATCGAGGGACTGAGCGACTGGTTGATATCCGGCAGCGCGGAGCCGGATTACGCCGCCGCCCTTGCCTGGGCCGGAGCGGCTTCAGAGGAGCGCCAGTTCCAGTTTTACGAGAAGACCCTCTCCGCTTGGAAAAGAAAAGACCCAAAGGGCGCTGCTGCCACCGCCGCAGTGGACACCTTGCCCATTTCCACTGAAACCCGCAACCGGCTCCTCAAAGTGATCAATCCCACCAATGACGATCCTTTCGCGAAATGAATGCGCTTTTTCTTTTTATCAAATCCGGGTGGCCCGTCCTGACCGCTGCCGCGCTCGGCCTCGTTACCGGAGTCCTGCTGCGCCCTGACCGGGATCCGGGCTCCGCTTCCACGCGCCGTCCTGACGGAAATTCCCTTGCCCGCTTGGCCAAAGACAGTCCGCTGGGCCGATCCCATAACCTGCCCCAAACGGAGGCCCGGCTGGAAGCCTTGCGGAAGGCTGGGACGCCCAGCCAGCAAATCGCCGCCGCCCTCGCCTTTGCAGAGATCACTTCTGTGGAGGAAATCCGCGATTTATTGGAGAACTCGCATCGCTTCCCCTCCCATTCGGGGGAGGACGTCGCCATCGGCACCCTGCTGAAGCGCTGGCTGGAACTGGACGCCGCCGGAGCCGTGGAATACTGCCGGCAGAAACAAGGGCAATTCCTGCCCCAACTGATCACCAACTGGAGCCGGGATCACCCTGCCGAAGCCACCGCCTGGGTGAAGTCCATGGTGCCTGGAACGGCACAGAAAAACGCCTGGCTGGGCCTCTGCAACGCCATGGGCGCACACAATCCTGACAAGGCTTGGGAAATGTTGGCGAAAACGCCAGGGCAGATTCCCAATATGAGCGGCTGGGACATGGCATCCAACATTAAATTCATTGTTCGCCAAGATGTGGAAAAAGCCCTCGCCAGCCTGGAAACCATGCCTCCCTCCCTGGTGGCCTTTGCACAAAAAGTCATCGCTGAGGAACTCATGAAATCTGATCCCGCCCGCGCCTGGGAATGGGCGCGGCAACAACCCAAAAATTACCGACTTCTCGGAGCGGCCCTTGGAGGAGCTTTGAATGATCATCCAGAGCTGGTGCTGGACTACATCAATGCCCTGCCCCAGGAGGACCTAACCAGAGTCGTGGATGCCTTGCCCTACTATGCCTTCCCCAAAGACCCCGCCGGATTCACTTCCGCCCTGCTGGAAGATGCCAGACTGACGGGAGAACCCCGGAAACTCCTGTTCTCCAAATTGTTCCAAGGCACCTATGACAATAATCCTGCCACGGCCGAAACGATGTTGACCGCGAAGGAAATCCTGCCCGGAGATCCTGCCATCTCCATGCCATTGGATAGCTTCTTTGCCAGCAGTCCCCGCACCGCCACGGCATGGTTGGAGCGCCTGCCCGAAGGCGCGCTCCGCGCCGCCGCTCTGGAAGCTCAGGCCAGGTCTGCCCCGGCAGAAAAAACCAACCGCACCGGTCCGGAGAGCCTCGTGGACGCCATGAAACGGAACGATTATATTTGGCCCACCGACGCGCGGTTGGAGAACGTGACGACAGCTCAGTTGAGCGAAATTATGACAACAGGTCTGGCGCAAAGAGATTATTACCGGCAGCGGGAACTGCTGGTCAACCTGGGCGCCGTGAATCCTTCCTTGGCAGCCACATGGTTGGAGGGCACCACTATCGATTCCAAAACGGGTCCCATGGCCGCACAATTCAGCGCCCAATGGGCCGAAACCGATCCCGCCGCCGCCGCCGCATGGGTAACCAAACTGCCGCCCGGCAACCTCGCCGTAAATGCCGCCGCCAACGTCGCCCTTCAATACCACCGCTACGCCCCGGACCAAGCCACTGTGTGGGCGGCCCAACTCCCACCAGGCCCGGTGCAGGACGCCGCGCGCCGGGCGATGCAGGGCCCCTGATTCAAATTCACGTTCAAGTTGCGGGATAACTGCCGCCTGCAGCAAGGTCCGGCCCGCTTCAGGTCTGGAACTGGAACGGCAACTTTGGTAGTGCAGGAGCAGATCCGTTGAACTTTAGTAGTAGCCCAGCCGGGCTGGATGCGGCGAAAATCTCCCGTCTCACCTTTTTGGATAAAAGCATGGGCCTGCCCCGCGTTTATACATCTGTCCACATCAGCTTCCACCAGATAAACACCATGAGCGCTCCTCCACCCGGCATACCTCCGATTCCTGACGAAACACCGTATGCGCCTCAGGTGGCACAGGTCATCCCACCACCTCCTCCGGCAGGTGATTTGTCCCTGACGGAGAACGACAAGACCATGGGCATGATCTGCCATTTGACTGCCTTTTCCGGCGTGGTCGTGCCGTTCCCGTTTGTGAATATCATCGGTCCGCTCGTCGTCTGGGTGACCCAGAAGGACAAGTCCCCGTTCATTGATTACCACGGCAAAGAGTCCCTGAATTTCCAGATCACCGTGGCCATCGCCGTGACAGTGGCGTTCCTTTCCCTCTTTCTGCTGATAGGATTTGTCCTCCTTCCAGCCGTTTCCATCTATGCGGTGGTGATGACGATCATCGCGGCCATCAAGGCCAAGGAAGGGGTGCGTTACCGTTTTCCCTATTCCTTGAGGCTGATCAAGTGAATCACTGCCGGCACCGGCACCCAGCGGCCGGAATGGTTTCCGTCGGCAGCCGGCAGGATTGGCGGAATGCCTTGGTGGGCAGCTTCATCCTTTAAATTTCAACCTTGCCGAACCGCACCACGTGTTGCCTTGCCATATCTGGCAGGACCGGACAACTTTTCTCAATCCCCGTCATCCTCCTCATCCTCACCCTGCGCCCAGGCCGGATAGGGCGTCAGGCTACCGTGGGCGGCGCGCCAGAGGATTTCGTTCAATACGCCTTCCGGGCAGGCATCCGGTTTGTCGAAAGGCAGCAATCCGGAGACCAGCGCATCGTTGCGGAGCACGTGGTCCGCCATGGCTACGGGGCTGGGATTCATCTCGTCCAGCCGTTGGATGGCGGGCACGGCCTGCCAAGGTTTGTAATCGGGCACGCCGGTGAAGCAATCCGACATGGGAGTGGCAATCGCATCCAATTCGTGCATCGGCTTCAGCCCCAGGATCAGGCCAATCGTGCGGATCAGGCTAGTTTGATTATATTGGGTGTGAACCACCGCTCCCCGGCGGGTCCATGGGCTGATCACATAGGCAGTGGTGCGGTAGGCACTGACATGATCCCAGCCGTTCTGGGGATCATCCTCAATGGCTATGATGCAGGTGTCCTTCCAGAACCGGCTGTGGCTGATGGCTTCCACCATTTGCCCGAACGCCAGATCATTGTCCGCCACCTGCGCCGCCGGGGTGGGAAAGCCTGCCTTGGTGCCCGAAGTGTGGTTCATGGAAAGGCTCATCACCATCAAAGCCGGCATTTTGCCAGTCGCCTCCCATTGCTTCAGCTCCTTCACAAAGACTGCCGCCCGCTGCTGATCGGAAATGGTCTGTTCCCAGGCGGGGAATTCCGGTGAAACCCAGTCCTTCATGCTGGCCAGATTCGCCGCGGAGCGCACCTGAATCGCCCCCGCGCCGCTGCGGAAATCCTGCCAATGATCCAGCCAGCCTGGTTTACCCTGCCGGGCAGGATCCGCCCAGGCCACAGAGGATTGACAAAACTCGCCGAAGATCCGCACCACATGGCCCGCCCGCCGCGCGTGGTCCCAGATGAAGCCCGTGGGAGCCCACGCCAGGGAGTCTGCATTCCCGGCATCCGATCCGTCAGGGTAACTCCTCGGCCAGCCGGAAAAGGAACGTTCCACGTAATCCGTGGTGATCGCGCTGCAGCTCCAGTTATGCCCATCCGCGCTCAGCACGCCGGAGCAATAGGTGTTATCCAACAGCACAAAATCCCGGCTCAGGCGGTGCTGGTTCGGCGTGATCTTTTCCCCGTAGATGCACAAGAAAGCATCGCCATTCCCCTCCGGCATGTCGCCCAGCACCTGATCGTAGGTTCGGTTTTCCTTGATGATATAAAGCACATGTTTGAAGACCGACGGCTCGCCGCTTCGCTCCGGCACCGGGCGGGGAGGCACCCCCGCCCGCGCCGGCAGCGAGGCCTGTTGCAGGACGGGCCGCCGGGCATTGGCCAGCACCAGGCCCGTTGCCTGCTTCAAGGCCGCCTGCGTCCGGGGCAGATCGATCAGGGACAGGGTGCCGAACTGATTTCCGGAAATAAACTTCTGCGGAGCACCGGCGGCGGGGCGTTGCCAGGAACCGAAGCCTTTCAGATTCGCAATATGGACCCGGTGGCGGGTGGCGTCATAGGCGATCCCGCCCGGATACCACGCGGTGGGCAGCAGGCCTTCCAGTTCTGATTTCCCAGGCGAAAACTCCACCACCGCGACCGCATTTTGCGTGGCATTGCAGACATACAGCATCCCGCCATCCTCACTGAAGGCCAAAGCGGTGGGAGAAGCCCCAAACAAATCCGCCGGGGTCTGTTTCGGCCAGATTTTTTCCACCACCGCCCCTTTCTCCGCATCAATCACGGCCACAAAATCATCCGACGCACAGGCGCAGACCACATATTGTCCTTCCGGATGCACTGCCAGCGCACTGGCATGGCGTCCCGTGACGATTTCCGGCTCCATGCGGCCGCTGGCCAGGTCGACCACACTCACGGATCCCTCCGAGGCCACCATGGTTTCCGGGTCCACCCTGACTAAAGTCCCCTGCCCGGCCCCGGCCACCGCATCTCCGGCCCCGGGACGGCGGCCACCCCAGTTGCTGACAAAAAGCCGCCCCTTGGCCAAAGCCACGCCGTAGGGGGCTGTGCCCACGTCCCACGTGCGGATTATTTGAGCGGTCGCGGGGTCGATCTCCGCCACCCGGTTGGACAAATTCAGGGCGGCATATAACAACTTTCCGTCCGGGGAAACCGCCAGCCCCGCCGGGATCTCCGCCTTGCGCCCTGGCGCGTCCGCCGGCGGCAGCGGGATGGTGAAGGAAGGCCGCACCTGGTGGTCCTCCCCGACTTCAAAAACCTTGATGCTGCCATTTACGTTCGACAAAAACAGCCGGCGGCCATCCGGGGAAAAAATCAGCCCGGTGAAGCTCATTTTGGCGCGGCCGTCCGGTTGGAGAATATTGCCGGAGACTGCCGCCGGGGCGGTCTGGTCCTCCGCCGGCAGCACCACTTCCTGACGGATGGTTCCGTTGTCAGGATCCACACAGACCAGCTTCGCCGCCGTTCCCGCCGCCACGAGGAGCCGCCCATCCGGGCTCAGCGCCAGGCCATTCGGACGCCCCCCTGGCAATTCCACCTGAATCCCCGCCGGTGTCAGAACATGGTTATCCGGCGTGATGTGACGGCCTTCAGCGCCCGGCTGAAAAGGCCCCACCCGCGATTCATCCGGCCCCGGATCCACCTGCGGCGGCGGCTTGACCCAAATGCCTAGGCCAACAAACAGCCCCGTCATTACAGCAGCAGCACCCAACACCGGACGGAAAGAGGAATCATGCGTCATCCGCAGGTTACGTGCGATAGCACACGGTCCATTCAATGCACAGCCCGATGATGGACCTGCTGATGGGACGGGAAGGGGCCGCTCGCCTCAAAACTGGATCCGCACCCGCTGCCACCGGTGATCTGAGCCTGGGGTTTCTCCAATGTCCGCAGCGTTTACTTTTATATGGGGGGAGACCAGCGTGTGATCCAGGGGAATGCCCAACCAAGGGAGCAAGGGCTCGCGGGGAAGCCGCGGCCCCCATGTGACCCGGTAGCCATAGCCCGCTGCGGCATTATTTCCACAGGCGTTCCAGATATGGCAACCGGGGCTGGATCGGAGCGCCAAAGCTTTGCTATCCGCCATCCATGAAATCCACCCATGCAGAGCAGAGGGAGCAGAACGGCCCACCGCTTTTTCCACAAAGCCCATGGCACCAGCAGCAAAGCCAGGACCGCCAAAAAAAAGTGAAATGCGCACAGCGGTCGCCGGCAAACGATCTTGGTGCCCAGCACGAAAAGCCCGAGACCAGCAGCAATCCACCGAAAGCCACCCACGGCAGGGAGCAGAAAATATAGCAAATCCATTTTTTCAGCATCCTGCAAATCAAAGCGCCCGGATATCACACCTGCAAGGGTGCCTTCTGAAGTTGCCGCGCCAGGCTTGGGATTTCCGTTGCGGGGCACTCTGCCTGCGTAGATCAGAAGACTGATGATCACGCATGGCCCAGTCTGTTCCGTCAATTTCGGTCCGCTCGCCAAGGATGAGGCGGACCGTCTTGAGCAGCGGAGTGGCATTTATGAGTATATTGAATCGCTGAGACGGAACGGACAGGTCATCGGCGAAGAAATCCTGTCTATTATTGACGGCAACTTCACGGCGTTTGTCAGCGTTTTCGAAGCAGGCGCGTGGGGCGCGGAACATTCCAGCCGCGATACGGAGAGAAATTTTGGGGAGTTGCTGAAATGGTTTGGCGTTGGCCCAGTCTGGAGCCTCATCGGATCAGAAGACGAAGCTCCTCCCCACTGGCAGGATTCCCCTTGGCTCTACGTCGATGCGGTGAATAGCGCTGAACCGGGGCTTTTGTTGCTTGATGGAGCGACAGGGCGCAGCATCCCGCTTTATACCGTGCCGATGGATCAGGAACGCAAGGAACGGCTGATTTTTCATGCCCGCAATATGGATCGTCTCTACCGCTTGTGGTTCAGCGGGGTGCTGGAAATGGAGGTCTGGCGCGAATTGGCGGATCCGCTCAGTCCGACCGCTCAGTCCGGTCGGGAGATGGCCCGGGAGCTTGAAGAGGCCATGGGTCGCCCTGTCTATTATTGGCTCATTCGCCATTACAGCTTTGCTGGTGCGCTGGAAATCCAAAGGCCCTGTCCAGGATGCAATGGTTCCTGGGTGCGCCCGCCGGACTCCGAAAACAGTGAAGTGAAATTCCAGTGCCATGCCTGCCGGCTGGTATCTGAATTTGGAAAAGACGAAGGTGAGGATCCCGCAGCCGAGATTGGGTATCGCCCTGAGTTCCTTCCGGTCATCTGAACCGCTGGGAAGTCCAATCATGAACCCGAGGATTGATTCTCCCGGCATTCCCCATTTGTCATTTGCCATTTCCCCTCTTCCCGTGTGCGGATGTCACGGACTTATACATTAAAAGGGCGCAGCCCGGCCGCGAGGGGGCCGGAGGTGGAAATTGATTTTGCTGCAGAGTTGAATCCACAGCAACTGGCGGCGGTGACCGCGCCCCCCGGGCAAAGCCTTGTCATTGCCGGAGCAGGCAGTGGCAAGACGCGGACCCTGACTTACCGGGTGGCTTACCTGCTGAAGAATGCGGTGGCTGCCGAAAACATTTTGCTGCTGACCTTCACCAACAAGGCCGCCAGGGAAATGCTGGAACGGGTGGAAGCGCTGCTGCCCCAGCAGACGATGGGCCTGTGGAGCGGGACTTTCCATTCCATCTGCAATAAAATCCTGCGGCGTCACGCGGAGCTGATCGGCTTGACCCGCAGCTTCACCATTCTGGACAGCGATGACATGAAGGCGCTCCTGACCAAATCCATCAAGGAGAGCGGCGTGGCCAAAAAAGTGGAGGAAGCCACCGGCGAGAAATTTCCCAAGGCGTCGGTCATCCTCGGCCTGGTGAGCCTGGCGGCCAATACCCTGACGCCCCTGAAGAAGATCATCGAACGCGACTTCAGCAAGGATGCGGAATTCGTCGCCGGAATCTCGAAGGTGGCTGAGATTTACCGGGACAAGAAAGCGAAGGCCAATTCCGTGGATTTTGATGACCTGCTGGTGCGCACCCTGACCCTTTTCAGGGAGCATCCGGCAGTGCTGGCCCAGTATCAATATCAATTCCAGTTCATCCTCGTGGATGAGTATCAGGACACCAATGGCCTGCAGGGCGCACTGATCACGGCCCTGGCCGGACAGCATGGCAACGTGATGGTGGTGGGAGATGACGCCCAAAGCATCTATGCCTGGCGGGGCGCGGATTTCCGGAACATTATCGAATTCCCGGAGCGCCATGATGCCGCGCAGGTGTTTCGCATCGAGACCAACTACCGCAGCGTGCCGGAGATCCTGGACCTGGCCAATGAAGCGATCAAACTCAACGACCGGCAGTTCCCTAAAACCCTGGTCGCGGCACGGCCCAAGGCGAAAATGAAGCCGGTGGTGGCCGCGCTCTACACCCCGCAGGAACAGGCGGCTTTTGTTTGTCAGCGGATCCAGGAACTCCATGAGGAGGAACACATCGCCTACTCCGATATGGCGGTGCTTTACCGTGCGCATTTCCAGAGCATGGATGTGCAACTGCACCTGACGGCGGACAAGGTGCCCTTCCAAATCACAAGTGGCCTGAAATTTTTTGAGCTGGCTCATATCAAGGATTTTTCGGCGTTCCTGAAATTTGCCATCAACCCCCGCGATGAAGCCGCCTTTGACCGGCTGGTGCAGATGCTGCCCGGCGTGGGAGCCGGTTCAGCCGCGAAGATGTGGGCGGCGTGGCTGACCAGCGAGCCGGCCCGCAGCGGATCCCACCCGCAGTCGTTTTCGTCCATCTTTGAAAAAATCAAAGTGCCCCTGAGGGCCGAAAAGGATTGGCAGCAACTGGGCTGGACGATGGATGAATTCGTCAAACCGGACGGCACCCTGCACGAACCGCTGGCGGTGATGACCAGCGCCATGGAAGGCATCTATCTGGCCTACATGAAAGCGACTTTTGATAACTTCGAAAACCGCCGGCAGGATCTGGAGCAGTTCATGCGCTTTGGCTCCACTTTCGCCAGCATCGATGAAATGCTGAACGAACTGTCCCTGCTCAGTGGACCGGAGGCCGCCGAAGGAGCCGCCGCCACCAGCAAGGACGGAAAACCCCCGGATGCTGTGACCCTATCCAGCGTGCATCAGGCCAAAGGGCTGGAGTGGAAAGTGGTTTTTATCATCTGGTTGACCGACGCCATGTTCCCTAACCTTCGTGCTGCCGAATCCAACGGAGGCGAAGGCATGGAGGAGGAGCGCCGGCTCTTCTACGTGGCGGTGACCCGGGCCATGGATCAGCTCTACATGACCTGGCCCCGCCTGTGGCCCAAAGCCTACTCCGGCGACGCTTGGCAGATGCCCAGCCGTTTTCTGGAAAACCTGCCCCCCGGCTCAGTGGACGAGTGGCGGATTGGGCGATAGAAAGCGAGATGCACTTCGGCTGATGGGATGGCTGGCTGCGGTCGCCTTCAATTACCGCCTG
Organism: Akkermansia muciniphila; assembly: GCA_945900785.1. Lineage (GTDB taxonomy): Bacteria > Verrucomicrobiota > Verrucomicrobiia > Verrucomicrobiales > V1-33 > CAIZWU01. The sequence continues at coordinate 10,165 of CAMDJM010000103.1, forward strand.
GGGCTGCCCCTCTGCGGGAATCTGACTTATAATATTGAAGAAAAATCCCAGCTCCCGCCGTGGCGGTAATTGCGGCCGGGATCAACAGGGTGTGAAATCCCAAATATTGGAACGCTGCTGCGCCTGCGACGGCTCCGATGAGAAATCCTGAGATAGCGATGAGACACAGCTTCCAACGTCTGAGATCCGGAGGCAGACCGCGCAGGCCCTGGCCAGTGAGCAGGCCAAGATCGGTGAAAAGACCGGATAAGTGCGTGGTGCGCACCACGGAACCGCTGAAGGCGGTGACCATTCCATTCTGCAGGCCGGCAGCGCCACAGGTAAGAAAAACGCCGGCGGAAATCTGGTGATCCAGGAGCGGCACCGCAGCAGCTAACAGCAGCGCTTCCAAAAAAAAGGCCGCCCCATAGCGCCGCCGGCCGGTAAGTGAGGCACGCCCGACGATTCCTCCGCAAAGTGCCGCACCAGCCACAAAAGACACGAGGATGCCGCTCAAGTGCAGAACACCCGCCATATTCCCTCCCGCGAGGGCTGCGCCCAGTTGCGTGGTGACGCCGGTGAGGTGGGTGACGGCTTCGTGGGCAAAACCCAGAACGCCCGTGACATTGATCATGCCCGCCACGGCGGACATGATCCACGTTGCAGGCCAGATCCAGCCGGGCAGTTTATCAATCATGGGAACAAAAACGGATTTGAGGTAAAAAGCCGCTCTGGTTCGGATGAAGCTGGTTTCAGGAACGGCGGACCCGCTCCCCGGCCCGGGCCAGCAGGAGCGCCAAGGCTGGATCGTGCTGCACAATCTGCTGGGCGAGATCGCGCAAATGGTCTTCACCGCCGAATCCGGTGGCTTGAGGAGGTTTTTCGGCAGAAGAACGTCCGGATTGAGGCCGGATGATGCGGGGTGGGATATCGATGATGGTGGGTGAGTTCATGGGTTTAGTTTGAGGAGAGAGGGGCTCAGGCGGGGCTGGCCGTGGCAGTCAAACCGGGCATCCCGGCCTGGGTATTCAATTCACGCAGCTTTTCCTTCAGCAAAATGCCGGCGGTGTCAGCGGCATTCTTTCCATAAAAGCCTGATAATGAGAGGTTTTCGAGCATGATGCGAACCGGCTCCGTCACCGACAGGGTGATTTGGATCGATTCGATCTTGTTTTTCTCGCGGGCCATTTGGTGGAAAGAATGGCATTTAAATGCCACGGTTTTCACAAAACAGCAAGGAACATTTTCGATTCACGCTTCATTTCTGCGACACAAGACCTGCGGAAATCTCATATCTGGCGGGTTTGCGGGCCCGTGGGATGGACACAAAAAAGCCGGAGACCCATGGTCTCCGGCTGCCGTGCGCAGGCCGCCTTAAAGTGGCCGGGATTCTCTGGAAATTAAGCTGATATACTGATACTCAGCAGGTAAATGACAGCAGCGACACAGGTGAAAGCGGCCCCAAGGATGAATTTTTCGAGGCGGGCGTGATCTTGTTGTTGTTCGGTCTTCATGGATTTAAGGAAGTTTTGGAGAAATTAGTGAAGTTGTGTGACGAGTGAAAATTCGCATAGTTTCTAATCATTGCAAGTAATTTTAGAGAATATTCTCAAAAATAGTTTTCTTTATTGGGAATTTGATGAACCTGAGCAGTAAGACACTTATGGCTGCAGTAAATGTTTCTTAAAAAAGAATTTGCAGGCGGATTATATTTACTGTAAATTCCAGAATTAATTATGGAAACCCCAATCGACACCCTCCAATTTTATGTCCGGGCCGTGACGGGTCTGCTTTTATTCCTGAATTTGGCCCTCCTGGTCGCTATTCAATCCGGCAGAAACTGGGCCAAGCAGCTCCTCGTCCACCTTAATTCTGTTGAGGAAGCGGAGGTCTCCCGGAGATCGGACCGCGCCCTCGGTCTGCTCATCATGGTGGTGATCGCCATGAACGCCGCCTCGGTCTATGCAAATTATCAATTGCGCAAGTCCGCCGATCTTATCGTGGGAGATGCAGGGAATTCCGAGATGGTTATTGGTCTAAATTCTTTGGGCCACTGAGGGCCGTCAAGGACCACCCTGCTGTGATTCGTGCCATGTGCTGTCAAAAGATCAGGAAGCGCACCGGCAGGAAAATTTGCATTCCTCGGGGATTCAGCTTGCAGCGAGTCAGGATACCCACTATTTCCAGAATAGGACGAGTTGATTTTCCATGCATTCAGTTCCATGGAATTATTTACACGTCCTAAACTCCAAACAACAACGCCCCGTGCTTAAGCAAATCATCGGTCAAAAACCACAGCCAGTTGCACCGCCAGCTCCGATGGCTCCGTCTGCCCCCGCCCCCCGGGTGCCTGCTCCTGAGCCTTCCTACCCACAAAGCCCGGATGCCTACAGCAGGCCCTCCCCTTCCTATTCTTCCCCAAATCCCTCCAGAACCTCCCTATTAATGAGCACCAACAAAAACATCCTCAGCAGCGACGTCGAAATCAAAGGTTCCCTGAAGTTCTCCAACGATCTGATCATCGATGGCAAGATTGAAGGTGAAGTCACTTCTGATGGATCGCTGACGGTTGGTGAAAATGCCCTGGTGATTGGGGAGATCCGCACCAAGTCCGTTATCGTTTTCGGCAAAGTGCAGGGCAACATCACCGTAACTGAGCGTTGCGAACTCAAGAGCAATGCGATTCAGGAAGGCGACATCGTCGCCGGCACGATGTCCATCGAAGAAGGAGCCAGCTTCTCAGGCCGTTCTTCCGTCGGTAAAAGTGCGGTCGCCAATGCCCAAGCCAAAAAGGCCGCAGCGCCCCAATCCTAACTGCGCTTAGCGGTAGTCCGCAGGCCCACTCCGGCGACGGATTCAGCGGACGCTCTGCTGAAGTGCCCACCCGGAGGACTGACCGCTGATCGAAAAAATCGAGATCGTTTGCCTGCATTGCGGTTCCCGGCAAAGGGAATCCGCCAGCGGGCTTTCGACGTATTGCCGCAGTTGTGGCCAGCATATCAGGCTGCCCGGCATGGTTCCGGCAGCCAAACGACGGCCTCTCTGGTCCTTTGGCAAAGTGGATTCCGCACCGGCGGCTCCCGTGACCGGCAACTTGCCAGCAGCCCCGCGCCCCGTCGTCGCCCTGCCCCTGCTGCTCGCCGGGTCCAGTGACAAGGAGGGCGAAATCGTTGCCAGCAGTGGAGGTCATCGGGAGCAGCCCCACGGTGCCCCCACCGTCCGCCGGGAAGTAGTATGTTTTGACTGCCAGACGGTCAGCAAAGCATCCGAAAAAGCCTCCTCCACCCAGTGCGCCAACTGCGGGACTTTCATCGACCTTCGGGACGTTGAGATCAAAGAGCGCAGCACGCAGCGCGTTCGCACCCGGGGCAATGTGACCATCCATAGAAAAGGAGCCCTGCTTGGCACTGCCGTGCATTGCGGCAGTCTCACCGTAGAAGGAACCTTCTCCGGCAGCATTTACGCCCAGGACAGCGTGGAATTCCGTGCTGATGCCAAGATTCTGGGAGAAATCCGCTGTCGCCACCTCCAGGTAAACCGGCGCTTCACCTTGGCGTGCCTCCAGCCCGTGCATGTCGAAAGCCTGCATGTCTCCGGCAAAATGAGCGGCCGGGTCTTTGCCCGCAGCCTTGTCCATCTGGAGCGTCATGCCAACTTCGAAGGAACTCTTATGGCTGCCCTCCTCCATGTGGAAGCCGGAGCCAGCATGGAAGCCACTCTGACAATCTTCCAGCGGCCCACCTAAAGCCGGAGTCAATAAATGCAACCCGGCGGAATGCCGCTTTTCCTCACAGGCAGGGGTTGCTCTCCCGCTCAGATCCAATCGTGGTGGGCCGGCCGTGGCCACTGAAGACAGCCCAGACCTCCGGCAAACCAAGGATTTTCTCCCGGATGCCACGCACCAGCAATTCCCCATCGCCATCTGGAAAATCACTGCGCCCGATGCCCTGCTGCATGAGGGTATCGCCCGTAAAAACGCGGGCTGCCGCTGCCTCAATGAAGATCACGCTATCCGGGGAATGGCCCGGCACGTGCTCCACTCGGAACGCACGGCCTCCTACGGTGATACCCGGCACGCCCTCCAGGCAATGATCCACGGGATAGTTTTCCACGGAAAAATCAAGCCCCGCCCATTGTTTCAGATGCAATTCCAAGCGGGACTCCGGGGTGGAGGGACCCCAGGCGTAAACCGGGCACCCGTGCTCCCGTGCCAGCCGCGCCGCATCCACGACATGATCAAAATGCCAGTGAGTGAGCAGCAGGGCTTCCAGCTTCACCCCCAACCGCTCCAGCCAGTCCGCAAAGCCCTCCGGAGCATCCACCCCGACATGTCCCCCCTGCCCGGAAAGCAAATATCCATTCGTAAAAGTGAAGCCACCGGTGTGGACGCGCAAGGAATCGGAACTCATCTGCAAAGAGACCGGGAAAACGATGGACTTTTCAAGGCAATAGCGGATGTTTTCCGGAAATAAACCGGACCTCCACAGCTTATCAGCAAATGTAACCACCCGGCAACGCTCCCATCCACGTCTCCTACTTTTTCCATTCATGAACTTGCGCCTGCGTCCACTCGTCCCCCTTCTCGCTGTTTCCTTTTTCGCCTGCGCCGTTCCACCCCATGGGCAGGCGGAAACCGAGAAAACGGACTACGGACTCGTGGCCGGCACCGTGGCTAATATGTTAATGGAGAATCACTACTCCATGCGTGACTTCGACGACGAACTTTCCCGCAAGGCGCTGCAAAACTACTTCGACTACCTGGACTACAGCCGGCTCTACTTCACCCAGGCTGAGATCACCAACTTCCGGAATCTTTTTGAATCCAAGTTGGATGACTTCGTTTTCAAATACCAGATCAAGCCCGCCAAGGAGATCCACGAACTCTACGTGAAAAAAGTCCGCGAGCGGGCAGTCAAAATCGCCGCCCTGCTTCAAAGCGGCACCTTGGATTTTAACAGCAACGATACCATCGAGCTGACCCGCAAAGACGCTCCCTGGGCCGCCACGGAAGCGGATTTGGATATGCTTTGGAAACGGCAGCTCACCCGCGAAGTGCTCCAGGAGCGCCTGATTCTCGCCCGCGCCGCCGAGCGCAAAAAGGAAAAAGCCGCAAAAGAGGCCGCTGCCCCTCCCGCCCCTGCTCCT
>CAMDJM010000104.1 GCA_945900785.1 Akkermansia muciniphila
GGCTGGGGTCCTGGGGTTGAAACCCCAGGCTGTCATGGAATGCGCCTTTGGCGCGGGGGAATGGGGTGGGGCTGGGGTCCTGGGGTTGAAACCCCAGGCTGTCATGGAATGCGCCTTTGGCGCTGAGGAATGGGATGGGACTGGGGTGGGGCTGGGGTCCTGGGGTTGAAACCCCAAGCTGTCATGGAATGCGCCTTTGGCGCTGGGGAACGGGATGGGACTGGGGTCCTGGGGTTGAAACCCAGGCTGTTATGGAATGCGACTTTGGCGCTGGATGGGATGCTGCCGCGCCGGCTTGAATAAAACAAAATCCCCCTGCCTGGACATAACCGCTATGAGCGCCATGAGTGCCAACGGCGCGTCGCATGACAGCCTGGGGTTTCAACCCCAGGAACGTGATTCCCACAACCCCCGGGAGCGCCAAAGGCGCGTTCCATGTGGCGGCGGAATGGTTGCGGACGGGGGCAATCCAGTTTGCCCCGGCGCAGGTGCGCCATCGGTCGTTTTTCTTGAATTGGTTTCTAAAGAAGTGGATTTTGCGTGAGAGAATGCTAAATTACAAGAAATATCAGAAAAATCCACAATCCAAGTGCCTTTAAAATCTTCCAATCCGCTTCCTTGTCTCCCCTGGGTTCCCGGGGTGAAGGGGGACTCAGGGGAAGGTGCTGCAAATGCGTGCTGGTTTCTCTCCCCTAAAACAGGATTCGCCGCCCGCGACCGCCGGATCTTCCAGCCAGCCGACCGATGAACTACCGCCGGGCGCTGCTGATTTGCATTTGGGTCTACTGTTTATCCTGGTCCTTTGACTACCGGGGAGAAGCTCAATCCGGCGGCACGGCGGTGCAGTTTGTTTTTTTCGCGGTCACGGTGGCCAGCGCCCTGGGCACCATCGCGCTGGGCTATCGCCGGTTGTTTGCCTTGCCGGTGGGGTGGCTGACGCTGGGCTGGGGACTCTATCTTTTATCGACTCCGCTGGTGGCCTGGGTGAACGGGGTGGATTTCATCTGGTTTTTCAAAAACTCCATTCCGCCCTTTTTGCTTTTCACCAGTCTGTGTGTGACCCAGATCGCGGCGGCCTCCGGGCTGAATTGGCGGCATGTGCTTTGGCCCATGCTGCTGGCCAGCCTGATCAATGTGATATGGAAAATCGTCTACGCCCTGCTGATTGCCAGGATCCCGATCGAAACGGTGCGGCTGGAGCTGCTCAGCCCCTGCCTGCCTTTTCTGATGGCCTATCTTTTCAGCGGATTGGCCCTGAGCCGGCGGGTGCCCTGGCTGCCGTTGATCGCAGGCGCCGTGGGCACGGCGTCCTATGCGCTGAGTGTGACCCGTTCTGCGGTGTTTATCCTTGGGGCGGCGGGATTGGGGGCCATGCTTTCGATCTGGCAGGCCCGCCGTCTCCGGCTGCTCAGCCACCGGTTTTTGCAAATCAAATGCCTGCATGCCATGGCCGCCGCTGGTTTGCTGGCTATGTTTGGCGTGCTGGGGGTGGTGGCTTTTCCGCTGGTGGTCGACCGTTGGGTGGAGCGTCTGTTCCACACTGCAGGGGCGGCGCAATCCTCCGCCGATCCCAGTGCCCTCACGCGATATGCCGAAACCAGGTCATTCTATGATCTGTTGAACCAGGAACCGCTCACCTGGATTTACGGCAAGGGGCTCGGGGCACCATATTACTGGGACGAAAGGTATACGGTGGAGCTGGTGGAGTATACCTACGGACACGAGGATGAGTTCCGCGCCGAAACGGCAGATGTGCGCTTTCCCGGCCACTCCGTCTGGACGTATGCGGTCTTCTCCGGGGGGGTGCTCGGCGGCATTTCCTATCTCCTGATGTTTGCCGCAGCGGTTGTGGTGGCGTTCCGGGCGGCCCGTGGTCTGGTTCAGGTGAGGACATGGCCGGTGGAATTGGCTTTTCTGCCCTTCAACGCGCTGCTGGCCTTTCTCAGCCAGAGCTTGACGATCAATCCCTTCATCGAACGGGCGGGTGGCTTGGTGCTGGGTATTGTGATGGGATTTCCCCAGTTTCTGTATACCGCAGCATGGCAGGCCCGCCGGGCGGCCCGGGCGGCTCTACGCCCTGCCTGGTCCCCGGTGGCGGGCGTTCCCCTCATTCCGGAAGATCCCTCACAGAACCCGGCGTAGAAAGCCGGCCTCATCAATCTCCCAGCCCGGGGGCAGCTCCCTTGTGAGCATCCCAGGTAAAATCCGGCCTGGACTGCCGGCCTGGCGACCGGTTTGCGGCTCCGCAGTGCGGGTAGCCAGTGGAGGATCCGGGAGGCTGATGGCGGTCAGGGTGCCGGAGGATTCGTTGGCCAATCCCTGGCAAACGATGGCTCCGGTAGCGGCGGTCAGCGCGGCGGCGGCAGCCGCATCCATCGGTTCGTCATGGGCGGACCAGTCGAGGAAAAGCCGGAGCGGAGGGCCGGGCGCGCTGAGGGCGGCAGCGAGCGAAGGGCTGCCGGCAGCCACCGTGGGCTCATATTCGGCGCGCCAGGCGGATCCGGTGGCGGAGTCCGCCTGTTCCGGGGCCAGGACGAGGGAAATGCCCCGGATCAGGCAGGTCCATAACAAGGCCTGGCCGCCCACTCCTGCCAAAGGCATGCTGCTCAGCACCCGGTCCGTCTGGCGCAGCAAATCCGCGCCCCGCAGCATTTCCACCTGGGCCAGCAGCGTGCGGTCCGGCAGCAGGGTCAGGTTGAGCGTTTCATCGGCAGCCCGGGAAATCCAACCGGAGCCATCCTGCCCGTCCTGCCAATCCACCCGGAGGCGGCGCAGGGTTTCCGTGGCGAGCGCCGCAAAGACAAAATCGCCCAGCATCTGCAGGTCATCCAGCTCCTCGATCTCGGCCTGCAGGTCCAGAAAATGATCCGGCCAGGGAGCGTCAGGATACCCCGCCCGGAGCGAGGCATGGGACACCGCGCTGGCAATATTTTCCTTCATCAGAAAGGCTGTCAGGCCGGGAGCATTCAGCAGGGAAGGCGGCAGCAGCACCGGCACTTTTCCGGCCAATTTCAGGGCCAGCACCACGATCACTGCTGCGGCGCCGTCCGGCAGCACCACCAGCACCCGGCCGAGGGTGAAGGGCTCCCAGCGCCGGGCCAGATGCATCGCCTGGGCAAACAGGGTGCCCCGGCTGAGACGCCGGCCCGGATCCTGGGCACCCTCCGCATCTGCGAGCGAGGCCAGCCAGGGACGGTGGGAAAGTCCCTCGGCCACCGCGAGGCGCAGGGTGCGGTTCACCTCCGGGCGGGCGTGGAGGCCTTCACAGGCCAACTGGCGGAAGGAGGCCCGGGCGCCCTCCGCGCTGACCTGATCCGGCGGGATCGGCTCACCCCAAACCGCCGTCAGGTGCACGGGAAAGCGACGCGGCCATTTTGAAAAGAAGCGCCCGCCTTCAAAGGAAAAGATCGAGCCCCATAACGCATCCATGTATACTGGCACCACCGGGGCTCCGGCGCGGCGGGCGATCAGTTCAAAACCTTTCCTGACTTCATTCATGAATCCGGTCCGGGTGATCTGGCCTTCCGGAAAGATGCAGACGAGATGCCCCTTTTTAATGGCTTCAGCCATAGTTACGATGGCGTCCTTGGCGCGTTTTTCGGAGATCGGCACCACCCCGAACAAGTGCATGAAGCGGCTGAGAAAGGGGTTATTGAAAAAGCCGTCATATACCGTGAACACCACTTCCCGCTCGCAGGTGGCGGAAAGCACCAGGGCATCCACATAACTCACGTGATTGGAGATCAGCAGGGCCCCGCCCTTCTCCGGCACCCGGCCAAGGTGCAGGCTGCGCGTGCGGTAGATCACCCGGATCAGCCCCAGCACGGTGAAGCGCAGGAAATTCTGCGGGATGATTTTCAACACATACACGGAAGTCGCCAGGCAAAGCACGCCCAGAATGGCGAATTGCCAGAGAACGGAGATGCCCAGCTTCATCCAGAGCAGTTGCAGCATGATAGCGACCATCATGGCCATGGCGTCCAGCAGGCCGGCGGCGGATAACATCCGTCCCCGCACCCGCGGTGCCAGCAGGTCCTGCAGGTAGGCATTCAGCGGGACCAGGAAAACCGCACTCGCCGCACCGACCCAAAACATCAGGCCCCGGAACACCATGCCGGCCGGATCCACCGCCAGGGTGGCCACCGCGCCTGCGGCCATCCCCAGCCCGCCCAGCGGCACCAGGCCCAGTTCGATCTTTTCCGCCGAGAGCCACGCGGTGAGGAGGCAGCCCGCCGCCACCCCAGCCCCCACAAAGGCAAAGAGCATCCCGCTGCGTTCCGCCTGCGAGGCTTCATTCGGCTCGATCTGTGTGGCCAGTTGGATCAGCATCAGGGTGAGCATCACCGAGGAAAACCAGAAATAGGATACGCCGAGGGCGGTTAGCCTCAGTTTTTTCACCCGCAGCAGTTCTCCAAGATGATGGAAATGCTCTGTCATCATCCCACGGCGGAAGGGCTCATCGGTGTGGGAGTTTGTCTCCTGCATTTGCCATGAAAGGACTACCATCAGCACCGAACCGGCGGCCATCAGGAGGATCGTCCAGCAGGCTGCCATGCCGCCATCGGGAGGATGGCCGGTTTCATAAAAGTGCTCAAAAATCCTGCCTCCTACCCATTGACCACTGACAAATGCCAGAATCGCTGACATCTGCACCCAGCCGGAGGCCATGCCAATATAGCGTTCCCCGACATATTCCTTGACCACTCCGCCCTTGGCCGGCTGGAGCACGGCCGCCTGCAGCGCCAGCAGGAAAAACAGGGCCGTCGCCACCCAAAACCAATCTGCCGCGAAGGCCACGGCGATCAGCAACAGCAGCACCAACTGCGCCACGCTGGACCAGCGCACCACCTGACTTTTCCGGAAACGGTCGGACAGCCAGCCCGCCACCGGAGCGAAAAACAACAGAGGCACCACCAGCAGCATTGAAACAAGATGCGCATAACGTCCGCTGGCGGCCTTGTCCAAAAAGACTTTCGCCATCCCCAGCAGGGTGAATTGCGCCACCTTGTCATTGAAGGCATTCTGCGTCTGCACCACGATCAGCCGCCAGAGCGAACCCCAGTCTGCCGCCGGTCCTGCCGGTTTGGCAGGGACGGTTCCGGGAGGATTCCCGGGATCGGGCAGGAGAGAATGGGCAGAGTCGGGCATGAAGAAAAAGTAAAGTCATTTTCACCCCATGCCTTCCCGGAAGCAAGAGCCAGAGCGCAGTCTGCTGCCGGGGCATCCATTCTGTTATCCCAGGCCGGGGAAAGGCGGCCCGTGGTTTCCTTACGTTCTGTTACTACGCATGGTTTGCCGGAAGTGCTGCCGCAGGATAAGAGTGAAACACACGCTTATGAAAACCTCTCACCTCCCCCTGCGCTCTGTTCTGGCCAGCCTGGTGCTCGCCCTCGCCGCACCTGCTGCCCAGGCCAGTATCGCCTACGGCAGCATCAATAATTTCGATACGGTGAACGACACGGGCTCCGAGTGCCACGGCTTTGAAATCGAGATCGAAGACTGCCGCAGCCGTGATATCACCTACACTTTCAGTTGGAATCACTACGGCGTGCCGAAACTGACGGAGCACCTGCAGGACCCCCTGTATCCCAAGGTCTGCATCCGTTGGGAAAGTGGTAAAAAGCCCGATGGTTCCTGGGCGGCCTATACTGCGATCCCTTCCGGTCCGATCAGCCCGACCAATGGCCACATGTTCACCAATCCCTCCATCAATTTCGGCGGGGAACACTTTGGCGTGGGCTATTCCGTGGCCGTAGGCCTCGTAAAATATTTTTGGCTATTGGATGACGGGGCCGGGAACCTGGTCCGGGGACCCAAAGTGGACGTGGCCACGCCGGTGTTCAATTACTATCCGCCCATCGGTCAGGCCCCGGCCCAGGTGCTGGCAGAAATCCAGCCCCCGCCGGAGCCGGTGCACGTCAAGGAATTCGGCGATGCCCTTTGGGTCAAGGAAATCCGCACCACTTCCCACAACAAAGGTGAAGTGAAGCTGCGCGATCTGTTGTCCGATGACCCGGATCATGCTGACGAAAAGAATTGGAAAAATGGCGAGCCCGATGAAGTGGAGGCGGAGTGGGAGCTGCTCCAGACGGAATTCAACGCCGCCGATGGCGGTAAAAAAGGCAAGCTGGCGGCGGCTCCGGAAGATTTGCCGGACGGGGATGAAGTGGTGACCTGCCGCTACGAGTTTTACAAATACACCGGCCCACTCGATACCGAAACCGGTGAGGCGGTGACGGATACGGTGGCTCCGGACCATGTGCATGGCGTTGGCACCGCGACCGCCAATGGGATCGAATACAATCTGGCGGAACTGGAAGTGGTGGGGGAATTCACCGGAGCCCAGATGGCAGCCGTGGATGTGGACGCGAAGCTGGGCCTGATCGATCACCTGCAGGAAGGTGAACTGAACGCCCCCTATCCGGAACGCCGCGTGGTGGTGGCTGGCAATGCGCCTTTCACCACCGTGACGACGGGCGATTTGCCTGCCGGGATGAGCTTCGACGGCGTGACCGGCATTCTCTCCGGCACCCCTGACGTGACGGGCGAATTCCAATTCAAGGTGAGCGCCTCCGACGGGGTCGGCCCTGACGTGGTGAAGAGCTACACCCTATCCATTGTGGAAGCCGGGGCTGCCCTGGTGGCACGCAGTCTGGTGGATACCCTGGCCAGCCCGGCGGAAGGCGGCACGACCGAGGGCGATGGGGCCTTTGCGGCCGGCGCGGAAGCTTCCGTGACGGCGGTTCCGGCCGCAGGTTACCAGTTTGTGAATTGGACGGACAATGGGCAGGTCGTCAGCCAGAGTGCCAGCTACACCCTGACGATGGAGATCAATCACTCGCTCACCGCCCACTTTGCCCAATTGAATGTGCAGCGGGTCATCACCGCTGCCGCCCTGCCCGTGGCTGGAGGCACCATTACCGGGGCGGGCACGGTGGCGGATGGGGCAGCGGTTTCCCTCACCGCAGTGGCCCAGCCGGGGTATGGCTTTGTCAATTGGACGGAAAACGGTGCAGCGGTCAGCAGCAGTCCCACCCTCACGTTCAATGCGGCCGCAGACCGCAGCCTTGAGGCGCATTTTGTTTCTGTGATTTCCTGGCAAATCACCACGGCGGTCCTGCCGGTGGCGGCGGGCACCGTCACGGGTGGTGGGTCCCGGGCGGATGGTTCCCACGTCACCCTAACGGCAGTGCCTGCCAATGGTTTTGCCTTTGTAAACTGGACGGAAAGCGGTCTCGCGGTGGCGCAAAGCCCAGGCTACACCTTCACGGCCACGGTAGCGCGCAGCCTGGTGGCTAACTTCGCCCCATCGGATGGTCTGCGGGTCATCAGCACCGGGTCCACGCCCGCCGCTGGCGGCACCACCGCGGGCGGCGGAGTCTTCCCGGACGGACGTCAGGTCACGGTCACTGCCGTCCCCAATCCTGGTTATATGTTCAAGCGCTGGCTGGAGGGCACGTCCAACCGAAGTTCCTCGCCTTCCTACACCATCACGGTTAGCGCCCCCAGTGACCTGACGGCCCGCTTTGCTCCGGCGGCCACCATCACCACCAGCGCCCAGCCGGCACTGGCGGGCACCACCAGCGGCGGCGGACTGTTTGAAGATGGGGATAATGTCACCGTGAGCGCCACCCCGGCGGCGGGTGCCACCTTTGCCAACTGGACAGAAGGCGGGACCATCGTGAGCACTTCCGGCAGCTTCACCTTCAGGGCCCGTCCGGACACCGCTCCGGTGCGGAATCTGGTCGCCAACTTCAATGTCCCGCTGCGCACCATCACGGTTTCGGCGGATCCGGCGGCGGGTGGCACCGTCACTGGCGCTGGCGTCCAGGCGAATGGCACGGCCGTCATCCTGACTGCCACCGCGCAGCCTGACTATGTCTTCACCGGCTGGACGGAAGATGCCGGGGTGATCAGCACCAGCCGCACCCTTGCCTTCACCGCCACGGCCAACCGCAGCCTGACGGCTCATTTTGTCCCCGCCTTCACCATTAGCGTCGCTGCCGGGCCAGCCGCTGGCGGCATCGTCACGGGTTCCGGCCCCGCTCCAGCGGGCAGCTCCTGGACCTGCAGCGCCCGGGCCCGGGATGGCTATTCCTTTGTGAACTGGACCACCCCAGCGGGCGTGGAAGTCAGCCGGGATGACAGTTATGAATTCACCGCGACCACCCATCGCAGCCTGGTGGCCCACTTTGCGATTGAGGCTCTGGGACTGGTGGAAAATGGCGGGTTTGAAACCGGGGATTTCACCGGCTGGACGCTGGAAACGCCGGGCACCAATTTTAGCGGGGTCTTCGCCGGTCCCGCGGCTTCAGGGATTCAGGCCGCTGCCCTGGGCACACCATCGCACGGTGCCCTGGAACATCATCTGCGCCAGACCCTGCGCACCCGCCCGGGGAAACGCTATCTGCTATCCTTCAGCCTGAAGGCCGCGAACTCCCTGAGCAACGTGCTGCGGGTTTCCTGCGGCGGGCATGAGCTGGGAGTGTTCAACAACGGGGACCCGCGGTTCGGAAATGGCCCGGTCCATGCGCCGGTCAATATCAGCCTGCCCTTTACGGCAGAGGCCTCGGCCAGTGATCTGAAGTTCTCCTATCTGGAATCCGGGCTCTATTGGGTGCTGGATGATGTCAGGGTGGAAGAGGAGCCGGCTTTGGATTTCGTCATATCCCCGGACGGCCCGCTGAGGGTCTGCTGGCCGGCGGCATCCACCGGATGGATCCTTCAGGAATCCGCTGGCCTTGGCGCGGTGGATTGGGTAGACTCCGTCCGTGACGTCATGGAAGCCAATGGCATGCATGAAGTCACCTTGCCTAATCCTGCCACCCGGGGGTTCTTCCGGTTGGTCCATCCCTGAGCCCTCCTGTCACCTGCATGAAGATCCTCTACGTTGAAGATGAAACCGACCTCGCCCGCCACGTCGCCCGCGCCCTGAAAGGGGCGGGCCACGAAGTGGAAGTCCGGCATGACGGCACTTCCGCCTTGGCCGCCCTGAAGGTGGATTCCTTTGATGCCCTCGTGCTGGATGTGAATTTGCCCGGATGCAGCGGTTTGGAAGTGCTGAAAACCGCGCACGCGATGCGCCCGCGGCCGGTGACCCTGATGTTGACGGCGCGCTCGGAAATCAATGACCGGGTGGCTGGCCTGAATGCCGGGGCGGACGACTATCTGACCAAACCCTTCGCCATGGAGGAACTGCTGGCCCGGGTCGCCAGCATGGGGCGGCGCGGTCAGGGGGCGACGGCGGAGCAGATCGTCCAAGGCGGGGGGCTGCAACTGGATACGCAGCGCCGCCGGGTCACGCATGGGGGGCAAACCGTCGCCCTCTCCCCCCGCGAGTATGATCTCCTGGCCATTTTCATGCAATCCCCTGGCCGGGTCTTCACCCGGGATGAACTGTGCGGCCGCATCTGGGAGCGGGCCCATGATTACGATACCCGGACGGTGGAAATCTACATCATGCGGCTCCGCAAAAAACTGTCAGGCCCGGATGCGCCGGTGATCGGGACCGTGCGCGGTTTCGGTTATATCATGAACTTTCCCACCAGCACTCCTTCCGCCTGACATGTCTCAAAATCCCGCTGCGGTGCCGTCCGCGCGGGGATCAGCGGCCCCGGTGAAGCTGCCGTCCGCTTGGCGGGCCACGGCTTGGGTAACTCCGATGGCAGGCACCACCAGCAGGCGGTGACCCCGCTTTTCCAGGTCAGCGCGGATGGCGTCAGGCACGGCGGCTTCGAGGCGCAATTGGTCCGGCTGCCACTGGTGGTGAAAGCGGGGAGCGCCCAGGGCGGCCGCCGGCGTCTGGTGGAAATCCAGGGTGCGCAGGATCCCCAGGACGACTTGGCTGATGATGGTGGGACCGCCCGCCGCGCCGATCACCAGCACGGGCTGGCCGTCTTTCTGGACGATCGTCGGACTCATGCTGGACAAAGGCCGCTTGCCTGGAGCGATGGCATTCGCCTCACCGCCTATCAGGCCGAAGACATTCGGCACACCGGGCTGGATGGAGAAGTCGTCCATTTCGTTATTCATCAGGACCCCGGTGCCAGGTATGGTGACAAAGCTGCCCCAGGTGAAGTTGATGGTCGCGGTGCAGGCCACTGCCCAGCCGGCGGAGTCGATCACGGAAAAGTGGGTGGTGTGTTTTTCAAAAAGGTCGCGGCCTGCGCCGGGTGGATTGCCATGGGCGGGCACCGGCGTCATCTTGTCAGGATTGATTTTTTCCGCGAGGCTGCTGGCATAGGCGGGAGTGGACAGGCCGCGTGGCACCGGAGTGAAATCCGGATCCCCCAGCCAAAACACGCGGTCCGCAAAGGCGGGTTTCATGGCTTCCGTGACCAGATGGATGAAGCGGCTTGAGCCAGCTTCCAGAGCCGCGATATCAAAGGTTTCCAGGATGTTCAGAATCTGGGCGACATGCACGCCTCCGGAGCTGGGCGGGGGAAAGCCCACGATCTCAAAACCCCGGTAGGTGGTGCGCAGCGGGGTGCGGTTTGGCACCTGATAGGAAGAAAAATCCGCTGCCGTCAGCAGCCCGCCGTTTTCCTTCATCCAGGCGGCTGTTTTGCTGGCAAAGGGACCCTGATAGAACCACGCGGGACCTTCATCCGCGATGGAGCGGTAGGTGGCGGCCAGTTCCGGGAGACGGTGTTTTCCAACTACAGCGGGAGCCAGCAGGATGGCGGCGGTGGCCGGGTATTTTTCGATCACCGGACGCCATTTTTCCAAGCGGGCGGCAAATCCCGAATCCGGCACAAAGCCTTCGGCGGCGACCTTGGCGGCGGCTTCGAAGGCACGTCCCAGCGGAAGCTGACCACAGCGGCGGGCGGCTTCGCTGAGCGCAGCCAGCCATCCTGGCACCGCCACGGCGAGCGGCCCTTCCTGGGACAGCGCCGGCACCGCCTTGCCGTCCCTGACAAACATTGCCCGGCTGGCAGCGGCCGGGGCTTTTTCCCGCCCATCCAGGCAGAGGAAGCTGCCATCCGGCTTCTGGATCAGGAAAAAACAGCCACCACCCAGGCCGGAGTTATGTCCATCCACCACACCGAGCATGGCCGCCGCCGCGATGGCACCGTCCACAGCATTGCCCCCGGATTTCATGGCCTCCAGCGCTGCTGCCGTAGCCAGGGGATGGACCGTAGCCGCATAGCCGTGTTCCGCCGCAGGGGTGCGGCCTGTGGCGCAGATGAATCCGAGCAAAAGGCAAAAGGTCTGACGCATCATCCGCCAAAAAGGCGCGGGTTTCCGGGACGGGCAAGCGCGGTCAGACCAGCTTTTCCTTGAGCGCTTTGGCCACCGCGCCGGTGCGGGTGTTGACCTCCAGCTTGCTGTAAATGCTGCGCAGCGCGGCATCCACGGTGTGAAAATTCATGTCCAGGACGTTGGCGATTTCCTTTTTGGTCAGGCCCTCCACCATTTTTTCCAGCACCAGCTTCTCCCTCTCGCTCAAGCCGTAGTCCGTTTTCGCCGGGGCCATGCGGCTGAACATTTCGAGGACGCGACGGGCAATGCTGGGCGTCATGGGGGCTCCGCCGGCATCGGCCTCGCGGATCGCGGTGGTGATCTGGGTGGCATCTGCGCTCTTCAGGAGATACCCGGCGGCACCGGCACAGATGGCCTTGAAGACCTTGTCGTCATCCTCAAAAGCCGTCAGGATGATCACCCGGGTCTCGGGGGCGGTTTCGCGCACAACGGTGAGGAAATCGATTCCATTCATGCCTGGCAAGCCCACGTCCACGAGGATGGCGGCGGGCCTGGTCTGGGACTTCAGGGACCGCAGGGCGTCCTCCGCCGTCGCAAAAATGTGGGTGCAGGCCATGCCCGGCGTGCCATTGAGCAGACGGGACACCGTATTGCGGAACGGGGCATAGTCTTCCACCAGCCAGACGGTGAGGGGGGCGGTTTCGGTTTTGGACATTAGAATATATGGATTGACGCACCGTAGTCCTGCCCCGGGCATACGCAAAGACGGGGTTTTTGCCCCGGAAAATTCAAAAAGATGGCGGGGACCGAGGGATTTTATTGCCAAATTACCGGGTGCCCGATAGCTCTAGGCCCAATTTTCTTTCTTATTCTGCATGTCCCGAAACCTTAGTTCCCTTTCCTTCCGTCAAGGCACCAGCCAAAACCTGTTCGAGCGCATGGTGCAGGCAGCGGAAACGGATGGCTCTGCCGAGCATCCGGAGGTCGTCCGGAAGCTGGGGGAGGCGTCACTTTTCGGGGACGCCATCACCTTGGGAGCGGTGTCTTTTTATGATTTTCTGAAAAAGGAAAACGCCGGCAAAAAAGTGTTTCTCTGCAATGGATCCGCCTGCCTGTGCGCCGGGACGCAGGAGAAACTGCACGAAACCCTGGGCACCCATTTCAAGCCGGAGGAAATCGGGCACATCTGCTGCCTCGGGCGCTGCCACCAGGGCGGTGCCTTTCAGTATGAGGGACGGAATTATTCCGGCCAGTCCCCGCAGGCCCTGACGGATCTTTTCAAATCCGGCACCGGCGATGCAGAGGACCGCTACGCGGTGGTCTCCCATCTTCAGCCCGCGCAATTGACCGCGCCCTTCCCGGGCGTGGAGGCCTACTATCAGCCCTTCCGCGCCCTCCTCACCCAGGACCGCCAGTGGCTCCAGGCGGAACTGAAGGACTCCGGCCTGCGCGGCCGTGGCGGGGCGGGTTTTCCCCTGCATTTCAAATGGCAGAGCTGCCGCGAGGCATCCGGGCCTGTGAAATACATCGTCTGCAATGCGGACGAGGGAGATCCCGGTGCTTACATTGACAAGTATCTCATGGAACAGCAGCCGCACAGCGTGCTCCTGGGCATGATGGTGGCGGGCTGGTTTGCCGGGGCGGAAACCGGCGTCCTCTACATCCGGGCAGAGTATCCGGATTCCGTCAGGATCATCAACGAAGCC
This sequence comes from Akkermansia muciniphila, assembly GCA_945900785.1. Classification (GTDB taxonomy): domain Bacteria; phylum Verrucomicrobiota; class Verrucomicrobiia; order Verrucomicrobiales; family V1-33; genus CAIZWU01. The sequence continues at coordinate 12,909 of CAMDJM010000104.1, forward strand.
ATCGCTGAACTGCAACGCGCCGGACTGACCGGCCAGGACATCCTGGGAAGTGGGTTCAATTTCAATTTTAAAACCATCAAGGGCGCGGGAGCCTACATTTGCGGAGAGGAAACCGCGCTCCTCGCCAGCATCGAAGGGCAGCGCCCGGAAGTCAGGGTGCGTCCGCCCTTTCCCACCGTGGAGGGGCTTTTCCGGCGGCCTACCATCCTGAACAACGTGGAGACTTTTGCCAATCTCCACGCCATCCTCACCATGGGGGGCAAGGCCTGGGCGGGCATCGGAACCGCCCAGAGCACCGGCCCGAAGCTGCTTTCGCTGGACAGCCATTTTGTCAGGCCGGGCATCTACGAAGTGGCCATGGGCACGCCCCTGCAGGAGGTGATCGACCTTGCCGGAGGCTGGAAGGGGCCTGTCAAAGCCATTCAGGTGGGCGGCCCGCTGGGAGGCATCGTGCCCGTATCGCGCATCGGCACCCTCACGGTGGACTTCGAGAGCTTCAAAAACGCCGGCTTCCTCCTCGGCCATGCCGGAGTGGTCAGCATCCCGGAATCCTTCCCCATGATCGCCTACATCGAGCATCTGTTCCAATTCACGGCGGATGAAAGCTGCGGGAAATGTTTCCCCTGCCGGCTGGGATCGACGCGCGGGAAGGAATTGATCGCCAAGGCCCGCAGTGACAGCAGTTATAAGATTGACCGGGAACTGATCGGTGACCTCCTGGAAACCATGGAAGTGACCAGCCTCTGCGCCCTCGGCGGGGGAGTTCCCCTGCCCATCAAAAACGCCCTGCAATACTTCCATGACGAAATGGCTGGCTATTTCAAAGCCCCCTGAGCCCGCCCGCAACCTATTTACCCTGACTTCCCCTCCCTATGAGCACGACCCTTCCTCCCGACCGCATCGCCTACATTGACGGACAAGCCCACGGCTTCGAACCGGGGGATACCCTGCTCAAATTTGTGGACCGCTACAACGGCCGGGGCCATGTCCCCACGCTCTGCGATGCGCCGCAACTGGATCCCTATGGAGCCTGCCGCGTCTGTTCCGTGGAGGTGGCCCAGCAGGCCGATGGGCCCCGCCGCGTGGTCGCTTCCTGCCACACCCCTATCACTGCGGGAGTCCACGTATTCACGGAGTCCCCCAAAGTCAGGAACCTGCGCCGGAACATCGTGGAACTGGTCCTGACGGATCATCCGCTGGATTGCCTGACCTGTGAGGTGAATGGCAACTGCGAACTCCAAACCGTCGCCGCCAAAGTCGGCATCCGCAGCGTGCGCTATCCGGCGGGAGCCAACCATCTTGACCGGAAAAAGGATCTCTCGCATCCTTACATGACCAGTGATTTGTCAAAGTGCATCAACTGCTCCCGCTGTGTCAGGGCCTGCGATGAAATCCAGGGCCAGCACGTGCTTTCCATGCATGGCCGGGGCTTTGCCGCCCGCATCATCAAGGGGCTGGACACCACCTTCGAAAACTCCCCCTGCGTCTCCTGCGGGGCCTGTTCCCAGGCCTGCCCCACCTCGGCCATCAGCGACGTCTTCGCCTCCAAGAGCATCGAAGCCACGAAAAAGACCCGCACCATCTGCACCTACTGCGGGGTGGGCTGCAATCTGACCATTGCCACCAAAGGCAACGAAGTGCTCAGCATCCAGGCCCCTCTGGACTCCGCCGTGAACCATGCGCACACCTGTCTGAAAGGCCGCTATGCCTTCAAATTCGTCAAGCACAAGGACCGCCTGCGCACCCCGCTGATCCGCTATAACGGTCACTTCCAGGAAGCCACCTGGGACGAAGCCTACGATTACATCGCAAAAAATCTGACCCGCATCAAAGAGGAACACGGCGGCAACGCGGTGGGCGGCATCAGCTCCGCGCGCTGCACCAATGAGGAAAATTACCTCATGCAGAAGTTCATCCGCACCGTCTTTGGCACGAATAACATCGACTCCTGCGCCCGTGTCTGCCATAGCCCCACCGCCTGGGGCATGCAGAAAGCCTTTGGCACCGGCGCTGCCACCAATAGCGTGATCGACCTGCAATACACCCAGTGCATCCTCGTGATCGGTGCCAACCCCACCGAAGGCCACCCGGTCACCGGCTCCAAGATCAAGCAGCGCGCCATGAAAGGCGTGCCTCTCATCATCATTGATCCCCGCGTCATCGAATTGGTTCCCTACGCCACCCACCACCTGCAGCTCCGTCCCGGCACCAACGTCGCCTTGTTGAACATGTTCGCCTACTACATCCTCGAGTCCGGCAAGGTGGACCGGAAATTCATCACCGAGCGTTGCGAGAACTGGGCGGAATTCGAAGCCGGCCTGCGCTCCCTTGACCTGGATGCCTTGGAGAAAATCCATGGAGTGCCCCGCGACAAAGT